>CAZQPP010000214.1:3320-13007 GCA_964594295.1 uncultured Myxococcales bacterium | reverse complement strand
GGGAGCGGTGCCGTCGATCACGTAGTCGATGCTCTTGAAGCGGCTCCGGCCGGAGGCCTCGACGATGAGCACGCGGATGGTGTAGGTGCCGTCCGTGACGTCCCTCGGCACGAGGAAACGCACCGCCCAGCGATCGCGGATGGGGTCGTAGCGCATGGGGAGGGTGAGCCCGAAGGGGAAGTAGGCGACGACCTTCTGAGCGTCGGCGGGGGCGGCGACGGTGAGGACCGGGTCTCCAGGCGGGATGTGGGACTGGCTCAGGCGGATACCCTTCATGGAGTCCACGAGCCGCCGGTCGTAGCCCCTCGTGCCGCGGCGGATGGCTGCCTTGACCTCGTCGGTCTTGAGCGACTCGGGCACGGCGAGGAAGGCGGTGTAGGGGGTGACGAGGTCGTAGACTATCCCGAGGCGGGTCACCTCGGACACGAGCTCGTCTCCGCCGCGCAGCGCGATGGTGTCGAGGAGGTGGTCGACGCGGCGCTTGGCCCAGAGCTTCTCGATCCAGGCGTGGCGCGGGGCGAGCTTCGGGAGCTCCGCCTCGAGCTCGAGCTCCGAGGTCTCATCGGCGAGCTGACCGGCGAGGCGGATTGTCGCCGGACCCTCTCCGCGGAAGCGACCGAAGACCACGACCTCGGAGTCACGGTAGAGGTCGGGGAGCTGCTTCGGGTAGACCGAGTGCACCCGGGCGTCGCCGAAGTCGAGCTCGAGGTCGACCATGAGGGGCATGGCGATGCGCTCGTAGACGGCCTTCATGGCTCCCTCGATCTCGCGCTCGTTCGAGATCATCGTCGCGATGCCGCGGTTGTCGCTCGCGAGGCGGGTGAGGAAGGGCCGGTTGACGCCACCGCCCGCGCCGAAGGTGTAGACGCGCACGCCCCAGGAGTGCCGGCGCACGTGGGCGAGCACCACCTCGGCGGGGTTGTTGCCCTGGCCGTCGGTGAGGAAGACGATGGCGCGGGGGCGCGACTTGTCAGCCTCTGAGAGGAGGGAGAGCGAGACCTGAAGGCCGCCCAGGATGTTGGTGCCGCCGCGCGAGCGCAGCGCCTGGACGCGGGTGACCGCGTCGGCCACGGTCTCGGCGGTGGCGTGCTGGAGGCCGCCGTAGAAGGGGACGGCCTCGTCGTCGAAGGGGACCACCTCGAAGCGGTCCGTGGGGCCGAGGCGGCGCAGGATGTGCTCCACCCCCGCGCGGGTCTGGGCCAGCGGCAGGCCGCCCATGCTGCCGGAGATGTCTACGAGCAGGACGACATCGCGGCCGACCACCTCGGAGTCGTCGACGATCTCCTTCGGCGCGATGCGCAGCATGAAGCTGCCGTCGGTGCCCTCGTCGCGGTAGGTGACCATGCGCATCGAGTGCTCCTGCGAGCGGAGGCGGTAGCGCAGGAGCACGGGCTCGGGCGGAGTGTCGGCGGTGACGCTTCGCTCGAAGCTCACCCGAACGTGGCGGGCCCCGAGGCGGGTCACCACGGCCTGCGTGCCGGGCACCTCGAGGTCCTCGATGGGCAGGTCGTCGGTGACGTCCGCGCGGAAGGTGAAAGAGCCTGCGCGCGGCAGGTTGGCCGCCGGCACGACGTACTCGACGACGCCGGCGCGGAGCTCGAGGGTGGTCACGCTGTCGACCTCGATGGGCTTGGTCTCGCCGGGCTTGACCGGGTAGACGCGGAAGCGGAAGGAGCTGCCCACCTGCTCGCCGAGGCCGGGGTCGCGCTGCACGCCGGTCAGTTCCTCGTAGACCTTCTGGGCCGCGGCCTTCTCCAAGACCTCGCCGACGACGCGCTCCTCTCCGTTCCAGTAGGAGAAGCCGTCGATGACCTCATTGGACGTGAGCTGGAGGCTGCAGGTCACCTCGATCTCCGCGTCGTGGTCGTTTCGGAGCTGGACGAGGCGCCGTGTGGCCGCGACCTCGTCGTGGATGGCGACCTCGACGTGGTGGGAGAGCTGGGGGATCTGCTCGGGGTCGACGGCGGCGCCGTCGACAGTGACCCCGCGGAGCTCGATCGCATGAGAGAGCCCCGGGGCGAAGCACGTTGAGAAGAGGAGGAGGGTGAAGAGGGTGACAGTGGCGGGGAAGAGTGGGGCTCGTGCGCTCATCGTAGGGCTCCGTGGAAGGCGACGAGCACAAGAGCAGGGAGCGTGCCAACCCACTCAACGCATTGTTTTCACACGATAAAACACCAACACCACCCCGCCAGACCGGGAGGCGGAGTTGTTTTTCGTAGCACCAGTCTACGAAACGTGGCATCGCCTGGCAGGCGACGCTCCCGTCATCGAGCCGACAGCCCCTCGTGCACGCAGCTCCAGCGCCGGCAGGTGTCCGCGGTCGAGGCGTCCGCGTCGTCGCAGTCAGCGTCTGTCGAGCAGCAGAACGAACGCCTCGGGTAGACGCAGCTGCCCCGAACGCACCGGTCGAGAGTGCATCGGTCGCCGTCGCTGCACTGGGCGTGCGTAGTGCAGCGCTCGGGAGCAACGCGCGGGGTCGCCTGTCGCGACCGCTGCGTGGCAGACACCCTCTCCCCGCGCACGTTCGCGGCGCTGGCGTGCACCGGCGCCTGCATCGCACCCGGACCGAGGTCCAACAAGAGCCCGATCGCCACAACCAACACCTTCGCGGCCGAACGTGCCGAGCGCGCGACGCGGCGCTGCGCGGTGCCCGGGTGGCGAGAGCTTGGTTCGAGAGCTGCCATCAGTCCTTTCTGCAGCGGCGCGATCCCCTCGGAGGATCGGCGGAGACAACCGGATCATCGGACGCCCTCGCACGGGCTTTAGGCGAAGTTGCTTGCCGCGGCGGGCCTCTCCTTGCCCAGCCGCTGGCGCGCATGTTAATGGTGCGCGTGGGTTTCAGCCGGTGTAGGTCTTCGTCTCGAGTCAGTGCGTTGAATGGCCGGCATAGCTCGGTAGCCAGCGACGGAGCACACAGGTCAACCTCGTGAAAAGCCTCCACTCTCGGCGCTCGGCCAGGCAGTAGGTAAGGAGCATGGGAAAGCTACTCAAGATCGGTCTCCCCTTCGTGGTGCTGGGCGGCGTGGCTGTAGCGGCCACCGGCGGCAACCCCATGGGCATGGCCAGGAAGCAGATCGGCAAAGTCAAGCGCATGGTCGTGAAGATGGAGCTCGGCCGCTACGCCGACCGCATGATCACCGACTACGAGTCGACCGGCGAGATCCCCCAGGTGAGCTACCACGAGGACTTCCAGAACTGGGTCCACACCAACTTCAAGTCCCAGGGCTCTCGCGACCCGTCATACGACTACTGGGACAACCCCTACGAGGTCGTGATCGTGGAAGAGGGTCACATGATCCTGATCAGCAGGGGCCCCAACGGCATCCCGGACAGCGGCTGCGACGACCTCGAGGGCGGCTTCGAGGACATGGTCATGGGTGACGCCGAGGCCGCCGAGCAGGAGATCTCGCCCGACCTGGTCGACTCCGTAGATCCTGACGACGACGTCTGCGTCGAGGTGCGCCTGATCGACAGGTAGGCCGGAGAGCGCTGCGCCGGAGCCTGCGTCCCGGTCATCGTCGAGAGGTCACGGCGCTCGCGGTGCACGCGGATGATCACGTTGACCAGGATTCGCACCAGTGCGCTGACGGTGCAAACCGGCACCGATCCAGACGATCTCAACCCAGGCAAGGCGAGCTTGTGTCCAGGCCATCTGCGTTTCTATTGGTGACGTGTGTTGCGCTCCTCTGTGGCGCGTGCGCTCCGAGGTTTGCCAGCTACCCCTACTCTCCAGCCCAGCTCGCACGGGATGCGGAGCGCTCCCTCGGAGGTGCGCTGGTCCACTACCTCGGCCAGGAATACGCCGACGTCTCCGTCTGCGATCTCCGAGCCCCAGGTGGCCCGCTCAGCAAGCACGAGCCAGGCGAAAGCGCCATCGAGGATCTCGTCGAAGGCCTCGATGACGGCGTGGTCGAGGTGAAGGCCTGGAAGGGCTGCGTCGAGCTGATGCTTCTCTCGCTCGAGCCCGCGAGCGCCTCGCTTCTCTTGGACGAGCTGGGCCGTCTCTACCTGGATGTGCTTCACAGAGACGGGCGGGAGAAGTGGCAGCTGTCCCGCCTTGGCGCTGTGCAGGAGGTTCTCCTCGGGAGACCTGAGCGCGCTTCATTCTCTCCAACCTACGACGCGGAGCTCAGGCGCGCGCTCGAGGCTGGAAGCCGCGACGAGGACGTCGAGCCCGAGAGGCGGCGGCTGGCGAAGGAGCTCTTCGAAGGCTTGGAGCTCGGGCGGGGCCTCTGGCGGGGTCAGCGCGTGGACAGAGGCTTCATCGACACGATGCGCGACTCCTCTCTGCTCGATCTCTTCGCCATACGATTGGGAGATCGCGCGCTCAGACGCCACGCTGCGCGGCGGAGCATTCGCCTGGCGGCCGAGGCCTCGCCCTTTGAGGAAGTAAGAGCCAACGTCGACGAGGTGGTGGAGATGGTCTTCCGGCTCGGGCGCAACCCGGTCGACCTCGAAGCCTCCCCGGTCAAGCGCGGCTGGTACGAGCCAGGGGATGGCGGGCTGCCCACCATCGTAGTCCGTCAGGATGTCCAACGGCAGGCGGTGCAGGTCTTCGCCCGCCCGGCGCCCGAGAGGTCGGGAGACACGCTGCTCCCGTCCATGGAGCTTGCAGGCCGGGCTCTCTTCGAGGTGTCTGGCGTCTCGCGGCCCATTACCTTCTGTGCGCCTGTCGAGGCGCGGGATCCCTCTCCCTGCGTCGACGCTGGTGCCTTGAAGATGCTGGATCCAGGTCAGAGCATAGACGAAGACGGGGTGCTTCACCTCGCCACCGGCCTGCCCATGGGTGAAGCGCTTCGACTGGCCCACCGTGGGCCTCGCTACAGCGTTGTGCCTGTCTGGAAGGACGTAGAGCTGCTCCACGTCGACCTTCCCCTGGAGCTCGAACGACCCAAGCCCGTGTTGTTCGCCGGGGATCGCGGAGGGCGCGGGCCGGCGCTGGACGTCAGGGTCGAAGTCAGCCCCCCATTCTACGTGTTCCACGTAGTCGCCGGCCCGCCGGTTCGGGGCAAAGATGGGCGGATCAGCTTCGTGCTCCCAATGTCGGGCTCGCAGGCGGTGGTCCTCGCGAGCCGTGGCGGGGCCGGCGTGGCAGGCAGGAACGGGCGTCCCGGCAGGCCGGGCAGAGATGGAAGCGCAGGAGCCAACGGCATGAACGGGATGCGTGGGATGGACGGTCTGCCCGGAATGGGTGGCACCAGCGCATCGTGCTACAGCTTCGGGACACCAGGATCGAGCGGCAGCCCCGGGACGGCGGGGGGCAATGGCACCGCCGGGGGTTCAGGTACGCCCGGTACCGACGGAGGCCCCGGGACGAACGGCACGGACGGAGGACCTGGCGGGCAGGGCGGCCCGGTGGAGGTCACTGTCGTGTGCATGAAGAGTCCCGACTGCACGAGGATGGCGCTCGTGCAGTTGAAGCAGCTCATAGCCAGCTGGGGAGGAGCTGGAGGGCCCGGAGGACGCGGCGGCAAGGGAGGACGCGGCGGCAAAGGAGGACGCGGCGGCAAGGGCGGCACAGGCGGCCCCGGCGGAAAGGGAGGCAAGGGCGGCCGAGGTGGCAGCGCCTACAGCGGTCAGTGCGGAGGCAAATACGCCTACAAGCCCAGCGGCAGGAACGGCATGGATGGCAGGAACGGCATGGACGGGATGAACGGCCCCGACGGCCCCGACGGCGCGGATGGGAGGGACGGCGCAGACGGGAGGGACGGTGCGGACGGGCCCGCCGGCCCGGCCGGTGTGGTGTCATTCCGGATCGTCACGGGCGCCAGGTAGCCCATTGCCGCGCCTGCCCGTGGTAGCCTGTGCGCCGTGGCCACCGCCGCGACCATCTTGCTCGCCGCCCTCGGAGCGGCGTGGCCCCTGGGCCTGCTGAGCTTCGGCTCGGTGTCGCTGCGCGAGCGGGAGCCGCGCGCCGCGAAGGTGGCGTTCTCCTCGGCATTGATCGGAGCAGCCCCGCTGCTTGGCGCGCTGGCCCTGCCGCTGGAGCTGCGCGTGCTTGTGGCCGGCGTTCTCCTCGGCGTCGGGCTCGCCGCCGTGATCGCCTGGCTCTGGCCCGTCGGCCGCAATGCAGAGCCCTCGGGCTCGCCGGAGGGCCGCGTGGACGAGCGCGACACCATGTTCGCGCGGGCTCGGCTCCGGCCGGGCTCCCCCGAGCACCAGGCCTACTACGAGATGCGCCCGGAGAATCGGGCGGGCGACGACGAGACCCGCGCCCTGCCGGGCCTGCTCTCGGAGCGTGCCAGCCTCGCGGAGCCGGCCCTCTTCGCCGCCGCGGAGGCCTCCTTCGCGATCTGCGAGGCGACGCGGGACGAGGTCGACGGCCCCGTCGCCGACGCGCGGCGGCCTCTGCCCGCCGAAGAAGCGACAGCGACTCTGAAGGCCCTCGCTCTGCGCGCGGGCGCCGTGACGGCCGGCGCCGCCGAGCTTCAGCCTCACCACGTCTACACCCACGTGGGGCGCGGGAGCGGAGCTTTCGGCGAGCCGATCCACCTGGGCCACACCCACGCCCTCGCCTTCACCGTCGAGATGAGCCACGCCGCCATGCGCCACGCGCCCCTGGCGCCGGTGGTGGTGGAGTCGGCCCGGCAGTACGTCGCCGCGGCCAGGATCTCCATAGAGCTCGCCCGAACGATCCGCTCCTGGGGCTACCCCGCGCGGGCGCACGTCGACGGCAACTACCGCGTCATCGCGCCGCTCGTCGCCCGCGACGCGGGGCTCGGCGAGATAGGCCGCATGGGGCTCGTGATGACACCCCGCCTCGGACCCCGGGTGCGCGTCGGCGTCGTGACCACCGAGCTGCCGATGCGGCCGGACCGGCCCGCGGACAACAGATCGCTCCTCCACTTCTGCTCGATCTGTAAAAAGTGCGCCGAGGTCTGCCCGGCAGGCGCGATCCCCTCGGGCGAGCGCCTCCCCGAGGGAGGCTCGGCGCTGCGTTGGGTCGTGGACCCCGACTCCTGCTTCCGCCTCTGGAACCGCCTCGGCACCGACTGCGGGCGCTGCATGGCCGCCTGCCCCTACTCGCACCCGGACAGCGCCGCCCACAACGTCGTGCGCTGGGCCGCAGCTCGCTCCGGAGCCGCGCGCCACGCCCTGCTCAAGCTCGACGACCTCTTCTACGGGAGGCGCCCGCCGCCGCTGCCCCTCGACAAGGGCGAGCTGAACCTCAACCCCGGGCGTCCTCGATCGCCTGATCCATGAGCTGGTGGATCTCCTCGGGGGTGACCGCGTCCGGAACCCAGCGCAGCAGGGGATGGCTCTTCTGCAGGTGCTCGAGGCGCTGGCGCTCGCGGGAGAAGTCGTAGGCGAGGATGACCGGCACGCCGCCGTGGCCGGCGCGGCGGATGGCGTCGAGGATGAAGAGGCCCTGGTGGTTCTGCAGGTAGCGCCAGGCGCGCTTCGAGTCACCGTTGTGCTGCCGGGCGGCCGCCGCGTGGTCGCCGAGGAGGTCCTCGCGGGGGATGCGGTCGAAGCGCATGTCGAGGTAGACGAGATCCACCTCACCCCTCGCCAGCTCCTCGAGAGCCGCGGCGCCGTCGTGGGCCTGCACGTAGACCGGCCCGGTCACGAAGCGGCTCAGGTTCTCGAGGTACTCGTCGCCGTCCTCGACTATCAGGACGCGGGGAGGGGTCGCGCTCCGGTCGCTCATCGCCGCCTCAGCTCTCTTACCTTGAGCCCGAGCTGGTTCAGGCGCAGGCGCACGGCCCGGGATCTCCCGGGGTCGCCGAGGAGGAGCTCGGCCATGCGGCTGAGGTCTCCGCCGGTGCGGGCGAACATGTACTCGTAGACCTGTCGCTCCAGGTCGCTCGACACTGCGCTCAGGGCGTGGCGCGGGCTCACCCTGACTCGGTACGCGCTCTCCGGGGGCGCCGCGGCCGGGTCTTCTGCGGGCTCGGGCACGGCCGGCTGGCCGCCCACGAGCTCCCCGACGAGCCCCGGGTCGACCTGCAGGCGCGGGGACTCCAGGCTCAGCCCAGCGCGAAGAGCGTCGAGGGCGCCCACGAGGGTGAAGGTCACCATGTTCTGCACGACCATCATCAGCTCGCGCACGTTGCCCGGCCAGTTGTGGGATCTGAGGAGCTCCCAGGCAGGGGTGGGCACAACCAGGACGACCCATCCGGAGGCAACGCCCCGCCCGCAAGGCCGCCCCACGACGAGCTGCAGCTCGGTCCCCTCGCCCGTCCGGAGGCCGCCCGCCCCGACGGCGGCGCCGAGCTCCTCGATGAGCGCTCGGACCGGATCGTTTCGGGCGGCCCGCGCCACGAAGTGCCGCACGAAGGCGCTCAGGTCGCTCATTCGCTCGCGGAGCGGTGGGATGCGCACGCGCATGGGAGGCCCGAGGCGCATGTAGAGGTCCGCGCGGAATCGCCCCGCCGCGACCGAGTCGGCGAGCGGGGTGTTGCTCGCGGCGATGACCTTCACATCGACGGGGACCTGCTTCGACGAGCCGAGGGGGCTCACGCGCCGGTCCTGGAGCACCAAGAGCAGCTGCTTCTGCACGTCGAGGGGCGCATTTTGCACCTCGTCTAAGAAGATAGTGCCCCTGTTGGCGGTCTCGAAGACGCCCTTGCGCTCCGCCACCGCTCCCGTGTAGGCGCCGCGCGCGGCCCCGAAGAGGTGCGCCGGCACCAGGTCTGGCGGGAGGGAGGAGAGGTCGACGGGAACGAAGGCGCCGGAGCGGCCGCTGTTCCGGTGCACGAACTCCTCGGCGAGGTAGGACTTGCCGGTCCCCGTCTCTCCTTCGATGATGACCGGCATCGTGCCCTTGGAGAGGACGGCGAGGCGCCGCCTCACGGCACGCATGGAGGGGTGGCGCCCCCAGAGTACACCTGCGTCCTCGAGCCCGAGAGCCGCCTCGGCCACGGCTGCGTGGATACGGATGCGCAGGGCGTCGAGGTCCTCGCCGTCGAGCAGGTAGGTCATGGACTCGGCGGCGAGATCGCTGTCGGCGTCCACGAGGGAGAGGTGCTCCTCGCTGGTCAAGAGCACCACCGGCAGATCCGGGAAGCGCCGCCTGATCGCCCGGAGGATGGCCACCCCCTGGAAGCGGCGGGTGCGGCGCGGGCTCAGGCCGGGCGCGACCTCGAGCAGGCGCTCGGGTGGGATGTCGAAGCTCATGTCGAGCAGGACGACGTCGACCTCCGGCCGGCTCCGCTCGAGGAAGGAGAGCGCGCTCGGGCCGTCCTCGAGACGCAGAGAAGCCGCTCCCCCGGGACGCACGAGGTCCACCTCGGGCATCCTCTCTGCGACGAGGGCCGCGTAGCTCTCCCCGTCGTCGACGACGAGGACCTGGGGCTTAGCCGGCATCACGCACCTCCGCTAGCAGCTCGGCCGCCGCCGCTGCTACCTCCGAGAGCTGCGCGAGGAGCTCCTCTCGAGGCGGCAGCGCCGCGCCCGAGCGAGCCCGCGCGCCCAGCTCGAGGGCCTGCTTGAGCGCGCGCCCTGCCCTCTCCCACGCACCGAAAGCGTCCAGGCGTCCGGCAGCCTCGGCGCAGAGATCGTCCCATATCTCCTGCGCCGCGCGCACCCCAGCCGGGCCCCGCCGGGTGCGGAAGGCTCCCTCACAGACCGCCTCACGCAGCTCGTCGCTCCCCGCCGCCGCCGGCAGCATCGCCACCGGGAGCCTCAGGTACTTGCCGAGGTCGTGCTGCAGATCGAGCACGAGGTCCTCGAGCTCCTCGCGCT
>CAZQPP010000214.1:0-3299 GCA_964594295.1 uncultured Myxococcales bacterium | reverse complement strand
GACCGGGCCCACCTTTCCCCCGGCCATCACTTCGTGGTCATCGTCCACTCGCCGCCCCAGTCCTCGGGCGGCGGGTTCTCCCGGTAGTAGGCGCAGCGCTCGATGTACATGCGACTCGGCCGATCCTCGGGGTGGGCCCTGAGGGCCTGCTCGAAGGCCTCTTCCGCGCTTCCCCACACCCGCGAGCGGTAGCGCTCGATGCCGTCGCGGAAGTGGCCGAGCACGCTCGACATGCTGGGGAAGGTCTCCTTGGTGTGATAGTCCAGCACCTCGTATATGGCCACGGGCTCGGTCTTGCCCTTCACGACCACCCGGTCGATCTCCCGCGTGCGGTAGGTCCCGCGGAGGCGGCTCACGGTGCCCTCGGAGGCCAGGATGTGCGAGCCGTACTGCTTGCACGCGCTCTCGAGGCGGGCGGCGAGGTTCACGCCGTCACCGATGCACGTGTAGTCCATGCGCTTGGGAGAGCCGATGTTCCCGCTGACGATGTTGGCCGTGGCCATGCCGATGCCGATGTCGATTGGGCGCAGGCCGTGGGAGGCGCGCGCCTCGTTGAATCGCTGGAGCTCCCGCATCATCTCGATGGAGGTCCTCATGGCGCGATCCTCGTCGTCCTCGTGGGGCAGCGGGGTGCCGAAGACCGCCATGATCGCGTCGCCGATGAACTTGTCGAGCATGCCTCCTTCTTTCTGGATGCACTCGACCATGACGGTGAAGTACTCGTTGAGCAGGGCGACCGTGCCCTGGGCGCCGAGCTCCTCGGTCATGGTGGTGAAGCTGCGCACGTCGGAGAAGAGGACCGTCGACACGCTGGACTGGCCGCCGAGGAGGCTCTCCCCGCTCTCCATGAGCTGCTCGGCCAGCGCCGGGTCCATGTAGCGCGACATCGTGTTCTTGATACGCTTCTCGCTGCTGATGTCTTCGATCATCAGCAGGGCGCCGAGCTCCTCGCCCTCGCCGCCCGTGAGCGGCAGGGCGGTGAGGTTCGCCGACACGGTGTCGCCCTCGAGGGTGAGCTCGGTGTCGACACGGTAGCGAGCCTCCCGGGCCTCGAGCACGTCGTCTACGAGGGTCACGACGTAGCTGTTGTCGCCGGTGAAGTAGTCCGAGACCGGCTTGTCGACGATGTCGTCGGTCCTCGCCCGGAGGATCTGCAGGCCCGCGGTGTTGCACGTGACGACCTTGCTCTCGGCGTCGAGCGTGACGACCCCGTTGCTCATCGACTCCAAGATGTTCTGCACGTAGTTCTTCGTGTTCTGAACGTCCGCGAAGAGCTTGGCGTTCTCGAGGCCGATGGAGATCTGCGCGGTGAAGGCCCTGAGGCGCGCCTCGTCGTCGTCTGTGAAGGGGCCGCCCCGTTTGTTCAGAACCTGGGTCACGCCGATTGTCTTGCCGTCCTTGTTCACCACCGGGACGCAGAGGATCGAGCGCGTGAAGAAGCCGGTCTGCTTGTCGAAAGAGGGGTTGAAGCGCAGATCCGCGTAGGCGTAGGGGATGGTGACGGTCTCGCCGGTGGTGAAGACCGTGCCGGCGATGCCGAGGTGGTTCGGGAAGCGGATTCTGGTGGCGCCGAGGCCCTGGCCGATCTCGGTGTAGAGCTCGTTTGTCTGCTCGTCGTTCAAGAACAGGGTCGAGCGCTCGCAGTTGAGCATGCGCGTGACCGCGTCCATGATCTTCTGGAGCAGCGGGCCGAGCTGGATCTCGGAGGAGACCTCGCTGACGATCCTCAAGAAGTCCGCCTCCTGCTCCCGGGCGCGCTCCATGCGCTCCACGTAGAGCGAGGCCTGCAGCACGACCGAGGCCTGGGTGGCGATGGACTCGAGGGTGGCGAGCTCCGGCTCGGTGAACTCCCCTGCCTTCTTGTTCAACGCCTGGATGACCCCGATGACGTCTCCCCGCATGGTGCGGATCGGGGCGCACAAGACGGTCTTGGTCTTGTAGCCGGTGCTCCTGTCGATGGCCGCCTCGAAGCGCTCGTCCTCGTAGGCGTCGGCGATGATGACTCCCTCGCCGGAGTGGAAGACCGCGCCCGCGATTCCGCTGGTGTTGAGCACCCGTATCTCTCGCGTGCGCAGGCCGTGGGCGATGCGGCTGTAGAGCTCGCCGGTGGAGCTGTCGTTCAAGAAGAGCGAGCCGCGGTCGGCGCCGGTCAGGCGCACCGTGATCTCGACGAGGGCCGCGAGCTGCTCGTCCAAGGAGTCCATGGCCGCCATGCGGTTGGACACCGCGAGCAGCATCTGGGCCTTGGACATACCGCTGCTGCCGAGCTCGTCAAGCAGCGTCTCGAGCTCCTCGCCTACGAGGGCCGGGGACGGGCTGACGCTACCCTCGGGTGGTGTCTGCATTGTCGTCAAGCTCCTTCCTCAACGCGATGATCGTGTCCCTGAGCACCTTCCGTTCGCCGTCGACCTGCGCTCGATCTTCCATCATGCGGTCCTCATAGCGAACGCGCTGGCTCTCGAGCTCGTCGCGAAGGGCGGTGACGGTGCGGCGCAGGTTGTCCGCCTCCGCCGTGGCGACACGTTGCACCTCGGCGAGGCGATCCTCGAACGCCGCCCGGTTCTTCTCGAGCTCGTCCCGCAGCGAGCGCACGGTGGACTGGAGGTGGTCGATCTGCCGCTTCGCCTCGCGCTTGGCGTCCATGATCGACTGCTCTTCCTCCTGCCGGGAGGACTCGAGGGTCTCGCGCAGCGTGAAGATGGTTCGCCGGTACTGGTCCGTGTCCGCGTTCTGGTGGGCCACGGCCTGCACGGCCTCCGCGCGCCGCTCCGAGGCGGCCTGCTCGAGGGCCTCGCGCATCTTCTGCACGGTCTCGCGCAGGTGGCGCAGCTCACCCTCGGCGTGGAGCCGCTCTTCGTGTTGGTCGATGCCGGCGATGATGCCCTCCCAGCTTGCAGCGCTCCGAGTTCCTTCCGGCGGAGAAGATTACCTCGGATCCGGCCGCGGCGTCGAGGGGCGACGACGAGTCAGGCCGCCAACCTCGGCCGGCGACGCCTGGTGCGTCGCAGCAACCAGACGAAGGCAAGGGCGCGGGCGACGCTGGGGTGGGGCTCTGGATGTCTCGCGTAGCGCTATGGCTGCCAAGATCGTCTGCACGACATCAGGATCGTGGATCGTCGCGATGTAGCGGTACCTGCCGCCGCACTCGCACCAGGAGCGTGTAGCGCATAGCGCCTACACGCTCCCCCGTGCCCGTGCCCCTGCCCGTCCCCGTGCCCGCCAACTCCCGTTCCCGTTGTGGTCACCGTTGGCGATACCGAAGCCAAGTGGTCATGATTCCGAGGAGATCGGCACTGGTG
>CAZQPP010000213.1:2722-13021 GCA_964594295.1 uncultured Myxococcales bacterium | reverse complement strand
CCGACGATGATGAAGTCGCCGCGGATGAAGGGCTTGTCGAGGATGATGGAGAGGGAGGCGAGCAGGTCGCCGAGCACGTTCTGGACCGCGAGGGCTACCGCGATGCCGCCGACGCCGAGGCCCGCGACGAGGGCCGTGATGTCGACCCCCATGTTGGCGAGACAGAGCAGGAGGATCACGGACCACGAGATGATTCGAGCGACGACCCCTATGGCGCCCATGCCGCTGACCGCGGCCGGGTCGTCGTCCTCGCGCTCGTCCACGAAGGCGTCGATGCCGAAGCGGATGGCGCGGCTGGCCCACATCCCGGCCTGGATGAGCAGCAAGACGATCGCGACCGCGGCGACGACCTTGTCGGTCTCTTCGGGCAGCTTCAGGAAGCGGAGCGCCACGAAGGCGCCGACGGCAACCAGCGCGAAGGACCTGGTCTCGTCGACCAGGGTGACCGCGAGGTCGTCCAGCTTGGTGGTGGTCCTCTTGGCCAGACCGCGGACGTAGCGCCTGACGAAGGCCTGGATCAGCTTCAAAACAACGACGACGCCCACGAGGAGCGCGAGGGCTATCGCCCAGTCGAGCAGCGTGTTGCCGAAGAGCTGCTGCGCGCTCAGCTCTTTGATCCACCCTTCCATGATCCGACCTCCGCGTTCTTTCGGGGATGGAGGCCGGCATACTTGCGGATCCGGTGTGCGCTGGCTACATCGCCGCCCATGCAGATCTCCGCTCCAGAGTCGACGCCGTCTCCCGGACCTCCCGGGGAGGGCCCGCCGCTCCCGCCGCCGGCGCCGGCGCCCGAGCCCCTCGCGCACGTGGCCGACGCCGGCGCCCTGCGCGGCCTCGACCTCGAGCGCGAGTCGGCCTGGTGGCGGAGCCTGCCGCTCAAACGCGTGCGCATCGCCGGGGTGGAGCTGGGCAACCGCTTCCTGCTCGCCCCGATGTGCAACGTCACGAACCTCCCCTACCGGGTGCTCGCCCGGGCTGAAGGGGCATCCCTCGGCTGCGGCGAGATGCTGAGCGGGGTCGCCCTCGCGCGCGGAGGAGCAAAGACCCTCCGCATGATGGAGCACCTGCCCGCCGAGCGGCCGGTGATGGTTCAGATAAGCGGCGTCCACCCCGACCTGATGCTCCGCGCGGCGGAGATGGCGCAGGCCGGCGGCGCCACCATCCTCAACCTGAACTGCGGCTGCCCCGCCAAGAAGGTGACCGGCGGCGCCGGGGGAGCGGCCCTCCTAAAGAACCCGGAGCTCATCGCCAGCATCCTGCGCACCCTGCGCCCGGCGCTCCACATCCCCCTGACCGTGAAGATGCGCGCCGGCTGGGACGAGACCTGCGTCAACGCCGTGGAGGTGGCCCGGCTGTGCGAGGGAGAGGGCTGCGACGCGCTCATGCTCCACCCGCGCACGCGCAGCCAGTTCTACCGCGGCCGAGCCGACTGGGACCTCATCACACGCGTCAAGGAGGCCGTGGACATCCCGGTGGTCGGGAACGGCGACATCTGCTGCGCCGAGGACGCTTTCGCGATGATGGAGCGCACGGGCTGCGACGCGGTGATGATAGGGCGCGCGGCCATCGGCAACCCGTGGATCTTCCGCCAGTGCGTTGTCGCCGAGGCGACCCGCCACGACGGGGTGCCGCCCCCCTCCCTGCCTCCTCCCGAGCCCTCGCGGGACGAACGAAGGGCCACCATGCTCCGCCACTTCGACCTCTACTCGGCCTACACCGGCGAGGAGCGGGCTGCCAGGCAGATCCGCGGGCAGCTCATGGCATACGTCAGGGGCCGGCCGGGTGCGGCGGCGTTTCGTACGCACGTGTCCGAGATCGACCGGCGCGAGGTGCTCGAGCGCTTGCTCGACCTGGTGCTCCCCGCGGGCGTGGAGGGCACCCCGTGAGCTCCGACAGTTGGACCATCGGCGAGGTCCTGCGCTGGACCACCGGCTACTTTCGCGGCGCCGGCCTCGCCTCACCCCGCCTCGACGCCGAGTGCCTCCTGGCTCACGGCCTGGGCCTGTCGCGAGTCGACCTCTACGTGCGCCACGACATGCCCCTCGGAGCCGCGGAGCGAGCGCAGGTGCGGGAGCTCGTGGGACGCCGCGCCAAGGAGCGGGTGCCCGTCGCCTACCTCACCGGCGAGAAGGAGTTCTACGGCCTCACCCTCGAGGTCTCCCCCGACGTGCTCATCCCCCGGCCCGAGACCGAGGCCCTCGTAGACGCCGCCCTCGACCGACTGCGGGACCGGCTGGAGCAGGGGAACGGGGCACCACGGGTGCTGGACGTGGGGACCGGCAGCGGCGCCGTAGCCGTCGCGGTCGCCGCGACCCTGCCCGAGGTGCGCGTGGTCGCCGCCGACATCAGCAAGGAGGCGCTGGAGGTTGCCGGCCGGAACGTCCGCCGGCACGGGCTCTCGGAGCGAGTCTCCCTGGTCTGCGCCGACCTCACGGACCCCTTCGAGGGCCGCGGCCACTTCGACCTGCTGGTCAGCAACCCGCCCTACGTCGACCCCCGCGACGCGAAAAGCCTCGAGCCGGAGATCTCCAGGCACGAGCCGGCGCTGGCTCTGTTCTCGGATGGCTCCGGCCTCGACCACGTCCGCCGTTTGCTGGCAAAGGCAGCGGAAACTGTGCAAGAATCCGGAGGCCTGCTGTTGGAGCTCGGCTCGCCCGAGCAGGTGGAGGACGTGCTCAGGTTATTGGACCAGGACAAAAGGTACACGGGACCGGCGCCGGTCTTGGACCTGTCCCGTGCGCCTCGGGGTGTGCAGGCGACCGTGGCGGCAGCAGGTGGCTCATGCCGACGGTGATCGTCGAGAGCCCTGCCCTGCCGACGACCGGGCGCGTGCCCTTCGAGCAGGCCCTGAGCATCGGGCGCAGCCCGGACTCGGATCTCCAGATCCTCGACGGCCACATCTCGAAACGCCACGCCATCTTGCGCTCGAACGCGGAGGAGTTCCTCGTCGAGGACCTCGGGAGCCGCAACGGCACCTTCTTGAACGGCAAGCGCATCGTCGTCCCGACCCAGCTCAACAACGGCGACGTCGTCCAGGTCGGCGACTCGCGGCTGACCTTCGAGCACCACCCCATCGACGAGCAGCCGCACCCGAAGCACCGGACCAGCACTACCACCATGCAGATCCGGAAGCGGGAGGTCCGCCACGACTTCCCGCCGGCGAACCAGGTCGGCTCGCCGGAGATGCTCTCGGAGGACTACGACCGCCTTCGCCTCGCGTGGCGGCTCTCGATGGAGATCGGCTTCGACCGCCCCCTCGAGGATCAGGCCGAGCGCATCGTCGACCTCCTGATCCAGGAGTTCGACGCGGACCGCGGCGTCCTGATGCTCTTCCCGCGAGGCACCTCGGACCGCAACGACCCCGAGAACCTGCGCCCCATCGGGGTCGTGACCCGAAAGGGAGACCCGAAGGAGTCCGTGCGGGTGCCGCGCACGGTGCTGCGGGCGGTGCTCGAGCAGCGCAAAGGCGTCCTGGCCGCGGACGCGCGCAGCGACGCCCGCTTCGACACCTCCAAGAGCGTGATCATGCAGGGGATCCGCTCGGCCCTCTGCGTCCCCCTCACCGCCCGCTCGGGGAACCTCGTAGGTGTGCTCGCCCTCGACGCCACGCGCGTCGTGAACACCTTCCACGAGAAGGACCTCATCGTCTTGGAGACGGTCGGCGTCCAGATCGCGACCGCCGTCGAGAACACCCTGCTCGTGGAGCAAATGCGCGAGCAGGCCGTCGCCCGTGAGCGCCTCTCCCGCCTGCTCTCACCAAACCTCGTAGAAGAGGTCGTCTCCGGTCAGCTCAAGTTCACCCAGGCCGGTGAGACGAGGCACGTCACCATCCTGTTCACCGACGTCCGCGGCTTCACGGCCATGAGCCAGCGCTTCGGCCCGGCCGAGGTGCTGCGCCTCCTCAACTCCTACTTCGGCGTGGCCGTAGACATCCTCTTCCGCCACGAGGGCACCCTCGACAAGTTCATGGGCGACGGCATGATGGCGCTCTTCGGCGCGCCTATCTCCCAGCCCGACGCCCCCGTGCGCGCGGTCCGCGCGGCGATGGAGATCCAGGGCGCCGTGCGCAACTGGAACGAGGAGCTCGTCAAGGCCGGCCACGAGCAGTTCCACATCGGCATCGGCATCGCCGCGGGCCCGGTCGTCGCCGGTGCAATGGGCAGCACCCAGACCATGTCCTACACGGTGGTAGGGCCGGCGGTGAACCTCGCCTCGCGGCTCTGTGCCATCGCGAACCGGGGCGAGGTCCTCATCTCCAGCAACATCCGCAGCGCGGTGGACGACATCATCCCGGTGGGCCCGCCGCGCATGGTGCAGCTAAAAGGCTACGCCGACCCCCTCCCCCCCCCCCCCGTCGGCACCAGAGAGACCCAAGCCCCCTCTGACCTTCGAGGTGCGGCACAGGGACGCACGCACCGCCGCCCGCACGGGCACGATGACCACTCCTCACGGCGTCGTGAAGACGCCGGTCTTCATGCCTGTCGGCACGAAAGGCGCCCTGCGGGGCCTCACCCCGGCCCAGGTCGTCGACACCGGCTCACAGATCGTGCTGGCGAACACCTACCACCTCGCGATCCGGCCGGGCGAGGGCCTCGTCGAGAAGGCGGGCGGCCTGCACACCTTCATGGGCATGCCCCTGCCCATCCTGACCGACTCGGGGGGCTTCCAGGTCTTCAGCCTGCCCAAGAAGGAGGTCACAGAGGAAGGCGTACGTTTCGCCTACGAGAAGGGCGGCGAGGCGGTCTTCCTCACGCCGGAGCGCTCGGTCGAGATCCAGGAGGCCCTCGGCTCGGACATCGCCATGGTCTTCGACGAGTGCGTCGAGTACCCGGCCACCCACGACCGGGCCCTCTCGGCCATGGAGCGCACCCTGCGCTGGGAGCGGCGCTGCCTCGAGGCCCACGGGCGCGAGGACCAGGCCCTCTTCGCCATCGTGCAGGGCTCGACCTACAAGGACCTGCGCGTGCGCTGCGCGCGAGAGCTGCGCGCCATGGACTTCCCGGGCTACGCGGTCGGCGGTCTGAGCGTCGGCGAGGGCCTCGAGGAGATGAACCGGGTGCTCTCCTACACCCTCAAGGAGCTCCCGGAGGAGAAGCCCCGCTACGTCATGGGCATCGGCCTCCCCGAGGACCTGCTCTGCGCCGTCGGCCACGGCACCGACATGTTCGACTGCGTGATCCCGACCCGCCACGCCCGCGGCGCCCTCGCCTACACCTTCCAGGGCCGCATCCGCGTCACCCAGCGCCGCTACCGCAGGGACCTCTACCCCCTCGACACGACCTGCCCCTGCGCGACCTGCAAGTCCTTCTCGAGGGCCTACCTCCGCCACCTCTTCGACGCCGGCGAGGTGCTCGCCACGACGCTCGTGGCCATCCACAACATCACCTTCCTCGCCGAGCTGATGCGCCGCTGCCACGAGGCGATCGAGGAGGGCAGCTTCGCGGACTACCGGGAGGAGTTCCTGGCGCGCTACGGGGGCGGGAAGAAGGCGAGACCTTAGGGCGAGACCGTCCTGACAGGGCGCATCCCCAAGGTGCCCCCACGCGTCTCGGGGCGATCCCGCTCGCGCTTCGCCAGCCGGCAGCGCGCCGCGCTGATGGTCCAGTTTCCACCGCGTACGACGTGGTAGTCGCTCGAAGCCGGGCCGAGGGGATCGACGTCAGGGGCGCCCGCGAGGGCGTCCAGCCTCTGCTGGTAGTAGTGGTACTCGTAGAAGTCCCAGGTCCACTCCCACACGTTGCCCAGCACGTCGTAGAGCCCCCACGCGTTCGCCTGCTTCTCGCCGACCGGGTGCGGGCCGCACATCTCCGCAGGGTACTGCCTCTCCGGCCAGTCCTTGCAGCCGGCGTAGCCCCCATCGTAGCTCACCAGGCTGTTCCCTCCGTACCAGGCAATGGGGTCCAGCTCCGGTCCGTTGTTCTCGCCGGCGATCGTCAGCGCGCCCGTGTACAACGCGGTAGCGCTCCCGGCACGCGCGGCGTACTCCCACTCCGCCTCCGTCGGCAGGCGATAGCCCTCGCAGAGCAGGGGGTTGCCGTCGGTCGCGTTGACCGTCACGCCGGTGCACTCCTTTCCTTCGCCAGGCGGGTTGCTGTTGCAGCCCGTCAGCGTGAAGCACTCGTCCAGGCTCGCAGACCTCGACATTGCGTTGCAGTACGCCAGCGCCTCGTACCAGTTCACCCGCTCCACCGGGCAGTCGTCCCCGCAAGTGGGCCAGCTCGAGGGGTTCACGGTCCCTCCCATCTCCGTGAGCATCGCCTTCCACTCGCCTTGCGAAACCTCAGTCGTCTTCATCCAGAAGCCCCGCGTGAGCTGCACCGTCCGCGGCGCGGACGAGCCCTCGTCCGTCTCCCGGCCCGGCTCGTCCGAGGGTGAGCCCATCAGGAGCTCCCCTGGCGCTATGTACGCGAAGCCCGCTGGCCCGCAGTCCTGAGGACAGCTCGACGCCGTCTCTCCTGCCGCCGCTACGCAGGAGCCGTTTCCGCAGGGGTCGAGCACACACTGCCCTTCTGAGCAGGCTCCGCTCCCTGCGCCCGGCCCGGCATCGCAGAGCTGCCCGGCGGCCACCGCGGCATCGTACACGCATCCGCTGCCGCCGGCGCTCGCGTCGCAGTAGTCGACCGTGCAGGGGTTACCGTCATCGCAGACGACGGGGCTGTGGTAGCAGGCCGTGTCGCTGCACTCGTCGACGGTGCAGGGGTTGCGGTCGTCGCAGTCGACTTCGCTGCTGCACGCGGGAGCGGTCGGCGCGGTCCTGACGACGCGCAGCCCCAGGCTCCCCTGGCGTGTGCCTGGGGCCTTGTCTTCA
This sequence comes from uncultured Myxococcales bacterium, assembly GCA_964594295.1. Classification (GTDB taxonomy): domain Bacteria; phylum Myxococcota_A; class UBA9042; order UBA3505; family UBA3505; genus CAZQPP01. The sequence goes on along the minus strand of CAZQPP010000213.1, from coordinate 6,213 downwards.
CGGCTCGCCGTCCGGCAGCGCCGCGCCGCGACGTCCCAGGAGCCACCGCGGAACACGCGGACGGCGCCCGAAGACGGGCCGAGGGGATCCACGTCAGCGGCTCCGGCCAGGGCGTTCACCCTCGCCTGGTAGTAGCTGGATTCCCACGAGTCCCACGTCCACTCGAACACGTTGCCCAACACGTCGAAGAGCCCCCACGCGTTCGCCTGCTTCTCGCCCACCGGACGGGGGCCGCAGCTATCCGCCGGGTATTGCCTCTCCGGCCAATCGGTGCAGCCGCCGTAGCCTCCCTGGTAGCTCACCAGGCTGTTTCCTCCGTACCAGGCAATGGGGTCCAGCTCCGGCCCGTTGTTCTCGCCCATTATCGTCAGCGGGCCCGTGTACAGCGCCGCATCGCTCCCAGCTCGCGCGGCGTACTCCCACTCCGCCTCCGTCGGCAGGCGATAACCCTCGCAGAGCAGCACGTTGCCGTCGGCGGCGTTCACCGTCACCCCGGTGCACTGCATGTTCTCACCGGGCGCGTTCGCGTCGCAGCCTGTCAGCGTGAAGCACTCCGCCAGGCCCGCCGAGCTCGAGAGCGCGTTGCAGTAGGCCAGCGCCTCCCACCAGTTCACCTTCTCCACCGGGCAGTCGTCCCCGCACGGCCAAGCCGAGGGATTCACCGTCCCTCCCATCTCCGTAAGCTGGGTCTTCCACTCGCCCTGCGTCACCTCCGTCGTCTGCATCCAAAAGCCGCGAGTGATCTGCACCGTGCGCTGCGGCCCCTCGTCCGAGTCGCGCCCGGCCTCGTCGGCGGGCGAGCCCATCATGAGCTCACCCGGCGGGATGTAGGCGAAGCCCGCTGGCCCGCAGTCCTGAGGGCAGCTCGACGCCGTCTCTCCTGCCGCCGCTACGCAGGAGCCGTTTCCGCAGGGGTCGAGCACACACTGCCCTTCTGAGCAGGCTCCGCTCCCTGCGCCCGGCCCGGCATCGCAGAGCTGCCCGGCGGCCACCGCGGCATCGTACACGCATCCGCTGCCGCCGGCGCTCGCGTCGCAGTAGTCGACCGTGCAGGGGTTACCGTCATCGCAGACGACGGGGCTGTGGTAGCAGGCCGTGTCGCTGCACTCGTCCACGGTGCAGGCGTTTCGGTCGTCGCAGTCGGCCTCGGTGCTGCACGCGGGAGCGGCCGGCGCGGTCCTGACGACGCGCAGCCCCAGCCCGCCGTTGCGGGTGCCAGGCTTGTCCCTCTCGCGATTCGTCAGCCGGGAGCGCGCCGCGCTGATGGTCCAGCCGCCACCGCGTGTCGTGCGGTACTCGCTCGAAGATGGACCGAGGGGATCGACGTCAGGGGCCCCCGCCAGAGCTTCGAACCTCACCTGGTAGTGGCTGTATTCGTAGAAGTCCCATGTCCACTCTTGCACGTTGCCCAACACGTCGAAGAGGCCCCACGCGTTCGCCTGCTTCTGGCCGACCGGATTCGTGGCGCACCTGTCCGTCGGGTGCTGTTTCTCCGGCCAACCGCTGCAATCGGCGCTCGGCTGGTAGCTCACCTCGCTGTTCCCCCCGTACCAGGCTATCGCGTCCAGCTCCGGACCGTTGTTCTCGCCCACTATCGTCAGCGGGCCCGTGTACAGCGCGGTAGTGCTCCCGGCTCGCGCAGCGTACTCCCACTCCGCCTCGGTCGGCAGGCGGTAGCCTTCACAAAGCAGCGGGTTGCCGTCGGTCGCGTTCACCGTCACCCCGGTGCACTCCATGTCTTCCCCGGGCTTGTTCTCGTCGCAGCCTGTCAACGTGAAGCACTCGTCCAGGCCTTCCGAGCTCGAGAGCGCGTTGCAGTAGGCCAGCGCCTCCCACCAGTTCACGCCGTCTGTAGGGCAGTCGTCCCCGCACGGCCACCAGGACGGCTCGACCCCTCCCATCGCCGCAAGCATCGGCTTCCAGTCGCTCTGCGTCACCTCCGTCGTCTTCATCCAGAGGCCACGCGTGAGCTGCACCGTGCGCTGCGAGCCCTCGTCCGTGTTCCGCCCGGCTTCGTCCGAGGGTGAGCCCATCATGAACTCACCCGGCGGTATGTACGCAAAGCCCGAAGGCGTGCAGTCTTGCGGACAGCTCTCCATCGTCTCGCCAGCCGACGCCACGCAGACGCCGTTGCCGCAAGGCTCGTGCACGTACTCCACGCCGCCGGCAGCACACAATCCCTGGTTCCCGGCCGCATCCACCGCCTTCCCGTAGAAGACCGTCGTGCTGGCCTTGCTCACCGCCACTTCCAGCGAGAACGCCCCCGCTTCGTCCGCCGTCCCGCTCGCGGCCTCGGCACCGCTGCAGTCCGCCGTCGTGTAGAGCGTCACGTCGGCGTCCGGCTCCGTCGTCCCCACGATCCGTGGCGTCGTGCTGCTCCCGGGAGATGCGGGGGTCGTGCCCGTCAGGGTCACGTCGGGCGCCTCCTCGTCGAGATCACACGCCCCCGACGAGCATCGGCCCGTGCGCGGCCCACCGCCCGCGTCGCAGAACGTGCCCTCCGCGACGGCCTCGTAGACGCACCCGAGCTCGTTCGCCCCGGGGGCGCTTTGATCGCATCGCTCCGCGGTGCATTCGTTGGCGTCGTCGCAGTCGCGCGGCGGGCCGGGGGCGCAAGCGCCGCCAAGACACTCGTCGGTGGTCGTGCAGGGGTCGCCGTCGTCGCAGCCATCCCCGTCGTCCAGCGAGCTCCACGCTCCCGGGTCCTTCGCAGGCCGGCAGGCCCAGCAGGAGTCACCCGGCTGGAGCGCGCCCTCGGTCTCGCAAACCCCTGAGATCAAGCACCATCCAGCTTCGAGGGGGTTCTCGCAGCGGTGGCTACCCTCGCCTTCGGACACACAATCGTCGCTCGTGCACTCGAGCTCGTCGGCGCAGCCGGGCACCGCGCCGGGCTCGCAGGCGCCCGAGCTGCACACGTCGTCCACCGTGCAACCGTCACCGTCGGTGCACGAGTCGCCGTCTTTGGCGGCGGACCAGGCGCGTGGATCGCTTTCCGGATCGCACACGCTGCACTCCTCGCCGGGTTCCGGCGCGCCCGCGGAGCCACAGGCACCGCCAATCAGGCACTTGCCATCCAGGACAGGGTGCTCGCACTCGAAGGTCTGGGCGCCGGTGGACACGCAGCGGTCGTCGGTGCAGGGCTCGAGGTCATCGCAGCCCGCCGGGCTCCCTTTCACGCAGACACCGGCCTCGCAGGCGTCGCCGACGGTGCAGCCGTCGCCGTCAGCGTCGCAGGGCACGCTCTGGAGGGGAGCAGGGTCGTTGGCGCAGCGATAGGTGTCGAGGTTGCAGGTGTCGGCCGTGCACGGGTTGTCGTCGTCGCAGTCCACGTCGCTCGCACAGCAGCCGGGGCCGACGGCGGGGTCATGGGTGCAGCCACTCGCCGCTTCGCAACCGTCACGCGTGCACTCGTTTGCGTCGTCGCAGTCGACAGCTTCGTGGGTGCAGCCGGTCTCCGGCTCACAGCCGTCGGCCGTGCACTCGTTCTCGTC
>CAZQPP010000213.1:0-2622 GCA_964594295.1 uncultured Myxococcales bacterium | reverse complement strand
TGCAGCCGGTCTCCGGCTCACAGCCGTCGGCCGTGCACTCGTTCTCGTCGTCGCAGTCCACCGCCTGGTGCATGCAACCCTGGGTCATGTCGCAGCCGTCACTGGTGCACTCGTTCTCGTCGTCGCAGACCACCTCCTCGTGGGTGCACCCGCTCGCCGCGTCGCAGCCGTCGGCCGTGCACTCGTTCTCGTCGTCGCAGTCCGCTTCGCCGCCCGGCTGGCAGGCGCCGGCGCTGCAGACGTCGCCCACCGTGCACTCATCTCCGTCGGAGCAGGGCTCCGTGTTGGGGACGTTCATGCAGCCGAGGGTCGCGTCGCAGCCGTCGTCGGTGCACTCCTCTCCGTCGTCGCAGTCTGCGGCGTCGCCGGGCTCGCACTCGCCCCCGCGGCACTCGTCGCCCTCTGTGCAGACGCTGCCGTCGTCACACCCCGTGCCGTCCTCGACGGCCGCGCTGACACAAGCTCCCTCCTCGCTGCAGCGATCCGCGGTGCACTCGTTGCCGTCGTCGCAAACCCCACAGCTCCCTCCGCAGCCGTCCGGGCCGCATGACCTGTCCACACACGAGGGACAGCAGATCTCGCGGCAGGTGCCGTCCGCGCGGCAAAGCTCGGGCGCCGGGCCTTCGCAGCCTGTACACGTCCCGCACACGCCGCCACAGCCGTCGGGGCCACACGCCTTCCCCTCGCAGAAGGGCTGACACGGAACGCACCCCCCCTCCTCGCAGGGCTCCGTCAGGGCGCACGCCCCGCACACGCCGCCGCAGCCGTCAGGCCCGCAGACCTTCCCCTCGCAGGCGGGCTCACAGGTCTGGGGCACGCAGCGGCCGGCACGGCAGCGGAACGCCTCTGCGCAGGTGCCGCACGTGCCTCCGCAGCCGTCCGAGCCGCACTCGTGCAAGCCGCAGTCCGGCGTGCAGGCCTCGTCGCAGGCATCGCCCACGCCGTCGTCGTCCGTGTCCTCCTGGTCCGCGTTGCCCACCGACGGGCAGTTGTCGGCGCCGTCCGGGTGCCCGTCACCGTCGGTGTCGGGGTTGTTGGGGTCGAGGCCTCGAAGCGCCTCTTCCTCGTCGGGGTAGCCGTCCCGGTCGCAGTCGCCTGGCTCGGGGCACACCTCGACGAGGCCGGCGCAGCCCTGGTCGACCGGGTCGCAGCAGTCCGCCGGGCAGCGCACGCCGTCCTCCTTGAGGTGCTCGCAGGTGCTGCAGAAGCCGTCGCCGCAGTAGCCGCAGTCAACCGGGCAGGTCTGGTAGCCCTCGCCCTTCGCGCACTTGCAGTCACCGCAGGTGGCGGTGCAGTCCACCTCGCAGCTCTCGGAGCTCTCGCCCGGCTCGCAGGTCCCGTTGCCGCACACGCTGTGGTCGCAGTCGTGGGCGCACGAGTAGGGGCTCTCTCCCCGGTCGCAGCTCCCGTTGCCGCAGGCCGTGCCGCAGTCCTCCGGGCAGCTCTCGGGGGACTCGCCGCAAGCGTAGCCGAGGCAGTACCCGTCCCCACACCCGCTGCTGCCCTCCGGGCTCCTGCAGCAGTCCTCGGGGCAATTCAGCGCGCTCTCGCCGCAGGGAGAGCAGGACCCGTCACCACAGGTCGCGCAGTCGCAGGGGCAGGTGCTCCCATCCTCTCCGAGCACCTCCTCACAGCGGCCGTCGCCACAAGCACAGAGGGCGCCCAGCTCCTCGTCGGCCTCGCCGTCGCAGTCGTTGTCGAGCAGGTCGCAGGAAAGCTCCACCTCCTCGTAGAGCGGGTGCCGGGCGTAGATCTCGGCGCCGCACTCGGTCCACACGCCGGCCTCGCACTCCGTGGCGCGCTGCCCGCGGCACACACCCTGCTGCCGGGCGCACAGCGGGCCCTCTTCGCCGCAGGTGCCCGGGTCCGTACCGGGGTCCTCACCCGCCGAATCCACCGCCGGGTCGGCGCCCGGGTCCGCGGCCGCGTCGGCCTCCACATCGCCGCCGGGGTCGTGCACCTCGACGCCCGGGTCGGCCCCGGTGTCCGCGCCAGGGTCCGCGCCAGGGTCCGCGCCAGGGTCCGCGCCGGCGTCGCTCGCCGGATCTCTGCCCGGGTCCTCCACCACGGCGCCGTGATCGCCGCCATGGCCGGGGTCGAGCCCCGAGTCCGAGGGCGCAAAGGTCCCAGCGTCGACGCACCCCGCCGACCACAGCCCGGTGGCTGGCGCGAGCAGCACCAAGACGCCCCACCACACCACCCGCGGCACCCCCGCCATCCTGATCGTGCCCATCGCGCGCCCCTATTGTGCGGTGCGGATCTTGCCGAAAGCAGGTCTGATCTACAAGGGTTTTGCGGGGCGGGCGTTTCGCAGGCGAGACGCCCCTACGCTGCGTGTTTCGCAAGCGAAACACCTTGTTTCGTGCCGGAACCCCTTGTCAAACCGCGCCCCGCGCCGGTCAGCGCGCCGCCGCCACCCGTCGACCGAGCCAGTAGGCTTGAGACCTAGCGCTCGAAATTCCAGGCCTTGATGCAGGCCATCTTCGGCTTCAGGTAGTCGTCGACGTACTCGCGGTGGATCGGGGGGGCGAGGTAGGGGGCGACGTCTTCGAGCTTCGCGAAGTGGGCGATGATCGAGAGGTCCCAGCTCCCGGCCGACCTCTCGTCGGCGGGCACGGCCAC
>CAZQPP010000212.1:679-13152 GCA_964594295.1 uncultured Myxococcales bacterium | reverse complement strand
CACATAGCCGTCACTCGCGGCTGTCTGCACGAGGCCGTTATGCAACGTTAGGGTCTACTAGTGAACCTGTGACGTCCGAGGAGCCGGATGCAGTGGAACCTGCACGTCCGGATCTGTGGGGGCCCGGGGTTGGTAACACCCCGGGCTACCCGACATCGCTTGTCTTGGGCCTAGATCCGCCTCGGGGCGAGGCCCTCGAGCATGCGCTCGACCTGCTCGAAGCCGATGGAGGTGAACAGGCGCCTGGCCCCGTGGTCGCGCTCGGGCACGTTGAGGGCGACGGTCGGGACCTTCTCGAAGAGTCCGCGGAGCACGTGGTGCACGCAGCGCTTGGCCAGGCCCTTTCCGCGCTGGTCCGGCATGGTGACGACGTTGCCGATGACCCCGATCCCGAACTCGGCCGAGAGCGTGTGCACGCCGGCGGCCGAGAGCAGGCGATCTCCCTCTCGGATGCCGCAGTAGTGGCCGCTCTCGAGCTGGTAGGGCTCGAAGAAGGCGTCCGGGTAGGTGCGGTAGAGCTCCATCAGCGCCGCCGTGTCGGCATGGCCGAGGGGCTCCACTCCGTCACAGCTGGCGCCGTCTGCCTGGTAGCGCTCCTTGGTGAGGCCCATGCGGAGGATGGAGCGCAGGTCGTCGAGCTCGAAGCTCTGGCCGAGCACCGCGTCGTGCGCGCGGGCGACCTGGAGGTAGATCTTCTCCGGGATGTCCGGCTGCGCGGCCTCGACGGCCCGCTCGAGGGCGTGGGCGTCGCCGTGGGTGATCAGCATGGGGAGGCGGAAGCCGGAGTAGAGCATGGCCACCGCGGCGATCTCGTCTCCCGGCTCCTCGGCGGCCGCGAACCAGCGCGTGAAGCGGAAGAACGCCGGGTCGAGCACGCCCAACAGGTAGGCGCTGCGCATGGGCTGCTGCGCCAGGAAACGGCGCAGCAGCATTCGGTCGGTGGTCTCCGAGGCGTACACCCGGGCTGCTCTCCAATGCCTCCCCGCGCCCGTGCGCGGTGGCCCCTACTACATCAAGAGAGTGGTCGGGGGCAATAGGGATTGGAGGCCAGGACCCACCGTCTGGACCCCTCAAGCCGATTCAACACAGAGGCACAGAGGGGCGGAGGCACAGAGAGAAGACAGGGTTCATGCCTTGCGGTCCTGGTGGTGCATCAGCAATACCCGGTCGTGCCACTCGGGCGGGAAGCGCTCGAGGATGCGGGCCTCGGCCTCTTCGACCGTGTGCTTGCGCGAGAGGTGCATCAGGACGAGGATCTCGCACTCGAGGTGGGGCAGGGCGGTGAGCAGCTCGTCGATGTGGGCGTGGAGCCCGGCCCGGGCCGCGGCCAGGTCCGAGCGGGGCCGCCCCCCCACGAAGGAGAGCTCGGTGACGATAACCCTGGCCCGGCGGGCGAAGTCGTCCGACGCCATGGCGCCCGGGGTGCCGTCCCAGGCGAAGCACACCAGCGGGTCGTCGGCGGTCTCGGTGACGGCGACGCCGGCCTTGCGCAGCTTCGCTATGGCGGTCCCGGTGTGGTCTCGGTACTCCTCGCGCAGGATCTGCCGTTTGCGGGCCAGCGTGTAGCCGACCGAGGGCACGGTGTGTCGGGTCTCGAAGGGCCGCAGGAAGAGCTCGCCTCGGAGGGCCAGGTCCACGCCCGGCGACGCTACACACAGCGTGGCCTCGAAAGGACGCTCCTGCATCTCCTCCCACGCGCTCAGGATCCTGCTCAGGGGCTCGAGGATCTGGCCGGGCGCGAAGACGGTGGCGTGGCCCATGCCCAGCAGCAGCCGGTAGGAGAGGTAGGAGGCGAGGGCCCCGGCGTGATCTGCGTGGCCGTGGGTGAGCGCGAGGAAGGGCATCCGCACCGCCGTCGGGGTGAGGATTCCGCAGTCGACGCACAGGCGAGCCTCGGGCACCTGGACGGTCGTGCAGACGCCGCCGACAGACACGCCGCGCAGCGTCATGCCGACCACGGGAAGCGGGATCTGGATCTCTTGTTGGTCCATGTGGGGCTCGACCCTACCGAAAACCGAGCGCTGGCGCTTTCGTGACCCGACCTCGCCCATGTGGCAAGATCATTCTGTGACGCTTGGCCGCAACGACCGAAGAGGGCTGTCCGCCGTCCAACCAGGGGCCCGGACGGTGGAGCCGGATCCGGAGGAGAGCGCGTGCCGGTGAGACATGGAAAGAAGCGCTGCCATTACTGCGCAGCCTGGAACGAGTCGTCGAGGGACACCTGCTCCGAGTGCGGCAAGGAGCTGCCCGAGAGCAAACCCGCGGCGCAGAGCCCGGGAGCGCCGCTCGTGGACGATGAGGACGCGCTGAGCTTCTCCTCTCTCGCTGGCGAGGGAGGCGCGGAGCTCGACGACTCCCTTGGTGAAGCCGGCTCGGACGAGGGTACGGGCTTCCAGGGCATGTCCACCTCGATCTTCGAGGAGGTCGTCGGGGACACGCAAGAGGAGAAGATCGACCCCCTCTCGGACGGCCTGCAGCTCGACGACGGCGGGGAAGGCGTCATCGCCGAGCCCGTCACACACCGAATAAGCAACGTCAACGTGGCCCTCCTCCCGGTGCCGGAGCGACAACACCTCGAGGAGCCGGGCATCGTGTCCCGCGCCCACAAGGTGGTCGACGCGGGGGGCATGGCGCTGAGCGTGTATGGCATCCTGCGCTCGGCCCCGGCTATCGAGCAGATCCAGAACCTGCTCCGGATCGAGCGCCAGAACCGCTCCGGCGTCGAGCGCTACTTCGACGCCATGTACCGGAACATCGGGCAGGCCTGGGTCGCGGCCGGCTGTCCGGAGCACCTCGGCGTGCAGCTCCCCGCCGAGGTCGAGAAGAAGGAGGATCCCCTCGTCAGGGAGCGCAAGGTCGAGCGCCTCAAGCGCGACCGGGACATCCTCGAGCGCATGTTCGACAAGCGCATCGGCAGCCTCGATAGGGAGCTCCAGGCCATCCACGAGCGCCTCGATCCGGCGGTCCAGGAGAAGGCGCTCATCGAGGACGCGTTGGGGCGGCTGCGCTTGGAGGGTGTCGCCGCCGCGCGCGAGATCCTCGACGCCATGCCCGACGAGATGGTGCGCGACATCTACGGGGGCGGCGTGGACGCCCTGCAAGAAGCCCTGCAGAAGAGGCGCGACCTGCTCACCGAGGACGAGGAGCGGTTCTCGGAGCGCCTGCGCAGGACCGAGGCGGATCTGGAGGAGCAGAAGGCGGAGCTGCGGCGCCAGGAATCCGACATCATGACGGAGATCGGCACCATCCAGCGTGAGAACGCCACGCAGCACATCGTCTTGGAGCAGCACCTGCAGGGCATCGGTGAGCAGCTCTCGTCGAGGGGAGACGTCTTCGCCAACGGGGTCGACGTCGTCGCCAGCCTCGAGCGCGCCGAGTCCATGCGCCAGGAGGTCATGGTCCGCGTCACCCGCCTCGAGCAGACCGAGGCGGCGCTGCTCAAGGCCGCCCTGCCCGAGGCCGCCCAGCGCGCGATCGTCGGCTTGCTCATCCTCGCGATCATCGGTGTGCTGGGGGGCTTCTTGTGGTCTCTCCGCCCGGAAGGTCGCGCCGAGGCCCGCACGATCACCACCTGGACCCTCCCGGAGAGCGTGGACCTCTTCGGCGAGATCCGCTACGCCCACCTCGGCAACTACGCGCCGCTGTCTTCTCTGGTCTCGTCGCTGCAGACGGCGATGACCGACTACCCCGGCGGGCTGATGGTGCTCGACGGGGAGCTCGACCTCTACAGCTTGCCCATCATCGGCTTCGCGGCAGTCCTCAAGGAGCGACGCGCCTTCGCGGTCGTCCCCGGCAACTGGGACAGGGACTCGGTCGTCAGCGGCTGGAAGGACCGCGGCCTCGACCCCACGCCCTTGACCTTCGTCGGCCGCCGCATGGAGTACATCGACGAGCTGCAGGCCCTCTACTTCCGCAGCCGGCGCGAGATGTGGATGGGCGACCCGGACCTCATGCGGGACGTCTTCCACACCATCGACGAGAGCACTACCTCTCTCGAGAACGACGAGACGGTCTACGCGCTCGAGGGCTTCCTGGACCCGGCCCCCAACGCCTGCCTCTGGTTCGTGGCACGAGATCTCGCCTTCAGCGGGATGCCCAACCGCTTCCTCCACAAGCTGCGCGTCGGCTCCGAGGCCACCGGGCTCGGGGTGGAGATCATCTGCACCGAGCCCTTCCTGGCTCGAATCTGGTTCCACTTCGGCACCGGCGAGTCCATGAAGATGCTCGCCGACAGGATCCGAGACGGCCTGACCAAGGGCTCGAGCGCGATGATCCCGGGGGGCTTCGTCGCGAAGACCTTGCTCAGCGGGCTCAAGATCGAGCCAAAGAGGGATCTGGTTCTGGTCGAGCTGCGCGTTCCGGCCAGCGAGGTCCCCGCAGCCTTACACCTGCTGTCTGCCGCGACCAAGTAGGCCATCCCTTGCCACTGGGGATCCCCGCTGCTACCGTCGCAGCCAGAGCCTCGGCGAGCGGCTATGGCCCAGATCATCCCCATAAACCAGAGTCGCGTCTTCTCGGTGGAGGACGCGCGGGCGGTCTTGCCCATCGTCCGGCGGATGACCGAGAGATCCGTGCGCCGCTACCGCATGACCCGCGCGCGCCTCGAAGGCGCGAGCTACGGCCCCGACGAGTGCCTGCGCATCGAGCGCGAGCTCCACGCCCAGCTCGTCGAGTGGCGTGACTCGGTGGAGCGCCTCGGCTGCGAGTGCAAGGGCCTGTGGATCGTCAACTTCGACGCGGGCAACGGCTACTTCTGCTGGAAGTACCCCGAAGAGGACATCGCCTACTTCCAGGCCTACGATCGCGGGTTTTCGGGGAGGATCCCGCTCTAATTCGTGCCCGTGCCCGTGCCCTCACGCACGGCGCAAGGCCCTTCTACTTCCCCCAGCGCCGCTTCAGCTTGAGCAGCTTCGTGTCGGTCGGCCAGTTGATCAGCAGCTCGTCGATCATGACCCGGCAAGGCGCCGGCGGCTTCCTCCGGCGGCGTGAGCACTCGCTGTCGAAGGTGACCTTCAGGGCGTTCAGGGACTCCAGCGCCTGGGTGCGGAGGCTGGCGACCTCCTTGAAGGACCTGCAGTCGGGGCCGATCTGGCGGAGGGTGCGGAGCGCCGTGCCCGGGCGCCCTTTCTTGATCGCCTCCTTCGCGTTGGCGATCTGCGCGGTCCACTCGCGCTCGAGCTCCAGCTTGTTCCTGAGCCGCACCACCCGCTTGTCGAGAGCGTCGAGGGCCTCGGCACAGGAGACGGCGGTCGCCATGTCGTCGAGGTTGTTCTTGCTGTAGGCCTTGTTGGCCTCGCGCAGGCACTTGCGAAGCCGCGCCCGCTCGTCGAGCACGGGTGCGGCGTCGCCGGCGGCGCTGCCGTCCGGAGCGTTGGGGTTGGCCGCGGCCGCGGCTCCGGCGGTGCCGCCCCCGGGGATTGGCTTGCCCGGTGCGCCGCGATCGACGAGGAACAGGGCGAGGCCCACGCCGACGCCGACGCCGACCACGAGCACCCCGACGGCCACGAGCACGATGATGGGGGTCTTGGAGCGGGGCATGTCGAGGGGCACGTCCTGGAAGCTCGGCATTCGCGTCGGCGGGGGAGCGCTCACGGGCGCTCCCGCGCGCTCGAAGCGGAGGTCCTGGTTGCCGAGGCGCACCATGTCGCCGTCCCTCAGCTCCGCCTTCTCTACGCGCTCTCCGTTGCAGTATGTGCCGTTGGCGGACTGCAGGTCCTCGAGGAGGACGCGGCCTCCGCTGTCGACCGTCATCTTCGCGTGGATCCTCGATATCGAGGGGTCCAGGATGGTGATGGCCGCGTCCCGACCGCGCCCGAGCAGCATGGTGGGCTTGTTCACCCAGAACACGCGCCCGGGGCCCTCGGGCGTGATCATGATGAGCTTGCCGAAGGCGGGCTCCGACACCCCGACCGCCGACGGCGACCCTTCTACGTGGAGCACGTAGTCGCCGATCCTGACCTGTGCGCTCTGGCCGAGCTCCGCGATCCCGTGGATTCGCACCCCGGCGACGTACACCCCGTTGGCCGAGTTCAGGTCCTCGATGAAGGCCTTGCCGTCCTGCACGAGGAGGCGGGCGTGCCGGCGGGACACGTTGGGGGAGGCCAGGATGACGTCGCAGTGCTGGCTGCGGCCGACGATGAACTCGCCCTCCTCGAAGGAGTGCTCGTCGACTATCTCACCGTCCCGGTTCTCAATGACAAGCGTGAACATTCTGGAGCCGGGGGGTGAGTGGCATCAACTGTTGATGGGGACGAGGCGGAGCCCACCCTGGTCCGCCGAGATGCGGGCGATCTCAACGACGCGGAGCCCGAGCGCGTTGTTGGCGTCCGGCTGCACGAGCACGACCAGGCTGACCGCCGCGGCGAGGAGGCGGGCGCGCACGGTGTCGCCGACCTCCGGGAAGTCCAGCGCCAGCGCCAGGTCGGCCAGGGAGGTGAAGGTGTCGAGCGAGTCGCCGGCGAACGCGCCGAGGAGCCCGATAGGCTCGAGGGCGGAGCAGAGCAGGGCGGTGAGGCCCGCCGTGCCGCGCATGCGCAGGCTTGGCGAGACGACGTAGTGGACCTCGAGCTCGGCGAGGAGCTCCGCGCTGTCGCCCGGATGGTCGCCGATGGCCTCGCAGTCGATGCGGAAGGCTGACGGCGCCTGCAGGCTCGTGCCGGGCAGGCCTCCGTCGACGAGGGCCACCCGCCGGTCCGCCGGCAGGCTGCTCAGCAGCGCTCCCAGGACCTCGATGCGGTCGGCGCGCGAGGGCCCCACCACGAGGACGCCGTGGCGGTCCAACATCGCCTCGCGGAGCGACTCCGCGTTGCGCTCGGAGAGGGCAGCGCTCCCGACGAGATCGTCGAGGCTGCGCCGCGCCGGTGCGCCGCGGTGGATGGAGAGCGCCGGGACGTCGGCCGCGATGGGCTCGGCCACCAGCAGGAAGACCGAGCCGTCCGCGAGCCTGCCGCGTACGACCGCGTCCGCCTCGCCCGGCTCCAGGCCGGCCTGCTCCAGGATGTGTTGGACGACCAGCTCATAGGCGTGCCGGCCGGGGAAGATCGTCTCGTAGCGCTCTATGCGGCCCGCTCGCCTCACGAAGACCGCGCCCGCGCCGTGGACGTGGATCTCTTCGACGGTCTCATCGCCGAGGGCTCTCTCGAGCGGTCCCAGCCCGGTCAGCGAGGAGATGATGTCCTCCTTGATCGAGTCCTGGTCCCAGCCCTCGGGCAGCCCTTCGGACTCCGCGAAGGCTCCGACGACCTTCTCGACCTCGAGCTCGAGGCGCTTCGCGCCGAGGCGCTTGCCTCGCGAGCGGTCTCGTGCCCTGGCGGTGGCCGCTTCTGCCTCCTCGAAGAGGCGCTCGAGGCTCTCGAGCACCTTCTCGTCGTGGGAGACCGCCTGCTGGCTCGGCGGGCGCGCCAGGCGGGCGGTCGCGACGGGCTCGGCCGCTGCGGCCGTGGGTTGGGGTGCCGTGACGCCCGCTGCCTCGAAGGTCGGGAGCTCTGGCTCTGGCTCTGGCTCGCAAGGCGGCTCTGCCGCCGAGGCGACAGGCGGCTCCGCCGCCGATAGTGGCGGCGGGGGCTGGGCGGCGATGGGCTCCGGCTCCGGCTCGGGCGGCATGGGCTCCGGCTCCGGCTCGGGCGGCGGGGGCTCGGCGGCGATGGGCTCGGGCTCGGGCTCCGGCGGCATGGGCTCGGGCTCGGGGATCACCGCGGCGATCTCGTCGAGGGCAGCCGGCGCCTCGAGCTCGCCCGGCTCCTCCGCGAGGGCCGCAGCGGCTGCGGCGTCAAAGGCGTCGTCGGAGGGGACCTGGAAGGACACGTCCTCCTCTTCTTCCCCGAGGGCTATGGGCGCGCTCGGGATCTCCGCCTCTTCGGTGCCGGGCACGGATTCTGCCGCCTCACGCATGGCCTGCTCGAGGAGGCTCGGGGCCGGCTCCTGCTCCGGTACGTCCTCCTCGGCCGTGCCGAAGGAGGCGGTCTCCCGGCGCTGGGCGCCCGTCTCGTCCTCTTCTTCGGGCGGCGCCGCGGGCTCCTCTTCGGGCGGCGCTTCGAAGACCGCGTCGGTCGGCTTCGCCTTGGCGGCCGGCGGCGGCGGAGGAGGCTCGTGGCGGCCGGCCTCTCCGGTCTCCTCGCGGTCCACCGTGATCAGGAACTCTCCGATGTAGAGCTTGTCGTCCTGACCGAGGGAGGTGGGCTCGGTGACGCGGTTGCCGTTGACGTACGTGCCGTTCGTGCTGCGCAGATCGACTACCTCGAAGGTGCCGCCCGCCATCACGATCTTCGCGTGGCGTTTGCTGATGTTGCTCTTCGGCAACACCAGGTGGTTTTGGGTGAGCCGCCCGATGGCGATCTCGTCCGCATCGAATATGTGCGTTTGAAGGTTCCCCGCCTTTTCCCGCACGTTGAGCCGAATCATTGGGCTGCGCTCCCCAGACTGCCCGCGCATTCTCAAACACGCACTTGGGGTTGTCAAGGAACGGCCAATGGCGGGCGAGCCTCAGATCACAGGGCCAAGTCGGTCTCATCTCGTGCCCTTGCTCCTGCCCGAGATGCCGGACTGGGGCAGGGGCATGGGCGGGGGCAGGGGCAGGGGGCGCTGCGCGCTGCTACCCCCGGTCGAAGAGCCTGGCCAGCTCTCCGTGGCCGATCCGCGCCACCACGGGCCTGCCGTGCGGGCAGTAGGCGCCCAGCTCGGTCCTGTCCATGGCGGCGAGCAGGGCGCGGACCTCCTCCGGGGACATGGCGTCGCCCGCTCGGACCGCGGCGTGGCAGGCTATGGTCGCGTGCACGCGATCGATCCGCGCCTCCACCGTGGGGCTCCCGCCCGAGCCCTCGAAGTCGGCGAGGACCTGGCGCACGAGGTCCGGGTAGTCGGCCTTGCGGAGAAGCCCCGGCACGCCCCTGACGGCCAGGCTCTCGGGGCCCGCGGCCTCCACCTCGAGTCCGTAGCGCAGCAGCTCCTCCTGGTTGGTCTCGGCCAGGCGCACCTCTGCAGGAGTGGCGGGGAACACGTCGGGGAAGAGCAGGGGTTGGATCGCCAGGCCGGACCCGGCCGCTGCACGGCGCACCTCGTCGTAGAGGACGCGCTCGTGGGCCGCGTGCTGGTCTATGAGGACCAGCCCCGCGCCGTCGTCGAGCACCAGGAAGAGCCGGGCCACCTGCCCGAGGTAGCGCAGGGCGGCGAAGCTGGATGGATCGGTGTCGGGAGATGTGTTGGGGCCCTCACGGTCGATCGCCGGGGTCCCGCCGTGCGTATCGCCTCGGGCGTTCGCGGCCCCGTCGACGTGGCCCTGGGGCAGGCGCAGGCCGAGCTGGCCTTCGGGCGCCCTCCCGCGCTCCCACGGGCGGAGTCGGCCGGGCCCGGGGGGGATTCGCCTGGCGGGCTCCGGCTCCCCCCGGTCGCCGCCCGGGCGCATCCATGGGGTCTCGGCGACGGCGCGGCGCACGGCCTCGAGCACCGCCCTGAAGACGGCGCCGGGATCGGCGAAGCGCACCTCCGCCTTGGTGGGGTGCACGTTGACGTCCACGAGCACGGGATCCACCTCCAGGCACACGACGCCCGGGGGCGTGCGGCCGCGCTCCAGCAGAGTGCCGTAGCCCTGGCGCACCGCGGCGAGCAGGGCCCCGGCGCTGATGGGCCTGCCGTTGAGCAGGACGTGCAGGCGGCTCGCGGCCGAGGTCGCGGAGTCGGGGGGGGCGAGCAGCCCGGACACGGCCACCGGCCCGTCGCGCCTGAGGGCGAAGAGCCTGCCCCCTGTGCCCTTGCCGAGGACCTGGCCGGCCCTCTCGGCCAGCCCGGCGGCGGCGGGGGCGTCGAGGAGGGGGCGGCCGTCGTGCTCCACCTTGAAGGCGACCTCGGGCCGCGACAGGGCGGCCTTGAGCACGGCCTCGTTGGCTCGCGACACCTCGGTCCGCGGCGTCTTCAGGAACTTGCGTCGCGCCGGGACCGCGGAGAAGAGGCCCCGCACCACGACGAGGGTGCCCTTCCTGGGCGGCGCGGAGCGGGCCGCGGGCAGGCCGTCGACCAGCTCGACCCGCGACCCTTCCTCGTCGAGGCCGCGCCCGGTCTCGATGTAGAGGTCGCTGACCGAGGCTATGGACGGCAGGGCTTCTCCGCGGAAGCCGAGGGTCGAGACCGTCTCGAGGTCGGCGTCGCTCTCTATCTTGCTCGTCGCGTGGCGGAGCAGCGCCGTGCACGCGTCCTCGGAGTCCATGCCTCGCCCGTCGTCGACGACCCGGATCTCCTCGAGGCCGCCCCCCTTCAGGTGCACTCCTATCTGGCCCGCGCCGGCGTCCAGGGAGTTCTCCACGAGCTCCTTGACCACCGAGGCCGGCCGCTCGACCACCTCCCCGGCGGCGATGCGG
This sequence comes from uncultured Myxococcales bacterium, assembly GCA_964594295.1. Lineage (GTDB taxonomy): Bacteria > Myxococcota_A > UBA9042 > UBA3505 > UBA3505 > CAZQPP01. Next base: position 2,803 of record CAZQPP010000212.1, on the reverse strand, counting down.
TCGATCACCGCAGACGGGAGCACGCGCACCCTGATGGTCGCCTGCCCGCTCACGGGTCGGCGCAGATTTCCAGGGTGCCGAGCTCATCCTCGGTGGGGTAGAGCTCGACGGCCTCGAAGCCGACTCCCCGGTCCATCGCGAGGACGAGGTGGTCGACGCCCTCGTGGAAGAGCCAGGTGAGCTGCACGCAGAGGGCGGGCGAGGTGCCGAGGGGCCCGAGGATCATGCCGTCGGTGCAGCACCCTCCCCACTGCCAGCGGAATGTGCCTTCGCCGGTGGCCGCGTCCCAGGCGTAGCTGTCGTCCGGGTCGTCGCGCAGCTCGAGCCCGGCACCCGGGCCCAGGGCGGTGGCGCGCAGACCCATGCGCACCTCCCCGGCGCTGCCGTCCCCGGCCAGGTCGTGGGCCACGAGGAGGTGCACCAGCCCGTTGGGGTCCCTCACGAGCATGGCCAGGGTGGCGTCCGAGCGCTCGAAGCCCGTCTCGGCGCTCGACGTCATGCTGCCCTCGTAGCCGTAGAAGGTGACCGCGTCGGTCTGGATCGGCACGGGGAGGTAGTCCGACATGCTCATGTTGCCGCCGCTCCAGCTCAGCCGGTAGCAGGCCGTAGTGGGGTCGCAGTCGTCGTCCGTACCGTTGCGGCAGAGCTCGGTCGCGCCGGGGTGGACCTTGTCGTTGCGGGGCTCGCAGTCCCGGTCGTCGCGGCTGCCGTCGCCGTCGTCGTCGACGTCGCACGGGTCTCCCATCCTGTCCCCGTCGAGGTCCGCCTGGTCGGGGTTGAAGGCCTGTGGGCAGTTGTCCGCGGCGTCGGGGACGCCGTCACCGTCCTCGTCCCCCACCGGATCGCAGTCGCAGTCGCAGTCCTGAGTGCAGGAGGGAGGCTTGGGGTCCTCGTCGACGCTCCCGTCGCAGTCGTTGTCGCGCCCGTCGCCGCAGCAGACGTCTCGCACGGCGTAGCCGGGGACCGAGCCGAGGTCGCAGCGCCACGAACCCGCCACGCAGTCGGCGCGCACCCCCTCTCCCTCGCCGCAGACTCCCTGGGTGGGGCAGGGGGCCAGCGGCCCGCGGAGCACCAGGTCCTCGTCGGTGAGCGAGTCGCAGTCGTTGTCCATGTTGTCGCAGCGCTCCGCCTCCGCCTCCCGGGCGCTGCACTCGCTGAGGCCGTCTTGCATGCACTGCCGGATGCCGACGCAGCGGCCGGCGCCGCTGTCCTTCGCGCAGGAGGTCCAGGCCTTCTCCTTGACGGCGGCCGCCGTGCATTCGCAGGTCCCTCCCTCGGGTGTGCAGAGCCTGGCCAGGCTGCCGTCCTCACCCTCGACGTCGCGGCAGGCGTAGCCATCCGGGCACTTGTCCCCTTCCTCTTCGCAGGTGATCGCGCAGAAGGAGCCCTCGTAGAGCCCGAAGGAGTGGCAGCGCACGGCAGAGCCCGCGAGCCCATCAGGCAGGCAGCCGAGGTCGTCGATGCAGGGCCGGCACAGGTTGGGCAGGGTCTGGAGGCACAGCAGGATGGGGTCGGCGCCCGGCTGCTGCAGGAGCTGGCAGGACCACCCGCTCGGGCACTGGTCGATGCAGGTCTGGGTGCAGACCCGCCCCCCTTCGGCCGGAACGCAGAGCCCGCTCTCGCAGTCCTCCGGCTTGTCGCAGGATGCGCCGAAGCCGCCGGCCGGGAGCACCACGGCTTCGGTCGTGCCGCCCGGGTCCCGCCGCCCGGGGTCCGAGATGATGATGCGGTCGGGCGCGGCCGTACCGGGGTCCTCGACCCCTGGGTCAGGCTTGGCGGGCGGCACGTCCTTGCGTGGAGGTGCCGTGCCGAGGTCCAGAGCGACCCCGTCCCCGGGCACCAGCCGGTCTGGTCGCGTAGGGGTGTCGTGCGTCACGCCCGGCAGGCAGGCCGCGGCAAGGAGCGCGAAGAGCAGGGAGCATATGGGGCGTGCGCCCGACATCCCGGCAAGCGTACCAAGCCCCGGTGGGCGTGGCCATGCTGCCCCCTGACCGTGACTGTCCCCCGGCGTTCTCTGTGCTCCCCCAGGCTCGAAGAGCGCTTTTTCGATGCTCCCGGAGCGCTGCGCGCACACTGCGCGCACTGTGCGCGCACTGTGCGCGCACACCACGGCGGGGTTGCCGC
>CAZQPP010000212.1:0-629 GCA_964594295.1 uncultured Myxococcales bacterium | reverse complement strand
GGCCGGCTCGGCCCTGAAACGCCTGCCCCGCCCCAATAGGCGTGGAGGAGGGACGACGAGGATTCCGCGCGCCACCCCGCGGCCGCGCCAGCGTTCGGCATGCTTGTTGCACTTTCCTCCGCTTCCTTCGTTTTCAGTGGTGACTCAGTCTTGACGCCGGACACCCGCGCACCTACACCTTCTTTCTCGCACGCGCCTGCGCGGGGAGCTGGCCGGTGCGGCGTTTCTCGCACGCGCCTGCGCGGGGAGCTGGCCGGTGCGGCGTTGCACGAAGCCATTGGCAAGAATCGGTCGGGAGCCTAACCATGCGGTTTCACCAACTCGGCATGCTCATCTTGGCCGCGGGCCTCGGCGCCGCTTGCTCGGGCGATGCTGCCTCCGGGTCCTTGAGTGTCATAGACGTGACGGTCGAGCACACCAGCGGCACTGAAGCAGGCACCTGGGACAGCACCGAGCCGGAGGTGGAGATCCTCGCGCCCCGGGACGGCGAGACCGTCTCCGGGGCGGTGAAGGTGCAGATCGCAGCCAGCGACGACGTGGCGGTCACCCGCGTGGAGCTGGAAGTGAACGGCGCTGAGGCCGCGACCCTGTCCGAGCCGCCCTACGAATGGATCTGGGAGACGGAGGAT
>CAZQPP010000211.1:10431-13183 GCA_964594295.1 uncultured Myxococcales bacterium | reverse complement strand
GAGGCACGGATGTTCACGTCGCCGAAGCTCCAGAGCAGGCTTTCAGGGCGGGAACGAGGCTATCTCAGAAGTCGACGACGGCGACCGGAGTCAAGCGGTTGGTGAAGCTGCCGTCGCCGAGCTGTCCGTGCTGGTTGTCTCCCCAGCAGTAGATCGTCCCCGACCTGTCGAAGGCACAGGCGCTGCGTTCGGTGGCGGCGACCGGATCGTCGGTCGTGATGCCCGCTACCAGGCTCAGATCCGAGGAGAAAGGAGACACCTCTCCGTTGCCGAGCTGGCCGGAGTCGTTTCCTCCCCATGACATCACCTGGCCGGCGCTCGTGACGGCGTAGCTCGAGAACTCCCCGAGGGAGGCCGCGAGGGCGTCCTCGATCCCCGGGATCCGGGTGGGCTCGTCCTTGTCGAGGTGCTCGTCCTCGCGGAAACGAGCCGCCCAACCGGAGCCCCAGCAATACGCGCGCCCGTCGCGGGTCGTGACGCAGACGGCGGCCCCGTTCCCCTGGATGACGGCGGGTCGTGCGGTGCTCGGCTTCGAGGGCGCGATGGTCGCCGGGTCGTACACCAGGGCGGGCGTCGCCCTGTCCGAGAACGCGCCGCTGGTGCCGTGCGCACCGTCGCCCCAACAGAAGACCTGACCCTCCTCCGTGCTCGCGCAGGTGCTGAGCCGGGCGCACGCGATCGCCGTGGCGACGGCGCCGGCGGGGAGCTGGGCTCGCACCGGGGTGTTCGTGGCGCCCGTCGAGCCGTTGCCGAGCTGGCCCTCGGTGTTTGCGCCCCAGCACCACACCGAGCCGTCGTCACGCAGGGCGCAGCTGTGCTGCTGGCCGAGGCAGAGCTGGAGCGCGTCGCCCAGACCCTGCACGGCCACCGGCGTGAAGCTGTTGTCGTAGCTGCCGTGCCCGAGCTGACCCGTGTAGCCCTGTCCCCAGCAGCGGGCGCTCCGGTCTTCGAGGACGGCGCAGGTGTGCTCTCTGCCGGCGGCGACGCTGACGGCCGTCGAGATGCCCAGGACGCTCACGGGGGTCGAGCGGTCGACCAGCTGGCCGTCTCCGAGCTGCCCGTCGTCTCCGTTGCCCCAGCAGCGAACCACGCCCTCTTTGAGCGCGCAGAAGTGATTGCCCACGCTTCCGCCGCCGATGCGCACGGCGGTGATCGTCGGTGCACAGCCATCCGTGGAGCACCCCGGGACGTCGCTGCAGTCCGGCTCAACGCCGACGCACACACCGACCGAGCAGGCGTCGCCCTCGGTGCAGGGGTCGTCGTCGTCGCAAGCCTGGCCCGTGCCGGGCGTGGCGACGCAGCCGTGCTCCTCGAAGCAGATGTCGAAGGTGCAATCATTGCCGTCTTCGCAGTCGACGGCCGCACCGATGCACTGCCAGCCCGTGCAGATGTCGTCCACGGTGCAGGCGTTGGTGTCGTCGCAGGGCTTTCCCGGCACTACCGTGTGCACGCACTCGCCTTCGACACAGGCGTCGTCGGTGCAGGCGTTGCCGTCGTCGCAGCTCATGGCAGTGGCGCGGCACTGACCTCCTTCGCAGCTGTCCTCGGTGCAGGGATCGCCGTCGTCACAGCTCGCGCTCGCGCCGGCGCAGGAGCCGTCGACACAGACGTCGCCTTCCGTGCACGGATCGCCGTCGTCGCAGGGCGCTCCACTGGAAGGATCGTGTACGCAAGCGCCACCCTCGCAGCGGCTCGCGGTGCAAGGATCGCCGTCGTCGCCGCAGGACACCACCGTTCCCTCGCAGCCGCCGGCGCGGCAGCTATCCTGATCGGTGCACGGGTCGCCGTCGTCACACGCTTCGCCGGTGGCCTCCCGCGAGAAGCGGCATTCGCCATCCACGCAAAGGTCGGCGGTGCACGGGTCACCGTCGTCGCAAGCCATCGCGCCTCCCGCGCAGCCGGCAGCCCCGCAGCTATCCTGCTCGGTGCACGGGTCGCCGTCGTCACACGGCTCGCCGGTGGCTTCCTGCGAGAAGCGGCATTCGCCGCCTGCGCAGCTGTCGGCAGTGCAGGGGTCGCCGTCGTCGCAGATCATCGCGCTCCCCTCGCAGCCGTCGGCGCCGCAGCGATCCTGCTCGGTGCAGGGGTCGCCATCGTCACAGGCGGCCTCCGAGGCCTCCTGCGAGAAGCGGCATTCGCCGCCCACGCAAAGGTCAGCGGTGCAGGGGTCGCCGTCGTCACAAGTCATCGCGCTCCCTGCACACCCGTCATCGCCGCAGCGGTCCTGCTCGGTGCAGGGGTCGCCGTCGTCACAGGCGGCCTCCGAGGCCTCCGGGTAGAAGCGGCACCTGGCCTCTTCGCAGCGGTCGGAGGTGCACGGATCCCCGTCGTCGCACTCGATGGGAGGGCCGCCCTCGCAGAGCAAGTGCACACAGGCGTCGCCGAGGGTGCACGGATCCCCGTCGTCGCAAGGCAGCCCGGTGCCGGGCTGGACATAACACTCGCCCTCGAGGCAGACGTCGACGGTGCACGGGTTGTGGTCCTCGCAGTCCACGGGGGCGCCCTCGCAGCCCTGTTCCTCGCAGCGATCCTCGCTCGTGCACGCGTCTCCGTCGTCGCAGGGCTCGCCGGTCGCCTCTACCTCGAAGCGACAGCCGCCCTCTCCGCAGCTGTCGACCGTGCACGGGTCGCCGTCATCGCACTCGACGGGCGCGCCCTTGCAGAGAAAAAGCTCACATGTGTCGTCACCGGTGCAGGGATCGCCGTCGTCGCAGGCCACCCCGTCGGCGGGCACGCCGAAGCAGTCGCCGCC
>CAZQPP010000211.1:0-10413 GCA_964594295.1 uncultured Myxococcales bacterium | reverse complement strand
GCGCTGCACGGGCTGTCGTCTGTGCAGTCTTTGGGCGTGCCTTCACAGCCGGCAGCGCCGCAGCGGTCGCCGTCCGTGCAGAGATCGCCGTCGTCGCACGGCTCGTCGGTCGCGTCGAGGGTGAAACGGCACGCGCCGGCGCTGTCCTCCGGCGCCGTTCCGTCGCAGCGGTCGACGGTGCAGGGGTCGCCGTCGTCGCAGACCACGGGCGTGCCGCTGCAGAGCAGGTTCGTACAGGTGTCGTCGGTAGTGCAAGGGTCGCCGTCGTCGCAAGCCAGTCCGGTTCCGGACTGGGCATAGCACTCGCCCGCCACGCAGATGTCGACGGTGCACGGCTCGTGATCATCACAGTCCTTTGGGATGCCCGCGCATCCCTGCTCTCCGCATCGATCCTGCGTCGTGCAGGCGTCGCCGTCGTCGCAGGCTTCCATGCTCGCCTCGTGAACGAAGTGGCACTCTCCGTGCTCGCAGCTGTCAGCGGTGCACGGATCACCGTCGTCGCACTCAACCGGAGATCCGGCGCAGACCCCAGCGGCGCATCGGTCGTCACCGGTGCAGAGATCGCCGTCGTCGCAGCTCTCCGCGCTCGAGGGTTCGTGGCTGCAGACCCCGTCCTCGCACGAGTCGACGGTGCAGGAGTTGGCGTCGTCGCAGTCCATGGGCTCGCCGGCACACAGGCCCTCCGAGCAGGCGTCGTCCACCGTGCACGGGTCGCCGTCGTCACAGCCGCCCGCCATGTCGTCTGCGACGCCCGAGCAGTCGTCGTCGAGGCCGTTGCAGCGCTCGGCGACGCCCGAGTGGATCGCCGGGTCTCTCGGCGCGCAGTCCTCGGGCACGGCGTGCCCGTCTCCGTCCTCGTCGTCGTCACAGAGGTCGCCGACGCCGTCTCCGTCAAGGTCGGCCTGGTCGGGGTTGGCGATGCTCGGGCAGTTGTCCTCTTCGTCGGAGAGCTCGTCCGCGTCGTCGTCGCCGTCGACGCAGTCGGCCAAGCCGTCCGAGTCGCTGTCCGGGAAGTCCTCGTCGATCTCGCCGTCGCAGTCCTGGTCCGCGCCGTCGCAGACCTCGGCCTCCGCCTCGGGGGCGTCGCAGAGGATCTTGCCTTGCGCACAGGTCCCAACTCCTTGGCACGAGCCCCACTCGTTGCCCACGGCGCAGGGGAAGCCGTCCTCGAGCTCGTCGGTCTCGCCGTCGCAGTCGTTGTCCACGCCGTCGCAGTGCTCGGACTCGGGTGGGATGGCGTCGCAGACGCTCAGGCCATAGGAGACGCAGGTCCGGGTGCCCGTGCAGCGTCCGTGCTCGTTGGAGACGGCGCATGGCGTCAGCACGTTCATCTGCCGGCCGACGTCGGTGCACTCGCAGACACCGTCCTCCCGCACGCACTGACCCGCAAATCGGCGCGCTTCGCCCAACACCTCCTCGCAGCGATAGCCCTCGGGGCAGTCGCCGGGATCGGTGCAGGCCGTGCCGCAGAACCTCCCCTCGTCGCCGTAGGGCACACACTCGGAGCCGTCACCTCCGTAGACCTCGCAGTCGGAGTTGGTGAGGCAGGGCTGGCACAGGCGCGTGAGGCTGGGGAGGCAGACGAAGGTCTGGTCCGGCCCAGCTCCGGCCGGGGCACAGATGAAGCCCTCGGGGCAGCCGTCGAAGCAGAGCTCGACGCAGACCGTGTCCCCGGGGATGGGATGGCAGGCTCCGCTCAAGCACTCCTCCGGAACATCGCAGTGGCATCCAGCCGGACGCTTGGGCGCCTCGCAGGGACGCTGGAGCCGGACCCCGTCATCGCCATCGGCGGCAGCAACGGCGGCGTCATGCTCGGGGTAGCTCTCGACGTCGTCTCCCGGCCACGCGGCATCTGGTTGGTCTCCAGCGGCGCCGGCAGAGCCGAAGATCACGTCCTCCCGCCCGTCCCGCGGGCCACTCGTCAGCCCCGCGTCGGGCATCTGACTGAAGGAGCCTCCGTCGCCGGCGTCCACGATCGGGTCTACGCCGCTGGGCCTCTCGGAGTCGGCGACGTCGTTGCCCTCACAAGCCGCGCCGGCCGCTGCAAGAGCCGTCAAGACGAGGAACGCAGTCAGTCGCGGGGTCAGGGGTTGTGATCCGGGGGGGCAGGCCATCGCTTCGCTCCGATCGTGCGGAGCGACAGCGACATCTGAGTGCCGACCGCCGCGCCACGCGGTGCTCAATCGTGAATTCGGCTCGGCGCGCCAGGTTTTTAGTGATCACCGCTCGCTCAGGCTCGCTGCCCGGGCAAGCGCGGCGGCCCGATGCCCCCAACAGGCGGACCATGTGTTATAATGCGCGGGCCGGGCTGGCAGAAAGGAGAGGCAACGCGATGTTTGCCGCGGGTAGGTTTGTGGGCCCGGTGACCGGGTGGGTCTTTCTCTTCTTCTGCGCGCTCGGCTGCGCAGGAACATCAACGTCTTCAGGCGGATCGTGCGAGTCGCCGAAGTGCGCCGAGGGCATGACGCTCGAAGGCGGCCAGTGCATCAGCCGCAAGATGGTGCCCTGCGACCGAAGTGTCGTTCCCGACTCCGCCGAGGCCATAACGGTGATGGTGTCGGTGACATGGGACGACACGACGGGGTGGAGCCCCCCTCCGCCGTGCGAATGGAGCGGTGCGGAGGGCGGCGAGACCGGCCCCGGCGGACCGGACCAACCGGCCGGTGAGGGTGGTGAGCCCGGAGACACGACACCGGACAAGAGAAGCGTCCCCTGCGACGACAGCGCGGTGCCCCCAAACGCCCGCGCCATCTACACCAAAGACCAGATCGAGTGGGTAGAGGGCGCCTGGACGCCCAGGGAGGAATGTGACTGGGAGTGCCTGCCCGGCTATGTGCGCGAGGACGATACTCGCTGCATCAACACCAGGATGATGCCCTGCGACGACAGCGGCGTACCCGAGGGGGCGGAAGCCGAGGAGGTGCAGGTGCGGGTCACCTGGTCCGAAGAGGCCGGCTGGTCGGCTCCCGGGCCCTGTCCTCACAGCTGCGCGCGGGGCTTCGTGGCGACCCCGGACGGCGGCTGCGGTCAGGGTGCCCCGCTGGCCATCGACTGGGTATGGGCCAACGACGGCGGGGACAAGGTGGTGCGTGAAGATCTGCGCGCCCGAGACGGCGTGGATGTGAGCAACAGCGTCTGGGACGGCGAGCGCATCTCGGTCTTCGGAGCCGCCAACGAGGTCGTCAGCTTCAACCTGGTGCTCGAGGCATCCGACGACAGCGCCCGCGGAGTGCGCGTGACCCTCGACCGGCTCAGCTCCGACCAGGCCGTCATCGAGTCCACCCCGGCCGACCTGGGCTCCTCTCCCAAGGGCGCCGCCCTCTTCGACTGGCGCGAGCGCCCCATCGAGCTCTTCTACGTCCGCTACCTTCAGATCGTGGGCCTGAGCCGGCTCACCTGGGGGCCCTACGACGAGCGCCACGTGCCGCGCAGGTTCCAGCGCCCCTGGACCGGTGAGGGCTACGCCGAAGGCGGCTGGAGCGACCGCCCCGACCACGACCTGCACTACCCGGACATCGCCGTGCCCCTCGAGCTGCACACCCCCTTCGAGATCGCGGCCGGGACGAGCCAGAGCGTCTGGGTGGACATCTACGTGCCTCCCGGGACGCCGCCGGGCACGTACACCGGCACCCTCCGGGTCTTCGAAGGCGAGTCGACCAGCCGCCTGATCCCCGTGAGCCTCCAGGTGCGGGCCTTCTCCTTGCCCGACGTGCCCCCGATGCGCTCCATCCTCTACGCCAGCGATCACGACATCTACGACCGCTTCCTGGGCAGGAACTGGGCGGAGCCCGGGGAACACGCCTACGCCGACGAGATCGTCGACCGGCACTTCCAGGTCGCCCACCGCCACCTCATCGACCTCATTGGCGCCGACGAGGACCCGAAGCGTGTCAACGACGCCTGGCTCGATCGCATCGACGGCTCCCTCTTCACCCCCGCGCGAGGATACGCCGGCCCCGGCGTGGGGCTCGGCGTGCGCACCTACTCCATCGGGGTCTACGGCCTGTGGACATTCGGCTGGGACGAGGGAAACCCCGCCAGCGTACAGGACATGGCCTCCTCATTCGCCGCGTGGATGCAGGCCAACGCCCCGGATGTCTTCGCCTTCGTCTACCTCATCGACGAGCCCGGCGCGGGCTACTTCCCGCAGATCGAGCAGTGGTCTCAGTGGATCGACGGAGCCCCTGCCCCCGGGCCGAGCCTGGCGGCAATGTCGACCGTCAACTTCCGTTCGGCCGTCTCGGCCATGCCCTCCCTCGACCTGCCCTGCCGCTGGGCGACCTTCCACGGGCCGACTCCTCAGGTCGTTCAGGCCTACGAGGAGCTCAGGGACGACCCCGCTCGCAAGACCTGCGTCTACAACGGCGTCCGCCCGGCGGCCGGCACCTTCGCCACCGAGGACGACGGCGTCGCCCTCCGCGTGACCGCCTGGACCCAGTACAAGAAGGACATAGACATCCACTTCTACTGGCAGTCCACCTACTACGACAACTACCAGGGCGGCCAGGGCCAGACCGACGTCTTCACCCAGGCGCAGACCTTCGGCGGCTCCGGCGGCTGGGACCCGGTGCTGGGCCAGACGGGGTGGAACTACACCAACGGGGACGGTGTGCTCTTCTACCCGGGCACCGACCTGCTCTTCCCCCAGTCCAGCTACGGGGTGGACGGTCCCTTCGCCAGCCTGCGCCTCAAGCACTGGCGGCGCGGCATCCAGGACGTGGCCTATATCAGGCTCGCCGCGCAGGTTGATCCGGCACGCACGCGCGCGATCGTCGAGCGCACCATCCCGGAGGTCCTCTGGGAGGTCGGCGTAACGGATCTCGGGGACCCGACGTGGGTCCGCAAGGACATCTCATGGTCCACCGACCCCGACGACTGGGAGGCAGCCCGTGCCGAGCTGGCCGACATCATCGAGGCCGGCCCCTGAGCGAGCCTCAGGGGCTGACGGCGAGCGTGGAGATGGCGTACCAGCCGTCGGAGAGGCGCCCGCCGAGCGGCAGGTGGACCTCCGGCGCGGTCCCCCGGTTGTCGAAGATCGCCGCGTCGAGGTGGTAGGTGCCCGGCGGCAGGCCCTCGGGGAGCTCGAGGGTGGTCGTGTCCTCGTGCGCCCCCGGCAACCAGCTCAAGAGGTCGGCGTCGCTGCGCCGCTGGGCCACGACCTGCTCGTCGCCGTCGCGCAGCCTCCACACCACCGGGTGCGGGTGGTAGGGCGGCGCCACGCCGAGGTTCTCCCATCGGGTGTCGACCCGCAGCCGCGCGCCGGGCGGAGACACCGAAGGGTGCTCCACTCGCGCCGGCAGGAGGCGATAGCCGAGCCGGAGCAGCACCTGCTCCACCGCCGGCATGTAGGCCGCGGGGATGTCGGAGGACTTGGCGTTGATGACCGAGGCGTGTTGCTCCAGGGCGAATTCGAAGGTCTCCACGACCCGCGCCGCCGAGTAGCCCTGGGAGCTCAGCCAGCCGCCCATCGTGCCGCAGACCTCGAACTGCACCGGCGCACGGGTCCAGGCCGAGGGAAAGGCGCTGGAGGCCGACGAGGCGTTGGCGATGCCCTGCGGGTAGAGGGTGGTCATGTGGCTCCACGCGCTCGACCAGAAGCCCCAGTCGCCCAGGCAGTCGGCGCGCCACCCGGCGCCGCGCTCCACGGCGTGCACCAGCGCTTCGGCCGTCACGCCCTCGTCCCCGAGCAACATCACCTTGGGGGTGTTGGGGAAGGCCTCGAAGTGCATGTCGACGATGCGCTCGAAGGCTTCACTCACCGACTCGCAGCCGCCCTCGGAGAGGCCGTAGAGGGCGCAGAAGCTCTGGCCTCCCACGCACGCGGTGTTCCATTCACCCCAGCACCCGACGACGCCGATGTCGACGTGGTCGACGTCAGGATGCCCGTCGTAACGCTCGCCGAGCGCGAGCAGCAGCCGCTCGGTCTCGCGCAGGAAGACCTCGCCCCGATAGTCGGGCACGAAGATGCCGCCGTGAGTCGTGCCCTCGACGTTGTACGGCGCGCCGCGAAGCCAGCCGGGCATGCGGGTCTGCTCTTCGAGGGTCATCACCCGAAAGGCGAGGCGCTCGCCTTCGCTGCGCTCCCGCGCGTTGGCGATGACGGCGTCGATGAGATCGAAGTCGATGGCTCCGGGCGAGGGCTCGATCTCATCCCAGTACCAGCGGAAGTAGGCCACCGTGGACGGCGGGTAGCGGGATGGATCGGGGTAAGGCGGGGGCGCGTAGGGGTCGCCCCAGGAGAAGTGGAAGTCCGAGAAGCCCATCCCGGGGTTGAAGAGGACCTCGCCGGTGTCTTGAAGCTCGACTACGGTCGTGTTGGCCGGATCGAGAGGAGCTTCGACGACCTCCGGCTCCTCCTCCGGGTCGCCCCCCACCTCGCTCCCGGGCTCACCTTGCGGGTCCTCCCCAGGATCGTCTGCCGCATCGCTCTCCGTGCCGCTCCCCGGCTCGCTCCCCGGCTCGCTCCCCGGAGCGCGCCCGGGATCACTCGTCGGAGCCCCCCCCGGAGCACGCTCGGGATCGCCGCCCGCGCGACCGGCGCCGGGAGCGGGGAGGGCGCCGCCGGGCACGGCGCCCGGTGTCATGCCGGTGCCGCTGGAGTCCGGCGCCGCGCCGGGCGCCGGCTGAGCATGACCCGTCCCGAAGACCACGCCCTGGCCCGGATGATCGGGAGGGCTCGGACAGGAGCCGTCGCTCCCACCTCCTCCCCCACAGGCGAGCAGGGCAGCGACGAAGGTACCCAAAAGAAGTCGAGGAATGGCTGCCATCCGACTGCCCCCGTATTGCTGAGCACGATCCACGGATCATGGGTAAAGTGCCCACCACACGGAGCTCGTTCCGGCGAAGGCGGACGGCGGTCCGCAGCGGGGCTCTGCGATGGGTTTTGACGCCCCAAGGCAGCGCCGGCATCTTGAAGCCATGGTCGCCCTGCCCCAACTGCGCTCGCGGCGCAGTGCCGGCGTCAGCGCCTGTCTCCTGGTCCTCGCCTGCAGCACCACGGACTACGAGCCCACCGGTGCCGCCCCGGTCGAGGACGGGCTCGACGCCAGACATTCGGCTGACCTGATCACCGAGGACCACGTCGACACCGGCAGCGACGCTGCGGAGGCGAAGGGCGACGGGGGCGACCCGGCTCAGGGCCCGGAGCCTGCGCCCCCCTGCCCGTCCGTGGACGAGTGCGACGACGGCGAGGTCTGCACGGTCGACGCTTGCGACGAGTCCGGGTGCACCCACACACCTGCCGAGGACGGCAAGCCCTGCGACGACGGGGAGCCCTGCACCGCCGACGACCGATGCCGAGACGGGGCGTGCGAGGGTGGCGACTCGAGATGCGACGACCTGAACCCCTGCACGACGGATCGCTGCACCTCGAGCGGATGCCAACACGAGCTGGCTGCGACCGGCACGGCCTGCGACGACGAGGACCCGTGCACCTCGGACGACCGCTGCGTCTCCGGCAGCTGTCGCGGAGACGTGCTGTCTTGTGAGGACGAGAACCCCTGCACCGCCGACCACTGCGTCGAGGGAGACTGCCGGCACTTCGCGTCCGTGGACGCTGCGCCCTGCGACGACGCGGACCCGTGCACGGTGGAGGACACCTGTGCCGGCGGGGGCTGTCGCGGGGAGCCGATGGATTGCGACGACTCGAACCCCTGCACCGAGGACTCCTGCGACCTCGACAGCTGCTCCCACCAGCCCGCCGCCGGCCCCTGCGACGACGGCAACCCCTGCACGGAGTACGACGACTGCGCCGGCGGGCGATGCCTCGGTCGGACGAAGCACTGCTACGACGGCAACCCCTGCACCGAGGACGGCTGCGACGCCGGCGGGTGCACCCACGAGCCGGCCGAGGGCTCCTGCGACGACGACGATCCCTGCACCGTGGGCGACACCTGCTCCGCTGGGCTTTGCCGCGGCGAAGCCATGGACTGCGAGGACGGCAAACCCTGCACCATCGACCTCTGCCTGGATGGCGAGTGCTATGCCCGCCCCGGAACCGGGCTGCCCTGCGACGACGGCGACCCGTGCACCACCGGAGACACGTGCGAGCACCTGTTCTGCGTGGGCACGCCTGTCGAGTGCGACGACAAAGACGCGTGCACCACCGACAGCTGCGAAGCGGGAGGCTGCACCAGCGCGCCGGCTCCCGACGGATCCCCGTGCGACGACGGAGACGCCTGCACCGCCGGCGATGGCTGTCGAGGAGGAGCGTGCGAAGGCGACGCCGTGATCTGCACCGAGAGCCGGCCGTGCTACGAGGCTCGCTGCGTCGACGGGGCGTGCGCCTCGGCGCCGATCTCCGGCGGGAGCTGCGACGACGGAGACCCGTGCACGACCCACGAGACGTGCCGGGACGGGGTCTGCGAGACGGACACGCACCCATGCGACGACGGCAACGAGTGCAGCATCGACACCTGTGAGCACGGCGTCTGCAAGCACGACAACGACGGCGACGGGATTCCCTGTGACGACGAAGACCCGTGCAGCTCACCGGACCTGTGCCACGGTGGCAGGTGCGCCGGACTGAGCGGCGGCACCTGCGATGACGGCAACCCCTGCACCCTGGACCAGTGCGACGGGGGGAGCTGCAGCTACACGCAGGCCGCGGACGGCAGCCACTGCCACTCCGAGTCCCTCTCCGGGACCTGTCATGAGGGCGTCTGCCGCCCGCCCTAGTCGGTCAGAGATCTGCCTCTTCGGGGAGCGGGGGGAAGGAGCAACCGGCTCCGCGCCGAGCCTGTGACAGCTTCGTCGGCTGGCACGTCACTTGCTGTGCCCGACCGCATGGCAGACGCGGGCGCAGGTTCCGGGACGACGACGGCGTCGTCGCGTCGCCAAGCTCGAGCAGCTACGATGAACGACGCGATGGCGGCCAGGACTCCTGCAAGGACCACCGAGCACTTCCACGATGTGCTTCGCGTCCACGATGACACGGCGAGGAGGGTCCGGCGCGGCGTGCTTGGCATCGGGCTCTGGGTCATCGCCCTGATCGGGCTGGTCGGAACGGTCGAGCTCGTCCGGAGCCCTTCGTGGCCTCGCGGGGCAACAGTGATCGCCTTGGCCGCGCTGCTCGCCGGCCTGCTGGCTTCGAGCAGGGTCAAGCTGCGAAGGCAGGGCCTCTCGGTTCCGAGGATCGAAGGCCTGAGTGTCGCGTTGCTGACCGGTGTCTTCGTGGGCCTCGTCGCGACGGGGGGGCTCGAGAGCCCCTTCCTTCCGGCCCTGCCTCTCGCCGCCATCCCGATCTCCTACGTGCGCTACCGCGGCATCGTCTGCCTCGCGATCCTGCTCGCGTCGGCCGCGCTCGCCGGCTTGCACGTCTATGCGCCGCCGGTGCTGGCCCGGACGATCTTCGGCCTGAGCGGTCCGACGGGGCACACCCCGCTGTTCTACGTGATGCACGCCTCGCTCCTGGGCTTGCTTTCGGTCTCGGTCGCCTTCTCCGGCGTCCACATAACGAGGGCCTTCCAGCGCTTCTTCGAGCGTGCGGCCGACGCTCGAGACGAGTCCCTTCGACTGCACGCCGAGCACGTCGAGGCCCTGACACGTACCGCGGCCGAGATCGCCCATGAGATCAACAACCCGCTGGCGGCCGTCAAGGGCCTGTGCGCGGTCGTAGCCCGGCACGTGGAGGGCGATCGAGCCGAGCTCCTGGAGGAGCTGCGAGCCGAGACGAACGAGGCCCAACGGGTGCTGGCGGAGCTCCTCGACTTCTCGCGGCCCCTCGGTCCTCTCGAGCAGAAGAGCGTTCGTCTGGGCGATCTCTGCGCCGACGTGGTGCGCCTCTTCGAGCGCAGGGCCCACAGCCGCGGGCTGCGGCTCGTGGTCGTTGGAGATCTCGGCGTGAGCCTGGCCTGCGATCCGCGCAAGGTCCGGCAGATAGTCATCCACCTGGTGCGCAACGCCTTCGACGCAAAGCCAGCGACCACGATCTCGTTGGAGCTGAGCTCGGAGGAGGGTTTCGCGTTCCTCGCGGTCGGCGATGACGGCGAAGGCGTGCCACCGGAGATCAGGGGGCGAGAGCTCGAGCCCGGGGTGTCGGGCTCCCCGGAGCGAGCAGGCTTCGGCCTCACCATGGCGCGCTCCCTCGCTCGGCAGCACGGGGGCGAGCTGAGCCTCGACGGAGGTCGGGACAGAGGCTGTACGGCCCGACTCAGCCTCCCCCTGAGCCCTGCCTCCGGTGTGCTCACATGACGCGCCGCGCCCGGCGCTCGGAGAGACCCGCCGAGACCCGTCGTCGGGCCCAGGTGGAGGCGCAACGCACCGCCGTCCTCGGCGGGATGGCCCGTGCCATGGCAACGATCGAGGCCACCGGGGTCGCGCCCTTCTGGCTTGCGGCGGCCGTGTTGCTGGTCCTGGAGGAGTCCGCCTGGCGGCGAGTGGGGATCGCCACCTTGTTCGTGTTCTTCGTGCTGC
>CAZQPP010000210.1:0-13201 GCA_964594295.1 uncultured Myxococcales bacterium | reverse complement strand
TCGGCCTCCGGCACGGCGCCGGCCCTGATCGTCTTGGTCAGCGCCGCAGCCCGGTCATGCAGATCGCGGTAGCGGGGGTTCTCGTCCGTGTCCGCCTCGAAGGTGAGCACGAGGCGCTCGATGAGGGCCCCGGTCTCGGCTCCGCCCGGGCCGCGTGAGAAGAAGACCTCGGAGCCTGCGGCTGCGGCGGCGCCCTCCTCGCGGGTGCGCCCTGTGTCCTCGAGATAGGCCCCGAGGGAGCCCACGTTCAAGCGCGACATCGCACCCTGGATCATCGTGTTCTGCCCGATGCCGCGCACGGCCCCGGGGAGGTCCGCCGCGCGGCCGCCGAGACCCGACAGCTGGATGCTGCCGGCGAAGAGGTCTCCGCCGTCGTTGGCGAAGTGGTTGTCCCAGATTATCGGCGTGCGCTCCGTGAGCCCCTTGAAGCGCTCGAGGTCCGCCGGCGCGAGGGTCGGGCTGAAGGTGTCGGTGCCGGTCCAGAGGACCTCGACGGAGGGGTGCAGCTCTCTCAGGGCCCGCAGGTAGGCCTCGCCGTCGCCGAGGCGGTCGGTGCGCTCGTCGCTGTAGACGGTCGGCACGAACCAGAGCTTCGCGCCTTCGAAGGTCTTGGCGAGCTCGGCGCGCAGGCGGTTGGTGACCTCCACGTGGCGGGCGCCCATCTCGCCGTCGACCTCGTCGGCGCGACCGAACTCGATGTCGTCGCCGAGGACGCAGATTCCAGAGGCGCCGGCGTCCATCATGCGCGCGCTCTTGGCGACGAGGGTCTCGAAGTCGCCCTCCACGTCGAAGGCGTAGTCCAGGAATGGGCTCAGGCCGAAGTAGGTGTCTACGCCGAGCGCCCTGGCGTGCACGTAGAAACGTCTGAACTCGGCGGCCTCACCCTCGGGGTAGGGCTCGCGCCATTTCTCCCTGTGGATGGGGTCGTTCTTGGGCGCGAAGAGGTAGGCGCCGAGGCCCCAGCGCGCGAGCTCGACGAGCATGTTGTGGCGCTCGCGCCAGCTCCACGGCACTCCGTAGAAGCCCTCGATCACCCCGCTGCGGGGGTGCGCGGGTGGCTCCGCCGGGGGGTCGAAGGTGACAGCCGGAAGCTCCATGGCCTCGTCACGGGTGCCCAGGCGGAGCTCCGAGATGTGCACCCGGTCGTAGGTGTACAGCCGCAGCTCGACGCAGCCGGTCATCCGGTCCTCCAGGGAGGCCACGAGCGTTGCCTTGGGCTCCATGTCCTGCTCGACGAGCACGGGGCCGCCACAGGAGGCGCGGAGAGTCAGCTTTGCCAGGGCGAGCTGCCCTCCCTGCACCTCGGCCTCGAAGCGGTTGAGGGCGGCGGGCCGGCCGAGCAGGGGCCACAGGTCGAGCTCGATGGAGGCGTGCTCTTCGAGGGGCGGCGCCCAGCCGGTGTGCCGGTGGCCGTCGCGTACGGTTCCGGGGCCCTCCTCTGCCTCCCGGACCCAGGGCACGGGCGCCTTCGGGCGGGTGGCGGAGGCCGTGATGCGCACGAAGGGCATCAGGTCGCGGCTCTCCTCGCCGAAGCGCGGCTCGGGCCAGGTGGGCTGCGCGGGCACGTCCGCGCTGGGAGTGTCAGTGGCGTCCGTGGTGTCGGAGGTCTCCTGGGCGTCGTCGGGCCCCTGCTCGGGCTCTCCGTCGCCGTTGCCGCAGGCACAGAGCGCGGCGCACAGAGACAAGAAGATCAGCCAGCGAGCCATGTCCTCACCCTCGCCACGGTTTCGCGCGCCTCGCCCTCGCTCACCGCCTCGCGGAGGTGGAAGACCGCGGGCAGGAGCTGCTCCTCGCTGCGAACGTAGGCCGGGGCCGCGACCATGGCCCCAATGAGCTCCTCGTCGTTCGTACCGGTCGCCTCGGGGCTCACGTCGAGCTCGATGGTCCTGAAGAAGCCCGCCAGCTCCGACAGGTCCTGGCCTTGCAGCGCGCCCGCGAGCAGCACGCAGAGGCACACGAGCTGGCCGTGCAGGTAGCTCCACCGCGTCCTCTCCTCGAGGCAGTAGGCGAGGTGGTGCTCGCTGCCCTCCTCCGGGCGCGAGCTGCCCACGATGTCGCAGAGCCGCACCTCCTCCACGAAGAGGTCGCCGAGCAGGCGCAGGCCATCGTCGCTGACGTCGCGCAGCTCTGCAGCGCCCGCGTACAGCCGCTCCAGAATCTGCCGGCTCCCTTCGGCGACGGTGGGCTCGTAGACGTCGCCCTCGCGATGCCGGGCGCCCCGCTCCCAGTCCCACAAGGCCGTGTGGATCGACACCAGGTCTCCAACGCCGGCGCGGTTCAGCAGCTTTGGCGCGGTCCGGATCAGGTCGAAGTCCACCAGCAGGTGCTCCGGCACGACCTTGCCCACGTAGCGCACGCGGCCGTCCTCGCGCACACCCACCTCGCGGGTGAAGGGCGCGTCCACCGAGAGGATGGTCGGCACGAGCACCAGGGGTGAGCCGTTGGCCCATGCCGCGTGCTTCGCCTGGTCCACGACGGCGCCTCCGCCCACCCCGAAGACCGGGCGTCCCGCCTCGACGCCTTCGCTGGCGGCGCGCACTTCAGCGTGATCCATCGCCCCGACCACGTGCACGCTCGCGCCGCTTCCTTCGAAGCTGGGCGCCGCGTGCGCCCAGGGCTCGGGCTGGGTGAACACGAGGGGGCGGTCGAGGAGCTCTCGCGGGAGCTTTGCGACAAGCTCGCGGCCGTAGGTTGGGATAGCTCGTGGCGCTGTCATGGACGGGGAAGTTACTTGCGGGTTTCGACACGGACAAGCGGTGATTCGGGACTCGAATCCGGCGCTCCTGACGGGTCGGTTGGGGGAAGGCCTCGCGCAGAGGCGCAGAGGCGGAAAACAAAGGGCCTTCCAATGGTTGTGCTGTTGGCACCGTGCTAGGGTTTGCCCGTGGTTCCGGCCCCAATCATCGTCAACAGCCCGCTCAGCAGCTCCGACCAGGTGGCCCACCTGGTCCAGGCCGGGGCCGACTGTTTCTACGCGGGCATCATCCCGCGCGGGGCGTCGGAGCTGGGTCACGCCTACGTCAGCAGGCGCCACTACGAGAAGCACAACCTGGACGCCGGGGACTTCGCCCTGGCCCAGGACAAGGTGCACCAGGCCGGGAAGCAGCTCTTCATCACCGTCAACGAGCACTTCTACGCGCCGGCGCTCCTGGACCTGATCTTCCAGGAGCTCGACGAGCTGACGGCGCGGCCCGGCCTCACGGGCGCGATCCTGGCGGAGATCAGCCTGATCGAGGTCTTCCGGGAGCGCTACCCGCGGCTCTCCCTCGTGGCGAGCACCGGCCTGTCCGTCTTCAACACGGAGACCGTCAAGCTGCTGGCCTCCCTCGGCGTCAAGAGGGTCGTGTTGCCGCGCGCCGTGCGTTTCGAGGAGGCGGCTCGCATGGTGGAGGCCTGCCCGGACGTCGAGCTCGAGTGCTTCATCCTGAACGAGCGCTGCCCCAACATCGACGGGCTGTGCAGCTACGTGCACTGCGAGGTGAGCGAGCGGCGCTTCAAGTCGCAGTGCCTCGGCGTCAGGCTCGAGCAGCTCGTCGAGCTCCCCGGCGGCGGTGAAGGCCGCGCCCCGGTGGCGCCGGCGACATTCGACGAGGCCATCGGCTTCGAGGCGAGCGCCTGCGGGGTGTGCTTCATGCACGCCTTCCACTCCATCGGCGTTCAGTGCTTCAAGATAGTCGGGCGCGGATACCCGGCCGCGGCTATCCTGCGGGGCACGCGCCTCGTCTCGGCCATGCGCGACCTGCTGCTTCGCGAGCGGCCGAGCGCGCGTGAGCTCGAGGAAGCCGCCACGGCCCTGCGGAAGAAGATCTTTCGGACCGAGTGCACGCCGGACATGTGCTACTACCCGTGGTCTCCCGACGCTGGCGAGAGGACCCGGGGACGGAGCGGGTGAGGACGGGGGCAGCGTGCAGCGAGTCATATACGTCGTGAAGCCCGCAGAGCTCGAGGCCAAGGACCCCGACTTCGACCATGTCTACCTCGGGGGCGAGTTCTGTCAGTGGCGGCTCCCCCTCGCACGCGACGTGTCCGCCATGCGGGACTTCTCACAGGAGCACGGAGTGGGCTTCTCGCTGGTCACCTCCTTCCTCGGCGACAGCGGCGTCGCCCGCGCCCGCAAGCTCATGGACATGCTCGACGAGGGCGCCGAGGTCGTCTTCAACGACTGGGGGCTGCTCGACAGCATCCTCGAGCGCCGGCTCGTCCCGGTCGCCGGCCGGCTGCTCATCAAGATAAGGCGCGATCCGCGCGTCGAGGCCGTGGACCTCGAAGACGAGCACATGGCGGGCTACCTTCGCGGCTCGAACCTCTCGCAGCCGTCGTTCCAGCGATTCCTCCTAGACCGGGGGATCTTCCGGGCCGAGCTCGACAACGTGCAGCAGGGCTGGGACCTGGACCTCCCTCCTGCGCTCAGGACGTCGCTCTACTACCCCTTCGTGCATGCTTCGGTGACCCGTCGCTGCTCCCTGCTCTTCGGTGGGCAGGGCGACCAGCCCGGCGCGCCCGACGGCAGCTGTGTGAAGCGCTGCGACGACTACGTGCTGCGCTCCAGCATCCCGGTGACCCTCGGGGAGGAGGAGGAGCGCGCCGATCAGTACCTCCACGGCGGCGCGCTTTACTATCGCAACGACAACATGCCCTCGCCCGCGGACTTGAAGCGCTGGAACACCGATCGCCTGGTCGTCATGACCGAGCAGGGGGCATGAGGCCATGTCCCTGCGAATGGTCCCCACCCGCGTGCCGGCCACCGAGCCCTACTACAAGGACGCGGATCTGGCCCTGGCCGCGCTCGCCGTAGGGCTCGGCCGCTTCGAGCGCGGCCCGAAGGTCTCGGAGCTCGAGGAGCGCTTCGCAGACTACCAGGGCTCGGCGGCGGCCTGCGCCCTCCCGGCGGCTCGCATGGGCCTGTACTACCTGCTCCGCGCCCTCGACCTCGAGGAGGGCGCGGAGGTCCTGACGACCCCGATCACCATCGCGGACATGATCAACATGATCCGCGGCGCCGGCCTGACCCCCAAGATGGTGGACATGGACGAGTCCACCCTCGGCTTCGACCTCGAGAGCCTCCGAGCCAACATCACCCCGCGCTCGCGGGTGCTGCTGGTGACCTACCTCTACGGGATCGTGCCCGCGAACCTCGACGAGGTCCTGGACCTCGCGGAGCGCCACGGCCTCATTGTCGTCGAGGACGTCTCCCAGGCCCTCGGCGCGGAGCTCCGCGGCCGCAAGCTCGGCAGCCTCGGACACGCGGCTATCTGCAGCCTGTCGACCTTCAAGATCTGCTGCAGCCTCTTCGGCGGGCTGGCCGCGAGCGCGGACCGTGAGCTGGTCTCGCGAGCGGCCGCCCTCGCCCGGTCGGAGATGCGGCCACCGAAGCGCGCTCGCTTCGCCCCGCTCCTCGTCAAGATCCTCGCCTACCGCGCGGCGACGGCGGACCCGCTCTACCCGCTGCTCACCTTCCCCTTCTTCCACATGCTCAGCCGGCTCGGCCCGGATCTCAGCGACCGCGTGCGCTCGGGCAACCTCCGCACGGCGCTGGCCATGGTGCCGCACACCTACGGCGCGCCCGACCCTGCGCTGCTCCAGCACTACACCGATTTCCAGGCGGAGATGGGGCTGCGAAGCCTCGCTCGCGTCGACGCCGTCAACGAGTCGCTCAGAGGCCAGGCTGCCGAGCTGGCATCCGACGCGGAGATCGAGCGCCGTCTCCCCAGGAGCCATACCGAGGGACGCAGCGTCTACTGGCGCTTCCCTGTCCGCTCGGATGACGCCGCCGCCCTCGCACGACGCCTGGCCGCCCGCGGCCTCGAGACGTCTCGCAACGCCCTGCCGGTCTGTAGCGAGCTTCCGGGCCTGAAGGACTTCGCAGCCGGCGACCTCGACGGCGCCCGGCGCGTGCACGAGGACTATCTGCTCGCTCCACTCCACGCCTGGTCTTCGCGCGCGAGGGTCGCGGCAGTCCGAGAAGCTCTGAGCGCTGCGCTGCGCGAGTAGCCGGTCTCGGCGAGGTGTGGAAGCATTCGCGCCCCCTCTGGGAGGTACACGATGAAGCCAGAAGACACGCACACCTTCGACGTCCACGACCTGTGGGCCATGCAAAGGGTCGGCGAGCTCAAGGTCTCTCCGGACGGCGGCACCCTGGTCTTCGTCAAGGCCGTCACCGATCTCGAGGCGAACCGCATGCGGCGGGACCTCTGGCTGGTTTCGGCCGACGGAGGGGAGCCGCGCCGGCTGACCACCCACGAGGCGGGCGCCGGCAGCCCGGCCTGGTCGCCCGACGGTCGCTGGATCTACTTCCTGACGGGACGCTCCGGAGCCTCGCAGGTCTGGCGGATCGCACCCGACGGCGGAGAGGCCGAGAAGGTGACCGACCTGCCCCTGGACGTGGCGGGCTTCAAGCTGTCTCCGGACGGCGCACACCTCGCGGTGGCCCTCGAGGTCTTCCCCGACGCGGCCACGCCGGCCGAGACGAAGGAGCGGCTCGAGGCCAAGGAGAAGGAGAAGGCCACCGGGCAGCTCTACGAGCGCCTCATGGTGCGCCACTGGGACACCTGGAAGGACGGGCGGCGCTCCCACCTCTTCCTGGTCCCCGTCGAAGGCGGCGACCCCGTGGCCGTGACGCCGGGCCTGGACGCCGACGCGCCTACCAAGCCCTTCGGCGGCATGGAGGAGGTGGCCTTCACGCCCGGCGCCGGCGGCGTCGTCTTCGCCGCCCACGACCGGGGCGCCGACATGGCCTGGACCACGGACGTCGACCTCTTCTTTGCCTCCTCACGCGGCTTCGGAGAGCGGCGCTGCCTCACCGCGGGCAACGACGCCTGGTGCAACCACCCCACCTTCTCGCCCGACGGCAGCAAGCTGGCCTGGCTGGCCATGGAGCGGCCGGGCTTCGAGGCGGATCGCATTCGCATAGTCGTGCAGGAGTGGCCCGGTGGGGAGCCGCGCGTGCTCACCGAGGCCTGGGACCGGTCGGCGGGAGGCATCAGCTGGTCGGGGGACTCGAAGACCATAGTCACGGCCGCGGACAACCTCGGGCACCGCTCTCTCTTCGCGGTGGACGTGGAGAGCGGCGAGGTGTGCACCCTGGTGGGGGAAGGCCACGTCGGCGCTGTCGCGGTGCGGGGCGACCAGGTCTTCTTCACGATGGACAGCCTGTGCGACCCGGCGGACGTCTACCGGGTGCCGGTGGCGGGCGGAGAGCCCGTCCGTCTCACGCGCCTCAACCGCGAGGCTCTCCAGAACGTCCGTTTCGGCGAGCCGGAGCAATTCACTTTCTCCGGCTGGAACGACGAGGCCGTCTATGCGTGGGTGACCAGGCCCGCGGACTTCGACCCGGAGAAGAAGTACCCGGTGGCCTTCATCGTGCACGGCGGGCCGCAGGGCTCGATGGGCAACAACTTCCACTACCGCTGGAACCCGCAGATCTACGCGGGGGCCGGCTACGGCGTGGTCGTCGTGGACTTCCACGGCTCCACCGGCTACGGCCAGGCCTTCACCGACTCCATCAGCCACCACTGGGGCGACCGGCCCTTCGAGGACCTCCAGAAGGGGCTGGCCGCCGCCCTCGAGCGTTATCCGTGGCTCGACGGTGAGCGCGTCGCGGCCCTCGGCGCCTCCTTCGGCGGCTACATGATCAACTGGATCGCCGGGAGCTGGCCCGATCGCTTCCGCTGCCTCGTCAACCACGACGGCAACCTCTGCGAGCGCATGGCCTACTACGCCACCGAGGAGCTCTGGTTCCCGGAGTGGGAGCACGGGCGCCCCTTCGAGGAGCCCGAGGCTTTCGCGAGGTTCAACCCCATCGAGCACGTGGGCAAGTGGCAGACGCCGATGCTCGTGATCCACGGCGCGCGGGACTTCCGCGTGGTCAACGTCCAGGGCCTCGCCACCTTCACCGCCCTCCAGCGCCGCGGCATCCCGAGCAAGCTCTTGTACTTCCCCGACGAGAACCACTGGGTCCTGAAGCCGGCCAACGCCATCTTGTGGCACGAGACCGTGCTCGCCTGGCTCGACGAGTGGTGCAGATAATCGCCGAGGCTGACGATGCTCCGGATACTGTGCCCCTTCAACAAGGCCGACGAGGTCGCCGAGCTGGTGGCCGCGGGGGCCGACGAGCTCTACTGCGGGGTGCTGTCGGAGGAGTGGGCGACGCGCTACACCTCGGTGGCCTCCTCCAACAAGAGGGAGGACGCGGCGGCCAACCTGAGGAGCTTTGAAGATCTCGCTCGGGGCGTCGAGGCGGCGCACGCGGCAGGGGCGCTGGTGAACGTCACCTTCAACGCCCTCTACACCGAGGAGCAGTACCGGCTCCTGCTCGACGAGATGCGCCTCGCGGTCGAGGCCGGCGCGGACGCGCTCATCGTGGCCGACATAGGCCTGCTGCTCTTCGTGAAGGACGCCAAGCTCGACGTGAAGCTGCACATGTCGACCATCAGCGCCGCGTTCAACAGCGAGGCTATCCGCTTCTACGAGGACCTGGGCGCGTCGCGGGTGATCCTGCCGAGGCAGCTCAGGATCGCAGAGATCTCGGAGCTCGCCGCGAGCGCGGGCGCCATGGAGCTCGAGGTCTTCGCCAGGAACGAGGCCTGCAGGAACGTCGACGGCTTCTGCACCTTCCTCCACGTCAGCAAGGCCCTGAACGAGCAGCTCGGCAGGAGCTTGCACGCCCCCATCACGCGCGGACCTGCCCGGGGCCCGGGGAGCCCGTCGCCGGGCCAGCTCGAGCCGGCCATGTTCGACAGGCCCTGCGCCGTGCGCAGCCGCGTGGAGCCGGTCTCGGGCTCTGCGGCGGTCCCCGACGAGGTCTTGAGGAACGTCGGGGCGGCCGTGAACGACACCTCCTGCACAGACCCCTGCGGTGCCTGCCGCTTCGAGGAGCTCGACCGCATGGGAGTGCACGGCGTCAAGATCGTCGGGAGGCACCGGCGCACGGAGGCGAAGGCCAAGGACGTGCTCTTCTTGAAGACCGTCAGGGAGATGAGAGGCGCCCACGGCGAGGACGAGCCGGCCCGGGTCTCGGCGATCAAGGCTGCATTCGAGGCCGTCTACGGCTTCCCCTGCGGCGACGCCTGCTACTACGTGGACTAGCCCTATGGAGAAGGCCGCCTACATCACCCGGCTGGAGTCTGCAGGCGAGATTCACTCGAGCTACTCGCGCCTCTACTACGGCACGGAGTTCTGCCAGCTCATGCTCCCCTCGGCCCGGGAGCTGGGCCGGGCGGCGGCGCTGGCCCAGGACCGGGGCCTGGCCTTCACGTTGATGACGCCCTACGTGACCAACTCCGGGCTCGAGCAGGTCGACTCCCTCCTCGACCGCCTCGAGGATGGCGCCGAGGTCGTGGTGAACGACTGGGGCGTGATGAGGAGGGTGCGGGAGCGCGGAGGGCTGATCCCCGTGCTCGGGAGGCTCCTGACCAGGCAGCGGCGCGGCCCCAAGATCATCAGGGTGATCGACCACCTGCCCGAGGACGCCGCCGCGCATTTTCGGGGCTGCGGCATCACCAACTCCATCCTGACAGATCACCTGGCCTCGCTCGGCGTGGAGAGGATCGAGCTCGACAACCTGCTCCAGGGCATCTCGCCGGTCGGCGGCTTCAAGGCGTCGCTCTACTACCCCTACGGCTACATCGCCACGACCCGCCTCTGCCGTGTCTACCGCTGCGACGCCGCGGACTTCGCGAGCCGGTACTCGCAGAGACGCATCCCGACACGGTGTGATCGCCCATGCGAGCGCTTCGTCTTCACGATGGACAAGGAGAGCTCGCCGGTGCCGGTCTACCTGAAAGGCAACGCGGAGCTCTTCAAGAACGAGGAGCTCCCCGACAACCTCGACGAGCTCGGGGTCGACAGGCTCGTGCACGAGATTGACCTCGTACGCCCCGCGGGGCATGGAAGAGCCTCCGGTCGTCAAGGCTCCGAAGAGAGGGGAGAAGCGAAATGAAGAGGATCGCCGTGGTGTTGGCCGCCCTGGCCCTGGCCCTCACCGTGTCGTGCAAGAAGGACAAGCCCTCGCCCGGGGCCTCGTCGAGCTCGTCGGGGACTGTCCCGGGCCCGAAGGCAGCGGCCGGCAAGGACACACGGGAGTGCCCCGTGGTGCAATGCGAGCTCGCCTGCAAGATGGAGGGGCGCTGCTCGGTCAAGGGCGACCTCTGCGTGGCGAGCTCGGACAAGGACTGCCAGCGAGGGGAGGTCTGCAGGTTCCTCGGCAAGTGCATGTCGGACGGCGGCGGGGTCTGCGCGTGGAAGGGGGCCGCGAAGGCCGACTGCAGCGCCGGAGCCAACCCCTGCCGGGAGTGGGGCCTCTGCACGCCGAAGGGCGGCAAGTGCGTGGCCGGCTCGGACGAGGACTGCGCGAAGTCCCGCCACTGCGCCAACTACGGCAGGTGCACGGCGCGAGACGGCAGGTGCGTGGTCTCGGCGACCGAGGAGATCCCCTGCAAGGCGGCGCGCGGGCCCGCCGGCATGGAGCCCTGTCGCGAGCACGGGCACTGCACGGCGAAGGACGGAGTCTGCGTCGCGGCAACGGACGAGGACTGCAAGCAGTCCGAGGCCTGCAAGGACCGCGGGCGGTGCAAGGCGAACGAGGCCGGCGACTGCGTGGCCGAGAGCGACGCCTCGTGCAAGGGCTCGGACCGCTGTGACGGCCACGGCGAGTGCTCGGCCGTCGAGGGCTGGTGCGTCGCTCGCACCGAGGGCAACTGCGCGCTGGCCCCGCCGTGCCAGGAGGGCATGACCGAGGCGTGGTGCTACTCCGGCTACAACGACGAGGACTGCGAGGACGGCGGGCATTGCACGGACTGGGGCCGCTGCAGCCACAAAGACGGCTGGTGCGTGGCCGACTCCGACTCCGACTGCAAACGCTCCGAGCGCTGCAAGAAGGACGGCTACTGCAAGGCGAAGGATGGCTGGTGCGTGAAGTAGGGACGCGGATGATCGGCGCCACATGAGCCCCGACTCCCCGCTGTTGTCCGGCGCCCTGGCCCTGCTGAAGATCGCGGTCTTCACGCCACTGCTGCTCTTCGCTGGGCTTCTCGTGGCCCGGGCTGCCCTGGGGCCCGGGCGGAGCGAGGAGCAGGGTGACTCGGACCGGGCCGTGTGGTTGCTCGCGGTGGCCCTCGGGTGGGGCTTCGGGGTCGTGCCGAGCCTGGCCTTCTTCTTCTATCTCTTCACCGACATCAAGGTGGCCTGGTGGAACGTGCTGATCGCCGCGCTCGTGAGCGGCGCCGTCGCGGCCCGGGTGCTGCTGCGCCGTCGCGCGGTCGGAGAGGGGCGCCTTCATGCCCTGCTCCCCGGAGGGCGGCTCAGGAAGCTCCTGCGTGCCTCGGCGCCTGTCCTCGTCGCCGTCGCGCTCGTCGGCGGGGTCTTCTTCCTGAAGCACGACAACCGCCAGGGAATGCCGTTTTCGTGCATCTACATGGCCGCGCGTGTGGCCGCGGACCCGGGCATGAGGGTGCCGAACCTGCTCAGCGTCAACATCGAGGACGCGCGCCTCGGCAACACGGGGGTGCTGGCCGGCTTCCTGGCTCTCTACGGGCCCTTTGGCTACCGCCTGCTGCACGGGCTGTGCGGGATGCTGTGCGCCCTGGCGGGCTGGATGATCGCGCGCGGCCTGGGGGGGGCTCGGCGATCCCGCCGGTGGGGCTGGCTCGGGCTGATGCTGCTGCCCATGAACCCGTACATCCTCGGCTTCCCGCAGGTCGACGAGAACATGCTCACGCTCTCGTTCAGCGCCGCCCTGCTCCCGATCCTGCTCGCGAGGCGCGCCTACGGCCTGGGCGGGGTGTTCCTGGGGCTCGTGCTCACGATGCGGCACATCATGCTGCCCGCCGTCGCCGCGATACCGGTCCTGGTGCGCGGGACGAAGCAGAGGCTGCTCTTCCTCGCCACCTTCGTGCTCATGACCTTCCCGGAGAACCTGCACCACCGGCTCGCGATGGGGTCTTTCTTCCGGATGGAGAGCAACGAGCAGTTTCCGCCGATGCCCTACAGCTTCCTGGGCATGGACCTGAGGTGGGAGGGGCTGCTCAACTGGCCCTTGCACGACCACGAGGTCAGGACCCCCCACGAGCCCTTCCCGACCTTCCTGCGCTGGCCCCTCTACCTGGCCGACCACCTCGGCCTGGTGATCTTCGCGATGATGCTCGTGGGCTTCGTCGCCATATGGCGTGCGTCCAAGCGCCACGCGGCCTTCTGGGCGCTGTGGTCGCTGGGCGTGATCGCCGGGCTCGCCATCCAGGAGTGCTGGGACCACGTCAACAAGATGGGCGTGATCATCATCGTCTTCGGTGCCTTCGTGGCCTGGATCACGGCCGGAGCCGCATGGACCGCCCGCCGCCCTTTGATAGGCGTGCCGGTAGTGCTGGCCGTGGCCGCCGGGTCGTGGAGCGCCGTCGCAGCCGTGCGCGACTGGCGCCCGCCCATGGACGAGCGTTACCACCGGGTGAGGCACCTGACGCGCGAGGACCCGGCGATGGTGGAGGAGGCGGCGCGACGCGACACGGACATCGGGGTGCTCCCGGACTACGCCCGCCTGAGCCGCTGGGGACCCTTCCTCGCGCTGGGCAAGATCTCGGAGATCCCGACCGACCTCGTACAGCGGGCCATGGGCTCCAGGTCCGTGCCGACCGGCTGGTTCATGAACGAGATGCCGCCCCCGGGACCGCCGGTGACCGTCGAGCTCGACCTGAGCGCCCGGCCCCACGGCAGGGCGGACATCGCCCGCGTCGTGGACGCGCCCGCCGACGCCGAGGTCCTCAGCTCTCCCAGGGTCGTGGCCTTCTCGGGCCTGGAGGCGCCGTGGAGCGACCGCGATCTCGTGGTCTACGCCGGCCGCATGGGCGAGGTCACCCTCATCTACATCTTCCGCGGGGAGGAGAAGGGAGACCAGGACCTCGTGGACGACCGCCTCGGCCAGATCTACGGCATGTCCGGGAGGCTGGACCTGATGAGGCACCCCTCCGGCCACCCCGCCCCACCGAGGCTGCTGCGCGAGAAGCCTCTGATAAGGGTCTCCTCGGGCGGGTTGACCATCGCCCTGGAGATCAACATCAACGCCGAGCGCTGCCTCCTGTGGAGGGGCCCCGTGAGCGCATCCGGCGTCTCGCTCGACCCACCAACCGAGTGCTGGCACAACTAGGCCTTGATCTAGCTGTTAGCTGTTAGCCGTTAGCCTGAAACACTGAGCACTTGCGACTCCGTTGGCCGT
>CAZQPP010000209.1:0-13324 GCA_964594295.1 uncultured Myxococcales bacterium | reverse complement strand
ACGCCTGCGACGGCAACGGCAGCTGTGAGCCGGGAGCGCCGGACGCGAGCTGCTGCCGCGGCCAGGGCGACTGCGAGGACTTCAACCCTTGCACGGCCGACGCCTGCGACCTCGAGACGGGTGACTGCCGCTACAGCCACCTGCCCGGTGGGAGCCCGTGCGACGCCGACGGCGACGGCTGCACCCGGGGCGACGCCTGCGACGCGGGCGTGTGCGTGCCGGGGCCCGTGATGGACTGCAGCGGGCAAGGCGCCGGCTGCATCGAGGGCTCATGTGAGAGCGTCGACGCGACCCACGCGCGCTGCGTCGGTGTCGCGCTCCCCAAGGGGACGCCCTGCGACGACGGGCAGCCCTGCACCGCGGACGGCTCTTGCAACGACGACGGCGCCTGCGAGCAGGGCCCGCCGCGCGACTGCGCCGCCGAGACCGTCGACACGTGCAAGACGGCATTCTGCGACCCTCTCGAGGGCTGCGTGGAGGTGCCGCTGCCGGACGGCGACGTGTGCGACGACGGGGACGGCTGCACGGTCTTCGACCTGTGCGTGAACGGCAGCTGCATGCCGGGGAGCTTCGTGTGCGGGCCCTCGCAGGTCCAGGACCACGAGCACGCCGGCTACGCGCCCGAGCTCGGCGCCCTACCGGGAGGGCGGCTGCTGGTCCGCTGGACCAACACGCCGAGCTACGCCCACGGCGGGCTGCGCTGGATGGCGGCCGACGGCAGCCTCGAGAGCCAGGAGCTCTCGCTCAGCATGAACAGCGACTCGGAGAGCTGGAGCAGCGCGGTCGCGGTCGACGGTCTGGGCAACGCCCTGTTCGGTTGGCGCAGCCTCAGGGACCTCGCGCTCCGTGTCTACAGCAGGGACGGCGAGAAGCTTCACGCTCGGAGCGACGAGGACATCATGTCCATGGGGGTCCCCAACTCCTACGACCACATCGGTCGTATCGTCCCGCTCCGTTTCGCGGACGGGAGCTGGGGCGTCGTGGGGCTCCTCACCTACAACAACGAGATGGCGAGGCCCTTCTACCTGCACCTCGCAGAGGACCTGAGCGGCGATTCTCCGGAGGACCTCCCGGCAATGGCCTGGTACGCCGACAGCTTGGACGCGGCGGTCGCGGGCGACGGGAGCCAGCGCTTCTGGCTCCTGCTGAGCAGCCACCAGCTGGACACCAGCATGTCCACCGGCAAGCTCCGCCTGTGGCTCCGGCTCTACAACGCCAACGGCCAGGCCGCAGCCGCGGCGATCGAGCTCGATCAGCTCGGCGACCTGCGCGGGAGGGTGGCCTCGCTCCCGAGCGGTGCCGCCGCGGTGGCCTGGCACGCCTGCGCCGCGGGCGAGGAAGAAGCGCCCAAGACCTGCCGGCGCACGCTGCACGCCCGCGTCTTGGCGCCGGACGGTGCCGTCGTGTCCATGGAGGAGGCGATCTTCGACGACGACGACGAGCGCCGGAACCCGGAGGTCGCGGCCCTCGAGGGGAGCGCCTTCGCCGTCGCATACCAGCACCGCAGCGCGTCCACACCGGGGTGGGACGTGCGCGTCGCGATCTTCGAGCCCACCGACGGCAGCTACTCGGTCGTCTCGGACTTCGCGGTGCCCGAGGAGCCGGCCGGGGACCAGACCCTGCCCAACCTCGTCTTGCAGGACGACGGGCTGCTGGCCGTCGCGTGGCGCGAGGCGGACAACCGGGTGTGGCTGAGGCGCATGGGCCTCGACGGGCGCAGGGCGCCCATGCGTCCCGAGCGGCCCCTCAACGCTTCCTTCGAGGGCAATCAGCAGGGCGGCGCCGCCGCGAGAGGCCCCGACGGCAAGGTCATGGCCGCGTACGCCTCCCCCGGGACGGCGGGCGAGAACGCGTTGTTCTACGTCACGCTGGACCCCGACGGGGCGTTGCTGCGGCGCGAGGCGCGTGTGGCAGGGGCACCGGCCGGCGAGGAGAACGACGTCTCGGTCGGCGCGGGCAGCACAGGCTTCCTCGCCGCATGGGAGGAGGTCGGCGGCGGCAACAGGAAGGTGAAGGCGAGGCGCTTCGACCCTGAGGGCGAGGCTCTCGGGGAGGACGTCCTGGTCGACACCTGGAACGACGACACCAGGCGCAGGCCAGCGGTGGCGGTGATGCCCGACGGTGCGCACGCGATCACCTGGCAGAAGCGTCCCTACAACAACACCAGGATCATGCTCGCGACCTTCCACGCGAACGGCGAGAGCCTCGGGGAGCAGGACCAGTCGGCCCGCGAGGGCGCGGTCGACCTGCCCTTCGTCGTGGCCGATCCCGCGCACAACGCCTACGTCGTGTTCTGGCGAACCACGGCGGACCGCGTGATCAACGCGATCACCCACAGCCACCCCGGGGGACAGTGGGGCGACCCCAGGATCGTCGCCGAAGGGAAGGCGGTGTGGGACTACCACGCCTCGGTGTCGCGGGCCGGGATGCTGCTCCTTTGCTGGGTGCGAGACGGCGTCGACTGGGTCGTCCGCTGCGGCCTCTACGACCCGGCCACCCTCTCTCCGGTTGGCTCGGCCTTCCCGCTGGTCGAGGGAGACCAGTTCGACCAGCAGCGCTATGCCCGAACGGCGTGGCTGCCGGACGGGGGCTTCCTCGTGGCCTGGAGCCAGGACGACTCCGAGCTGAGCTACCCCACGGGCGATCTCGGCGTGTTCGTGCAGGCCTTCGGCCCCGACGCGGCGCCACGCGGCTCCGCGAGGCTGGCCAACCTCCACTACGACGGAGAGCAGAAGACGCGCTTCGTGCTGCCCGTCAGCACCAGCCGCGTCTGGGTAGGCTGGGACGGCCCGGAGCCCGAGGGGGACGGCAACGGAGTGCGCTACCGAGTCCTCGGGCGCTTCTGATTCCGGGCCGGGGGCAACTGCGCGGGTGGTCCAGGGACCACGGGGAGGTCGGCCCCGTGTGATTGACAGGCCCGGCGTCGATGGGTCACGCTCGATCTCCGTCGCGAGGCCGGAGGATGAACATGGGGTGCTCTCGTGTGGTCGCAGGGGCGGCGCTTGCCCTGGGATTGCTGCTCGGCGCGTGTGATCTGCCGGATCATCCTCCCAAGCCCGGTCTCTCGACGGCCGCTTTCCCGGCGCAGGTCGCCCCGGGAGGTGTCACGGTCGTCGCGGTCGAGGTGCAGCGTGACGGCCTGGACTGGACGCTCTGCCTCGCGCTCCCAGGCGAGGGCGAGGATGCCCTGTCGCCGGCGTCGGGCGGCCCGAGCGCGAGGCAGTGGAAGTACGTCGCGTCCGGGTCGGGGACCGTGTCGGTGCTCTACGTCGCGGAGGAGGCGCCGGGGGACCGGGTCGTCGCGGTTGGTTTGCACCACGCTGCGGACGCCGACTGCTCCCTGGAGGCCGACGAGCTCGCGACCCTGCGGATCTCCGTTGGTGACCAGGCGCCGGAGCCAGCGAAGGATCAAGGTGAGGGGGGCGATGCCCCGCCGGAGAAGACGCCCGGGGGCGAGGAGGAGGGCTCGAACGGGGGCTCGAATGGAGCACCCGCCGACGGCCAGGCCGCCGAAGAGACCGGAGGTAGTGAAGATGCGAAGGATTGAGCACCTCGCCGTCGCCGTCTCGCTGGCGGCCCGCCTCTCCTGCGTCGGGGAGGCGGCGGCCGGGCTCCCGTCGGTGGCGGCCGACGCGGTGGCTGTTGCGGCGGACGGGGCCGACAGGGATGGCGCGGCACCGTCACCCGACTCTCAGACGCCTGTGGTTGAGCAGAAGCCGGACGTTGGCGGCGAGACCAAGGCCAAGTCCGAGAAGCCTCCGGACAATACCCCCGAGAAGCCCCCGGACAAGGAAGAACCGAAGCCGAAGGCCGCCGTCGACATTCCTCCTCTGGCCGGGTACGACCTGCCGGATTGTGCGACGACAGCGGGCGGCCCCACGCTCCTGATCACCGAGAACCTCGCCGTTCACAGTGACTCCTCGAAGCACATGTCGCACGGGCAAACCCTGACCGTCCGCTTCGTCGCGCGAAAGGCAGTGGCCTGCCGGTACTTCGCCGCCGCGGGCGAGGACAACATCTACGACGACGAGCTCTTCTCCGTCGGGCCGGACGAGCCCTTCGGCCCGTTCCATCTCAAGGACTTCATGGTCATCCGTGAGGGGGGGCAGCCCGAGGAGATCCGGAGCTGTGGCATGCCGCTGGACCGGAAGAGCAAGTCTCCACCGCAGTACGAGCCCGCCGACGAGGAGGGGAAGAAGCTCGTGTGCGTCGACTTCCGCTTCGGGCCATACACCAACGACTTCCCCTCCTTCGAGCTCTACCGATTCGACCGCGGCTTCACCGGCTGGGACCTCAAGAGCAAGGTCTCGGTCGCCAACCACGGCCGCTATCACGGGTGGTTCGAGGTGGCCCTGCTCACCCGCTTCACGAAGAGGGGCTCGCAGTCGGTCGAGGTGGCGGCCGATCCCGGCTCCGAAACCCGGCGGATCCACATCGGCGAGACCAACAAGGACTTCGACGTGGCCCTCGCGGTCAAGTGGCTGACCGCGTGCACCGGAGACGAGAACGGCTGGCTCGGGCCCATGGACCTGCAGGTCGCGGACTTCTGCTGGGGGCTGAACATGGGGATCTCGGCCCTGGACCCGGCCAATCGATGGTACCCAGTAGGAACCCACTTCACCTTCGGTTTCGTGTCCCTCGACATCATGATCAGCGTTGAGCGCATCACACGCGTGAGCGGGGGCTACACCCATGGGCTCCTCTTCGACGGGGAGCCCTCGGAGGTCCCGACCAGGAAGAAGGTCGAGCCGGGCATCAACTTCGGCGTGGGAATCGACCCCGTGATCTTCGGCAGGCTGTTGAAGGGCCTGGTGCTGGGCGAAGGGTCCTGAGCGCCCCTCAGTTCCTCCCGTCGAGGTCCTCGGCTACCTCGCGCTTGCACCCGCGGCAGCGCGTCGCTCCCCGGAAGAGGGGGTGCCCGCAGTCGGGGCAGTGGTAGCGCTCGATCTCCTCGCGGGCCCAGGCGACGGCCCCCGCCTCCGGGCCCAGCTCGGCGGCGAGTTCGCGCCAGCGCGGGATGGCGCGCTGCATGACGCGACGGCCCACCGGGACGGGGAAGCTCTCGATGTACTGGCAGGGCCAGTCTGCGCAGGCGTGGCAGGAGTCTATGCCTCTTTCGCGCACACACTCGCGGATCGGGCAGCTCTGGCAGAAGCCGTAGAGGCACTCCGGCGGGTCGGGCTGCATGCAGCCGAGGCACTTCGTCTCCTCGGGCTTCGAGCCGTAGAGCCGCGCGAGGATGTCCCTGAACTTGGTGTTGCCGTCGCGGTGGGACAGGTAGACCCCGCAGGTGCCGCAGTACAGGCCGCAGGGCGCGAGGAGGCGGCGGTCTCTCGGCTCCTCGTCGCTCCATCCACGCATGCTCGCCTCCCTTGCCGTCCTCGGGCTCGTCGGGGTGAGCGCATTGTGTGCTCCGAGCGGCCCCGACACAAGGGCGCGCCGCCTGCTCCCCGGCAGCCAAACCTTGCTAGCGCAGGAGCCCTCCGGCATCATCTGCCCGAAGAACCGAAGGACCACGGGATTGGAGGCGGCGTCTCGGAGATATTGCCCGCTCTGCGGCGTTGAGTCCGACGCGAGGTTCTGCCCCGACGACGGCATGGCCACGCTGCCTCGCCGGGTCGACGGCGGGGGGAGTCGTGCCGGCGTGGAGCCAGGCGCGGTCTTCGCCGGGCGATACAGGATAGTGCGCGCCATCGGGGAGGGAGGGTTCGGCTGCGTCTACCTGGCGAGCCAGGTCAGCATGGGACGTGAGGTGGCCCTCAAGACGCTCCGCGCGGAGCTCCTCGAGGAGCGTGTCCACGTCCGTCGATTCTACAGGGAGGCCAGAGCCACGAGCAGCCTCGACAGCCCCCACGTCGTGCGCATGTACGACTTCGGCATCGACGAGGCGAGCGGCACGCCCTTCCTCGTGATGGAGTACCTCCAGGGGAAGTCACTCCAGGATCTCATGGACGAGGGGAGCGTCTTGCCCCCGAAGCGAGCGGCGCGGGTCGCCGGCCATGTGGCTCAGGCTCTCGCGGAGGCCCTCGACGCCGGGATCGTGCACCGGGACCTCAAGCCGGGCAACGTCTTCCTGCTCAAGACGAAGGGCGGGCGGGAGATCGTCAAGGTCTTGGACTTCGGGCTCGCCAAGATGCTGTGGCCGGACGAGGCCGACGCGAAGAGGCTGACCGCCACGGGCTTCACCCCGGGCACGCCTCGTTACATGTCTCCGGAGCAGGCGACCGCCGACACCATCGACTTCCGCTCCGATCTCTACGCGCTCGGGTGCATCCTTCACGAGATGCTCACCGGGGAGCCTGTCTTCGAGGGCAAAGACAAGATAGATCTCATGCTCAGGCGCGTGGCTGAGGACGCTCCGCCCCTGCCCGACACTCTTGCGAACGGTGCGGCGCCTCCGCCCGCCCTCGTCGTGCTGCACGACGCCCTCCTCGCCCGGCGAAGGGAGGACAGGCCGGCGAGCTGCTGGGTCGTGGCGGACATCTGCGAGGCCGTGGAGCACGGGCGCGACGTGGACGCCCTGGCGATGCTCGGTGAGGCACGGAGCCGCGAGGTCAGTGACAGGGCTCTGCGCCCGACGGTGGGTGCCGACCTCGATGAGCCGGACACACCCGTGCGCGGTGCTGCTCCCGCCGCGGGGGAAGGTGCCCGAGCGCCAGGCCCTCCCACGCGCGACGTGGCTACGGTGGACATGGGCCCACGTTACCCCTCCGCCACGCTGCCCCGAGTGCCCGGTGACGACGACGACGAGGCCACCGTGGTCGCCGTGCCAAGGGGCGACTGGTCCCCCGATTCGGACGAGGAGCGCACGATCTTCGAGTCGAACGTGCGGATGCCGCACCCGCCGGCCGCGCGCCGTCCCACCGCGGGCACGGCCGGCCGCCGCGAAGGGCCGGGCGCCGGTACCATCGTCGGGCCTCCGCTGCCTCGTGTGACCGGGACGGAGCAGGTCGCCCCGCTCAGGGCGGCGCGAGGCTTCTCCCCGGCCTACGTGTGGCTCGGTGTCCTGGGCATCGCCGCCGTGGCTGCGGCGGTGTTCCTGATTCTCGTCCTGCCGAGCTTCCTGGCCGAGCAGGCTCCCGGTGTGCAGGAAGCGCGGGCCCCCGGCGCGACGGTGACCGCGCCCGCCGCGGCCCAGCGGCCTCCCGCGCCGCCGCCGGCCCCCGCTCGGACGCCCGCGGAGCCCGCCCAGCTGGTGCTGAGCTCGATCCCCTCTGTCGCGACCGTTCGCCGCGGGAACGAGGTCCTGTGCGTGACTCCCTGCGAGCTGACCCTCGAGCCCTCGAGAGAGCCCATCCGCCTGCTGTTGATCCGTGAGGGCTACAAGCCCACCTGGATCCTGGTGGACGCCAGCCCGGGCGCGAGGAGCAGACGGCGGGTGCTCCTGCGCAGCACGAGCACGGACGGGGCGCAGCCGAACCCGTAGCCCCCTGGCGGCTTCAGTTGCTCTCCTTGAGCCGCTGGAAGACCACCTTCTGGTTCGCGTCGAGGTAGACGATGGCGATGCGGCCGTAGGTGGGGTCGTAGGTGCTGACGGGCGCGGTCATGGTGCGGCCGTCGCCGATGGGGCCGCTCTTGCCCGGGACCGCGGTGGCGCTCGTGTCGTAGACCTTCACGCGCGCGTGACCGTCGGCCTCGTTGTAGGTGACGTAGAAGTGGTCTCCCTTCCGGAACATGTGAGGCTGACGGACGTTGTGGCCCGCGACCGTGACCGAGGCCTGGATCGAGCCGTCGAGGCCGATGCGCTTGAACAAGAGCTTCTCACCGTCGGGGTAGACCAGCGAGTAGGCGCCCGCGTGGTAGAGGGCGACGAACTGGCCGCCGAAGGTCTGGGAGTAGCCTGCTCCCAGCGATCTGGTGGAGACGAGGACCGTGCCGTCGATGGAGATGCGCTGGAAGTAGATCTCGCCGCCGATGATGACGAAGATCCCGTAGCCGCCGTTCTCGAGGTCCCAGGCTATCTTGGTCCTGGCACCCGAGCGGGCGTCGCTCTGATCCGGGTCCTTGCCGATGTAGATGTTCTCGTAGGGGTCTTCACCTATCAGCTGGCGATCCGAGTCGATGCGGCGGAAGTAGAAGTCGTCGTAGCTGACCCAGGCGACGCCGAACTCGGTGCCGGACCAGTCGAGCACGGGGTGACCGTTGTGGCCCCGCTCGCCGAAGGCCGGCGGGTTCGCCAGCAGGCTGCCGCTGGTGTCGTACTCGCGGAAGTCGACGCAGCCCCAGCCCCAGCCTACGCGCCAGTTGCCCGCGTCGTCGCAGTTGTACTCGTAGACGACCTGGAAGCGGTTGTCGTGGAAGCTGAGCTGGTTGTCCTTGTAGTAGTAGCCGTCGGAGGTCAGCAGGGTCTGGGTGCTGAGGGTGATGCCGAGGCCGTCGGTGAAGTAGAGGTAGGGCGTGGTGTTCTGGCTGCCCTTGGGCAGGCACCCCACGGCATAACGATCGGGGCCGGCGGCCACGGTGGGCACGTGCCACTGGTAGCCCCTGTCGCAGATGGTGCGCGGCGTGCCGTCGAAGAGCAGCGCCGGGCAGTCGCCGTCGGTGACGACCGTGTGGCCGGGCGGGCAGCAGCCGTCGTTGGCCACGGCGTCCACGATGGCGGGGTACTCGCAGCGGCGCTGGCAGCCCGAGCCCTCGAGGATGTCCTCGGTGCACGGGTTGCCGTCGTGGCAGGAGGTCGGGCAGATGCCGGTCTGCGTGACGGTGATGCCGATGTCGCAGTACTCGCCCTCGTCGACTACCCCGTTGCCGCAGGTGGGCAGGCAGTCGCTGTCCTCGTCGTTGGTGGCGCCTTCAGGGCAGCAGCCGTCGCCGCCGCGGCGCTCGGTGATGGTCTCGTGGTTGCACTTCTTCTGGCAGCCGGCCCCGGACATGGTGTCCCTGGTGCAGGGCTCGCCGTCGTTGCAGGAGCTGGGGCAGGAGCCTTCGCCCGAGGCGATGCCCGGATCGCAGCTCTCGCCCGGCTCGACGGCGCCGTTGCCGCAGACGGCCTCGCAGTCGTTGTCGGTGGCGGCGTTGGAGCCGGGGAGGCAGCAGCCGTCGTCGTTGGCAGGCTCGACGATGGGCGTCGAGGTGCAGGACACGAGGCAGCCTTCGCCCTCCATCACGTCCTTGGTGCAGGCGACGCCGTCGTCGCAGGTCTGGGGGCACGCGCCCTCGCCCGAGATGATGTAGACGTCGCAGAGCTCACCCGGCTCGACGATGCCGTTTCCGCACATGGCCCCGCAGTCGGAGTCGTTGTTGGCGGTGCACGGGGGAGGGCAGCAGCCGTCGCCTCCGCTGCAAACCGAGATATCCTCGTGGGCGCACTCGACGTCGCAGCTGCCGGGCGTGCCTGTGAGCGTGTCCTCGGTGCACGCGTCCCCGTCGGCGCAGCTCACGGGGCAGTCGCCGTCGCAGATCTCTCCCGGCTCGACGATGCCGTTTCCGCACTTCGCCCTGCAGTCCGAGTCCGTGTTGGCGTTGCAGCCTTCCGGGCAGCAGCTGTCTCCGGCGCTGCACTCGGTCACGTTGGCGTGGGTGCAGACGACGTTGCAGTTGCCCGCCGAGCCGGTGCGTGTGTCTCGGGTGCAGGGGTCGTAGTCGTCGCAGCTCTCGGGGCAGTCGCCGTCGCAGGTCTCGCCCGCCTCTTTCACCTCGTTGCCGCAGTTCGTCGAGCAGTCCGAGTCCGAGTTCGCGTTGCAGTCCGGGGGGCAGCAGCTGTCGTAGCTCCGGCACTCGCTCACCGGCTCGTAGCTGCACTCCACGTCGCAGTTGCGCGTCGAGCCCGTCCGGTTGTCCACGGTGCACGCGTTGTCGTCGTCGCAGGTCTGAGGGCAGTCCCCGTCGCAGGTCTCGCCGCGCTCCTTGACCGCGTTGCCGCAGACCGGCTCGCAGTCCGAGTCGTTGCTCGCGTTGGCGCCATCCGGACAGCAGCCGTCTCCGCTGCTCGGGGTCGTGACGGGCCGGCTCTCACAGCGCACGGTGCAGCCCACGCCGACGCGGGCGTCGAGGGTGCAGGGATCACCGTCCTCGCAGTCCGTCGGGCAGGCCCCGGAGCCGCCGGCGATGGCCACGTCGCAGACCTCGCCGCTGTCCACGACGCCGTTTCCGCAGTAGGCCTCGCAGTCCGAGTCGTTGCCGCTGTTGGCGCCCGTCGGGCAGCAGCCGTCGCCGCCGGCGGGAGAGGTGATCTCCTCGTGATCGCAGGCGGCCTGGCAGCCGGAGCCGGGGCCGAAGTCTCGAGTGCAGGGGTCGCCGTCCTCGCAGCTCGCCGGGCAGCTCCCGGTGCCGCCGGCGATGCCGGTGTCGCAACGCTCGCCGGGCTCGAGCACGCCGTTGCCGCAGACCGCCTCGCAGTCGGAGTCGGACCCGGCGTGGGCTCCGTCCGGGCAGCAGCCGTCATCTTCCACGGGGAGGTCTATGATCTCGTGTGTGCAGCGCTGGTAACACCCGCTCCCGACGATGCCGTCGATGGTGCAGGGGTCTCCGTCGCCGCAGGAGCTCGGGCAGGCGTCGTCATGTCCCGGCTGCGCCGCCGTGTCGCAGAGCTCGTCGCCGTCCTTGACCCCGTTGCCGCACTCGGCTCCGCAGTCCATGTCGGTGGCCGAGGTAGCGCCCGCGGGGCAGCAGCCGTCGCCGCCGGCGAAGTCGGTGATCGGCGAGTGCCCGCACGCGCACGTGCCCGGCTCCATCGTGTCCTTCGTGCACGGCTCGCCGTCGTCGCAGCTCGGGACGCTGTCCGGGTCGATGCGGCAGCGCCACTTCACGGGGTCGGGATCGCCGTCGTCGCAGCGCGTGACCCCGTTGCAGGGATCGTCGTCGTTGTAGCAGCCGTCGTCGGAAGAGCAGCAGGACGGGATGAAGACGCCCTCGCAGCTGCCGGCGTCGCAGCGGTCGGAGTGTGTGCACGCGAGGCCGTCGTCGCAGGGCGTCCCGCTGAGCGGCTCGAAGACGCAGGCGTCCCTCTGCCCGTCGCAGCGGTCCTCGGTGCAGGGGTTGCGGTCGTCGCAGGTGCCCTCGTCCACCTCGCCGTCGCAGTCGTCGTCGTTTCCGTTGCAGACCTCGTCGCGCGGCACGCAGCAGTCCGCCGAGCACGTGCTCGCGTCCTCTTGCAGGGTCGCGCAGACGCTGCAGACCAGGTCTCCGCAGAAGCCGCAGTCGACCGGGCAGGTGAAGAGGCTCTCGCCCCTCCCCGGATCACAGACGCAGTCCCCGCAGAAGGCCGCGCAGTCCTGCGGGCAGGCCTCCGGGCCCTCGCCTCCCTCGCAGACGCGGTTGCCGCAGACCTTGTGCTTGCAGTCCTCGGCGCAGGTGCTCGGGTCCTCGCCTCGCTCGCACTCGCGGTTGCCGCAGGCGGTCCCGCAGTCCGCGGCGCAGGTGCCGGGGTTCTCTCCGCAGCCGTAGCCGAGGCAGTAGCCGTCGCCGCAGCCCGACGTGCCCTCGTGGGAACGACAGCAGTCTCCCGGGCAGGTCGTCGGGCTCTCACCGCAGGGCGAGCAAACCCCGTCACCGCAGGCGTGGCAGTCGCAGGGGCAGAGCTGCGCGGACTCTCCGCCGCGCCAGGAGCACTCCCCGTCGCCGCAGGCGCACAAGGGCCCAAGCCCGTTGTCCGCTTCGCCGTCGCAGTCGTCGTCCATGGCGTTGCAGACCTCTTCTGCCGGCTCGGCAGCGGAGCACGGCGACCAGCCGACAGGCCCCCGGCAGGTCCTCTGTCCCGTGCAGGTCCCGTGCTCGTTGGTGACCGTGCAGGCCGCGGTAGCGCCTTCCGCGTCAGCTCCGCAGCAGGGCAGCCCGGCGAGCGGCGCGCACACCCAGATCTCTTCGGCCCCCGTCTTGCGGCGGATCTGCCGGCACTCGAAGCCCTCGGGGCAGCGGGCCATGGGGCCGCCGCAGGGCGCCAGGCAGGCGCCGTCTCCCGCCGCTCCGCCCGGGTCGAGCACACACTTCGGCGTGCCCTCGCAGTCGGCGTCGGTAGAGCACCCCGTGCACACGGCGCCCGGCGCCGGCAGGCAGACGAAGAGCAGGTCCCCGCCGAGCCCACCCACTCCCGCGCAGGACCAGTCCGCCGGGCAGTTGTCGACGCAGGTGATGGTGCAGACGAAGCCGTCGGGTCCCTCGACGCACCAGCCGTCCTCGCCGCAGTCGTCATGGCCCTCGCAGGCAGAACCCATCATCCCCGGCAGGGGCGGCTCCTCGGTGTCCTTCTTGCCGCCCTCGACGTCGTAGCTTCCCGGCCTGGCGTCGAAGAGGGAGCGCCCGGATCCGGTGTCTCCGGCGAATCCACCAAGATCGCGAGCGCCCTCGAGGCTCCCGGAGGAGCTGGTGCACCCGGCGAGCGCGAGCGCGGCGAACACGGCGACAAGCTGGACGAATCGCATTCTTCGCAACGGCCATCCCCGGCGAAAGAGCGCGACAAGGTAGCGTTGCGGGGGTGGCCTCGCAAGAGCCCGGCCGTCGCGGGCCTCGCCGCAAGAGCCCGGCCGTCGCGGCTCGCGCTACACGCTCCGCCGCAGCCCGGCGAATGGGGTCAGGTGTGCACATTTGACACTTAGCGCCGCGGCGCTAAGTGTCAAATGTGCACACCTGACCCCGGCCTTGCGTCGGCGCGGCCGTCCTTCAGCTTGGAGTAGCCGAAGTACACGATGACGATGACTCCGCCCCACTTGGGCATACAGGTCTCCTAGTCTGTGGTGGTGATGAACTCCGCGGCCGCCTCGCGCACAGCGGGAGGGAGCTGGTGGCCGCCGGGGAAGGCGTGGTGCGCGACGGCGTGCCCGGCCTCTTCGAGGGTGGCCACGAGCTTGTGCGCGTGCTGCTCCGGCACCCGGCGGTCCGCGCTCCCGTGGGCGACGAAGAAGCGCGTCGGCGGCGCCTCGGGGGCGGCGGCGCCCCACTCCCCGGTCAGGTCGGGGCCGGCGGAGAGCACGAGCACGCAGCCGAAGGGCTCGGAGGCGTGGAGGGCGGCGTCCACCGCTACGGTGCCGCCCTGGGAGAAGCCGCCGAGGCAGAAGGCGCTCGGGTCGAGGCCCGAGTCGGTGCGGAGCTTCTCCAAGAGCTTCGCCACGTCCCGGCGGAGCGAGCGCATGTCGTCCGGGTCGTCGTACCACGACGGCGCTCGCGCTAACGGCTTGGGGGCCGCGGGCAGGACGAAGGCGGTGTCTCCCAGGTCAGCGGAGCGTCGCAGATCGACGGCGAGGCCTCTCATGTCCTCCGGCGAGGCGCCGTAGCCGTGGAAGAGCACGACGACCCGCGAGGCCTGCTCCAGCGGCGCCCCGTGGGTCTCGTAGCGGATGCCGCAGCCGTGAAGGCAGAGGCAGAGGAGGGGGGTCAGGTATCCCCATTT
>CAZQPP010000208.1:316-13355 GCA_964594295.1 uncultured Myxococcales bacterium | reverse complement strand
TTTGTCCTTGGTTCGCCCCCCGGGCGCGCGTGGTTGGGGTTGTGGGGGGGGGGGGTGGGGGGGGGGGGTGTGGGGGTGCCGGGGTCGGGAGCTTCGTTCGCGTCCGAGGCATCTGCGGCGCCCGGCAGGTCGGCAAACGTGCCCTGCGCGGGGTCCTGTCCGGCGGGGCCGCCAGTGTCGCAGCCGAGCAGGAGGGCACCCGAAAAGGCCGCGACACGCACAAGACGACCGATTCTCATTCAACTACCCCCGTCTGCTCAGGAGCCTCGCCGCGAAGACGCCGGCGAGGAAGCCGAAGAGGTGGCCCTCCCAGGAGACGCAGGGGCGCTGGGGCAGCACTCCCCAGAGCATGCCTCCGTAAACCGAGCCTACGACCACGGCGACCAGGATTCCGATGATGCTGCGCTCGAGGAAGCCCACGAGGAGGAGGAAGCCCATGTAGCCGAAGACCAGGCCGCTCGCCCCGATGTGGGTGGCGGACCGGCCGAAGAGCCAAACCCCGAGGCCGCCGACGACGGTGATGACGACGGTGGCGGAGACGAAGTCGCGCACCCCGCGCATCATCACGAGGGCGCCGAGCACCAGGAAGGGCGCGGTGTTGGCTGCGAGGTGGCCGAACCCGGAGTGCAGGAAGGGAGCGGTGACGAGACCCATGAGGCCGCTCACCGTTCGCGGGCGGAGGCCCAGGCCGTCCAGGCTCCCCCCGAGCAGGATCGTGTCCACGGCCTCGAGAGCCCACAGCAGAGCCACCATGCCGAAGATGAGCTTGAGCGGGGACATGGGCTTCGAGGCGGTCGCGGACATGGCGGAGGGGCTCAGGTGGCGAGGGTCTTGTTGTGCAGGTCGGGTTCTATGGCCTCGTAGAGCCGCGTGAAGTCCTCGGCCGGAACCGCCTCTGCGCGCACGCCCTCGGGCAGGCCCGCGGCGGCGAAGGCTTCGCGCACGGCCTGCTCAGGGTAGCCCCGCGCGGCGAGCGCGTTCTTGAGCATCTTGCGGCGCTGTCTGAAGGCCGCGTCGACGAAGGCGCGGAACTGCGGGCGTGGCTCCGGCCACGGGCACGGGGCGGCGCGCCGATCGAGGCAGACGACCTCCGACTGCACGCGCGGAGGCGGCACGAAGGCCCCCGGGCCGACCTTGAGGGCTCGGCGCACGTCCCACTCGAGAGAGGAGAGCACCGACAGAATCCCGTGATCGCGGTCGGGCGCCTTCGCCCGGATGCGGCGCGCGACCTCGGCCTGGAACATGAGCACCATTCGTCTGAGAGTGCCCGGCCGCTCGAGCAGGTTCCCGAGGATTACGCTGCCGGTGTTGTAGGGGAGGTTGCTGACCAGCACCCAGGGATGCTCCGCGTCGCCCGGTGGGTCGACGTGGCGCGCGTCCGCGTGGTCGACCGTGAGCCTCCCGGCGGCCACCTCGGGCCCGAAGCGCTCCGTCAGTGCGTCGGCGAGGCGGCGGTCCGCTTCCACGGCGTGGACCCTGGCGCCCGTGT
This sequence comes from uncultured Myxococcales bacterium, assembly GCA_964594295.1. Classification (GTDB taxonomy): domain Bacteria; phylum Myxococcota_A; class UBA9042; order UBA3505; family UBA3505; genus CAZQPP01. The sequence continues at coordinate 11,866 of CAZQPP010000208.1, read as the reverse complement.
CCAGCAGCGGGCCCGTCAGCGCGCCTGCGCCGGGGCCGATCTCCAGCACCGGCACCTCGGGCCCGGCGCCGCTGATGGCGACGATGCGGGCGCAGATGCCACGGTCGTGGAGCCAGTGCTGGCCGAGGGCCTTGCGGGCGTCCGGGAAGCTACGCGTCACGGCAGGGCGCCCGGGGCGAAGGGGGAGTCGAGGCTCGGGGCGGCGTGGGCGTCGAGGGACAGGGCCTCGGGGGAGCCCGCGGCCAGCCAGGCGCTGCTCGGGGCGGCCAGCGCGGCCACCGCGATCATGGTCGCGTTGTCGGTGCAGAAGCGCAGGGGGACCAGGAAGAGCTCAACGTCACGCTCGGAGGCCGTCTGCTCGAGCATCGCGCGCAGGCGGCGGTTCGCCGCGACCCCACCGGCCACGACCAGGCGCCGCGCGCCCGTGCTCTCGACAGCCGCGGCCGTCTTCAGCGCGAGCGCTTGCACCACGGCCTCCTGGTAGGAAGCGCAGACGTCGCTCAGCTCCGAGGCCGGAGGCGGCTGCACCTGGCCCTGGGAGTCCTTGAGGTGCAGGCGAAGGGCGGTCTTGAGCCCGCTGAAGGAGAGGTCGAGATCGCCGCTGCGCCGCATGGCGACCGGGAAGCGGTGGGCCGAGGAGTCACCTCCCTCCGCCGCGCGTTCGAGGGCGACCCCGCCGGGGTACCCGAGGCCGAGCATGCGGGCGCCCTTGTCGAAGGCCTCCCCGGCCGCGTCGTCTCGGGTGCGCCCGAGCAGGCGGAAGCTCTCCGGGCCCGTCACCTCGTAGAAGGCCGAGTGACCGCCTGACACGAGGAGGCAGAGGAAGGGGAAGGCCGGCCGTGGCTCCGAGAGGTAGGCCGCCATGACGTGCCCGACGAGGTGGTGGACTGGCAGCAGCGGCTTCTGCCACGCGAAGGAGAGGGCCTTGGCCGTCTCGACACCCACGAGGAGCGCGCCGATGAGCCCCGGCCCGCGCGTCACGGCGATCAGGTCGAGGTCCTCGGGATCCGCCTCCGCCTGCTCCAGCGCGCTGCGCACGGCGGGCAACACGGCCTCGGTGTGTGCGCGGGAGGCGAGCTCGGGCACGACGCCCCCGAAGCGGGCGTGCATCTCGACCTGGGTGCTGACGACCTGCCCGCGCGCCATCGGGCGCCAGCTGGGCCCGGGCGGTCCCGGCGGCGCCTCGACCACAGCTGCCGCGGTCTCGTCGCAGGAGGTCTCGATGGCGAGGGCGAGCATGGCGCCAACCTTGGCCTCCCGCGAGCGCGGATGCAAGAAGCTCCCGGACCGGTCAACGCATCCGCAGCTGGTAGCGGAGCCGACCCGCGCCTGTCGTGCTCACCTCGACGGATGCGTTCCCCGGGACAGCGCCGACGGCCACGTTGACCGCGGCGGTGAGATCGAGGTCCGACGTGACGAGCTCGCCGGGCACGCCGGGTTCGGGCTCGTCGAGGGGCACCGAGGTGTCGCCGACCTTCAAGGAGAGGCCTCCGGGCAGCTCGCCGAGCTCCACTGTGGGCCGCCCGTGCACGAGGATGCTCAGCTCGGAGAGGGATGGCGTGCCTGCCTCGGTGGCGGTCATGCTCGCGCGGACCTGGAGGTAACGCCCGGACAGGGCCGACTGTGGGCCCGACTCGATCGCCGCCCACGCGGGCCGCCCGGAGTCGGCCGCGAAGGGCTCGTCGGCAGCGCGGGCCTCGATGATCACCGTCGTGCCGGCCGGCACCTCGTCCTCCCAGGTCAGGGTCTCCACCCGGCCTCCGTCGAGGGCGCTGTCGATGACCGCGGAGCTCCAGGTGCCCGTCCCGGCGCCGCGGACTCCGGTCTCGTCGGTGGCCGGCTCCGGCGTGCTCGTCCCGGTGATGAAGTCTCCCTTGAGCAGCACCCTGCCCGCGCCTCCCGCGCCGCCGTTGCCGCAGGTGTTGCAGCCGCGCGTGGCGACGCCTCCCGGCGCGCTCACCTCCGCGTCGATCTCGATGTCTACGGTTTTGGCGAAGAGCCCGATGGAGCCGCCGGCGCCGGCGCCGCCGTTGCCCATGCCGCTCCCGCCGCCGCAGGTGCAGTTTGCGCCCATGCCGCCGTCTGCGCCGGCCGAGGTGACGCTCCCGGCGACGTGCACCATGGATCCCCAAACCAGCACGACGCCGCCGCCGTTGCCGCCTGGGCCTGGGTAGCCGCCGTCCTCGTCCGCGCCGCCCTCGCCGCCGGCTCCGCCGAAGAAGAGGGTGCTCAGATCCTCCTCTCCGCCCGCCACGCCAGCGGTGCCTCCGCTGTGGTTGCCGTTGCTGCAGCGCCCGCCGTCGACTCCGGCCGTGCCATGGCCGCCCCCGGCACCGCCCCCGGAGTCTTGACGTCCCTGGCCGCCCCCGCCGCCCATGCCGTTGGGCGAGGTGGTCTCCTCTCCCCCGGCCGAGATCGGGCTCTCGCCGCCGAACCCGTCGTGGTTTCGCCAGGGACAGACGTCGACGTGGCTGTAGCCGCGATAGCCCTTGGCGTCCATGCTCACCCGGCCCTCGATGGTCACGGTGTCCTGGGCCTTGAAGGCGAGGATGCCGCCGGTCTCGCCGTCCCAGGCGGCGGCCGTGAGCGTGGCTCCGGAGGCGACGTGCACGCTCGTGTGCTCGGGCACCACGACGGCCTGGGCCAGGGAGCTGCGGTCGGCGGCGGTGGTGAAGCTGCCCTCGAGCGCGGAGGTCAGAGTGACGCCGCTGTCGCCGACCGAGGCGACCCGGACGAGCTCCCACCTGCCCGCCGCTGACGGCGCTCGGGTCTGGTGCAACATCAGGAGCTGGCCCGCCTCGAAGCCCTCCGTGGAGGGGAGCAGGACGCTGCGCTCGCCCGCGACTCCCGTGACCTGGGAGCGCACGGCGTTGATCTCTTCGCTCCCGCTGGCCGCCTCGAGGGGGCCGTCGCGTCCCGTGCCCAGCTCGGTCAGCACCTCGACCGCGGCGCCGTCGCCCGTGCCCTCGACCGCCGTGCTCGCGAGCGTGCCCGCCAGGAAGTCGTCGGCCGAGGTGATGGTGAGGCTCTCCTTCGGGAAGCGCGGGATGCGCAAGGGGTCGGCCCAGAGGTCGAGGAGCACCTCGGAGTACTGCTCGGTGCCGGCGTTGCGGATGGGGATCACGAGGGGGACGCCGGCCGCGAAGTTGGACTCGCCGTTGAGCTGGGCCGCGGGCTGCCCCTCGGTCGACACGTAGGACACCCAGCGGGCGCCGTTGCAGAGGCGGAGCTTCTCGGTAGTGGTGTCGAGGTAGGCGTAGCCGGCCTGGTCGGCGGCGCAGGCGACCGGCGGGGCGGCGGCGTTCTCGAGGCGCAGGCCGGTCACGGCGCCCGAGCCGAGGTGCAGGCCCGAGGCGCTGAGGTCGCCGGAGACGAGGGCGGCTCCTTCGACTTCGAGCTCGGCTGCAGGCTGATCGGTGCCGACGCCGACCTTCGTGCCCGCCGGGAGGGAGACACGGCCAGCGCCGACTGCCCAGGCGAGGGTGCCCGGAGCCAGCTTCGTGCGGCTGACAGACCCGTCCTGGATGTGGGCCGCCGAGACGGCCCCGACGGCGAGCTCGCCGTCGCCCACGGCGCCGGGGGCGATCATGCCCGCGCTCACGCTGTCGGCCTCGTTGGTTTCGACGTAGCGCCCGTCGGTCGCGTCGAGGTCGAGGCGCATGATGCCGGCTTCGAGGATGAGGCCCGTGCCGGCCGCGACGGTTGTGTCTTCGTCGAGGTCTGCGGCGCAGCTCCAGCCCTTCGCGTCGCGCTTGAGGATCTCGCCCTTCGAGCAGAGGGCGCCGAGGTGCTGTGCTCCGATCGATCCCGGCGCGAGCTCTGCCGAGCCGACGGCCTCGTCAGCGAGGGCGGCGCGGCCGACCGCGCCGGGTGTGAGGTGCGAGCCCTCCACGCAGCCGGGGGCGAGCGTGCCCTTGTCCACGCAGCCCTTGCAGTGCAGCGACGATGCCTGATCGGCCTCCTTGGCGCGGTCGGCCTCCTTGGCGTGGTTGGCCTCCCTGGCAAGGTCTGCCTCGAGCGCGCGGTCGGCCTCGAGCGCACGGTCGGCCTCGAGCGCACGGTCGGCCTCGAGGGCATGGTCTGAGTCGATGGCGCGCCCGGCCTCGATGGCGTGGTCGGCCTCCATGGCTCGGCTCGCGAGGCGCGTGCGGAAGGCGTAGGGGACCGTCGCCATCGGCGTCCGCGGGAGCTCGTCCCCCGAGCCCACCTGGACCCCGACGTAGACCCGCGGCGCGGCGGCTAAGTGGTCTTCGGGCTGTGGGTTGTTGGCTCCCGCGTGGACCGCGAAGCGGCCGCCGCTGACCGAGACCGCCGGGAGGGTCTCGGTGTAGAGCGCCTCACCCCCGGCCGGGCTGTCGTAGACGGAGATCGAGAGCGAGACCGTGCGATCGACGGGCTGGCCGCTCTCGGTGCTGAGGTAGCCCTGGAGATCGAGGAGATCGGGGACGTCGCCTCCCGCGGCCAGCGCCTGGGTCGCCAGCGAGACGCAGGCGGCGCAGAGCATGGTCGTCAGGAGGATCTTCGGGGGCAGGCTGTGGCGCATTGGGGGGACCTGAGATCGAGGACGCTCGCGAAGAGAATCGGTCGTCTCGCGGGAGTTCTTGAGGGGGTCAAGATTCCTCGCGGCGCGACCGATGAAGGGGGTGGAGAAGATCTCCACGGTTTCACCCCATGCCACCGTCCAAACACCGCCAGGCCTGCCTCGCTCTCCTCGTCGGGGGCTCCCTGTGCCTTGCGCTCTCGGCCTGCGGCGGCCAGGTCTCCGAGTCGCCCACGAGCGGGGCCGCCCTGGTCGCCCACGACGTAGGAGGAGCGTCGGCCCCGGTCGGGGATCGGCCCGACGCCGCGTGGCAGACAAGGGACGTCGTCTCCTTCCCCGAGCCGGACCAGGGGACCGTCTCCGAGGACACCGGCCCAGCCGACCCGGGCCGCCAGGACGCCGGCCTCTCCGGGCCGGAGACCACGGACGAGGGGGCGCCCTCCGCGGGCGGCTTCGGGACTCCCTGCGCGGAGAACGACGACTGCCCGAGCGGGCTGTGCGTGCCCTCGGCCGAAGGCACGGTCTGCACGAACCCGTGCATCGACGACTGCCCCGCGGGCTGGGGCTGCAGGCTCCTCGAGGCGCCGAGCCAGGACCCGACCTTCGTCTGCATGAGCCGCACGGTGAACCTGTGCCGGCCCTGCGATCGCCACGCGCAGTGCCGGGAGCTCGGGGGTGGTCCCCGGGATCGATGCCTTCACTTCGGCGCTACCGAGGGCTCGTTCTGTGGCACCTCCTGCGAGGACGGGCGCCCCTGCCCCGAGGGCTTCGTCTGCGAGCTGCTCGGCGAGCTAGACACCGGCGAAGAGCTGCACCAGTGCCTGCCCGAGTCCGGCGCCTGCGAGTGCAGCTCCTCCGCAACCGCCGCGGGAGCCTCGACCACGTGTGGCACGGGCACCTGCCTCGGCACACGCACCTGCGGAGAGTGGGGGCTGAGCACCTGCTCGGCGCCGGAGCCCCTCGAGGAGAGCTGCAACGGCCTCGACGACGACTGCGACGCTGAGGTGGACGAGCCTTTCAAGGACGGCGCGCTCTACGTGCACCACGATCACTGCGGCGGCTGCGGGCGGAGCTGTGACGGCGCCGTGCCCAACGGCAGCGCCCTCTGCGCTGTGGTCGGCGGGGAGCCGGCCTGTGTCTTCGGCGGTTGCCTGCCTGGCTACGTCGAGGACGGCGCGGGCGGCTGCGAGGCCGAGCGTGAATGCGAGGAGGACGCCGGGTGCGAGGACGCCGACGCCTGCACGGTGGACCGCTGCAACGCGGCCGGGGAGTGCCTGCACGAGCCACTCGACTGCGACGACGGAGATCCCTGCACCGCGGATCTCTGCGACTCGGTGCTCGGCTGCGGTCACGCCCCTTGGGGCGACGGTCGGGAGTGCGACGACGGCGATCCGTGCACGGCGGGAGACGCCTGCGGTGGAGGTGGCTGCGCGGGCGAGGCGTTGCTCTGCGACGACGGAAACCCGTGCACGGCCGACGCCTGCGAGCAGGGGACCTGCGTGAACGATCCGGTCGAGCACACGGAGCCGTGCTACGAGGGGGCCGCGGGCGAGATCGGCGTTGGTCCCTGCCGCCAGGGGACTCGCTCTTGTGCGGACGGCGTGCTCGGGGCCTGCGTGAACCAGGTCCTGCCGGGTCCGGAGCGCTGCGACGGCCTCGACAACGACTGCTCCGGGGTGCCCGACGAGGGCTGTGAGATCGTCGGAGCCACCGTGCGGCCGGCCGCGGGGCACCTCGCGGCGACGCGGACCGGGGACGGCGAGATGCTCGAGACCGTCGTCGGCCTGGTGCTCGCCGGCCGCGTGACAGACGGCGAGGCGGGGCTCTGCCTCGAGATGTCGCCCTACCTGCCGTAGAAGCTCAGCCGGCCCTCGACGGTACCTGAGCGACAGGCTGCTCCGGACAGGCCGCGCTCAAGGTGTGAGGTCAGGCGCCGAAGAAGCAGCCGTACCCCCCAGTGCAGCCGATGCGATCCATACGTTACATCTCCGTCTTGCTCATCATCCTCTCTGCTGCCTGCGAGGGCGCCGAGCAAAGCTCCGGCGGCGCCGTCAGCGCCGAGGCTGACGTGAGCGGGCTCGTCACCTCGGATCCGGGCTCCGAGCCCACGTTTTCCGGCGGACCCCTCGAACGAGAGACGGGGGCGCCCGACGCGGGGCCTCTTGGAGAGGGCTCGTGCGACGGGGACCGGGATCCGATGGGCTGCCCCTGCGACGACGACCTCTCCTGTGAGTCCGGGGCCTGCGCCGCGACCGACGGCGGGCGGATCTGTGTCGACCCCTGCGTGGACTCCTGCCCGGCGGGCTTCGAGTGCACCCGCGCGGGCACGGGGCCGGACGAGGTCTTCTTGTGCCTGCCCCGCTTCGCCAAGCTCTGTCAGCCCTGCAACGACCACAACGACTGCGAGGTCGTGGAGGCCAACAGGCCGGCCCGTTGCATAACGAATGGTACCCAGGGCAGCTTCTGCGGCGCCGGCTGCGTGGCAGACGGGGACTGCCCCGACGGCTACCTCTGCGAGGAGCGAAACGTCGGGCTGAGGGCCCTCGAGAGCCAGTGCGTGCCCGCGGACGGCGTCTGCTCGTGCAACGCCATCGGCGCGGCCCAGGGCATGGGCACGCGCTGCGAGCGCAGCAACGAGATCGGCACCTGCAGCGGGATGCGCAAGTGCACCGAGGAGGGCTTGAGCGAGTGCAGCGCCATCTTCGCCGAAGAGGAGCGCTGCGACGGCATGGACAACGACTGCAACGGGGAGATCGACGACGTCGGCGCCAACCGTCCCTGCTCGGTCGCCAACGAGCACGGCGTCTGCGAAGGCAAGGCCACCTGCTATGGCGGCCGGGAGCTCTGCGACGCGCCCGAGCCGCAGGCCGAGGTCTGCGACGGCGTGGACTCCGACTGTGACGGCCAGACCGACGAGGGGACCTGCGACGACGGCGTGTCCTGCACCATGGACTCCTGCAACGCCGCCGCCGGTCAGTGCGTGCAGACGCCCATGCCCGAGCTCTGCGACGACGCGAACGAGTGCACCGAGGACCACTGTGACGGCCGCCTCGGCTGCGTCCACGAGCCGCGCCCGGGTCACCCTTGCGACGACGGGAGCCACTGCACCGATGACGACACCTGCCGCGGAGCCACGTGCGAAGGCGTGGCGCGCCCCGGCTGCTGCGCAGCCAACGAGGACTGCGACGACGGAAACGAGTGCACCCTCGAGGCCTGCGACACGGCGACCGGCGCCTGCGTCTTCGAGCGCGACAGGATGGAGGGGCTCCCCTGCGACGCGGACGGTGACGGCTGCACCGTGGGCGACCAGTGCTCGGGCGCCGTGTGTCTGCCCGGGCTGCCGGCCGACTGCCCTGACGACGCCTCCGGCTGCACGGTGCTGGGCTGCGTGTCGACCGCCCATGACGAATACCGCTGCGAGAGCACGCCGCGCCCCGCGGGCACCGTCTGCTCGGACGGGGACGCCTGCACGAGCGGGGACACCTGTGACGGCGCCGGAGCCTGCGTGGGCGGGGCCGTCGACGCCGACTGCTGCCACGACGACGCGGCCTGCGACGACCTGAACCCCTGCACCGAGGATCGCTGCGATCCCGAGCTGGCCCGCTGCGCTCACGATCCGGTCGAAGACGGAGCGCGCTGCGACGCCGACGGCGACGGCTGCACCACGGGCGACAGCTGCTCCGCCGGGGTGTGCACGCCCGGCACGCACGCCGACTGCGGCCCCGGCGACGACCCCTGCCGGCCCGAGTCCTGCGTCAGCCAGGGTCCGGACTCCTACCGCTGCGACGTGAGCGCCTTCGCGGTGGGCGAGCCCTGCGACGACCGAAACCCCTGCACCTCGGGCTCGGCGTGCGACAGCGCCGGCGAGTGCACGGGCGGGACGGAGCGGGACTGCCAGGCCGAGGCCGGAGGGACCTGCCTGCGCGCCTTCTGCGACCCGCTCGACGGGGGCTGCGTGAGCGTGACCGCCGACGACGGAACCTGGTGCGACGACGGCGAGCCCTGCACCATGGACGATCTCTGTGTGGTGGGGAGCTGCATGGGCGGGCGCGACGTCTGCGTGGCCGAGAGGATCTCCACCGGTCCCTACGCGGGGGAGCCGCCGCGGTTGGCATCGCTCGGCGGCGGGCGCTACGTGACCCTCTGGCAGGGGACACCGACGATTCCCTTCGTGCGCTTGCGCCGCACTGCGGACGACGGCAGCCGCGAAGACGAAGAAGAGCTCGTCGACCGAGGTGACGGCAACGCATTCGGCACGCGCATCGCCGTGGACGCGAGCGGCCGTTACCTCGTGGCTCTACGCTCATCTGTCAACGCCAGCGTCCGGCTCTATGACCGCGCCGGGCGCCTCGTGGCGCAGAACAGCTTCCCCCTCCCGGCTCCGGAGGGCCAGAGCCCGCCCGGGAACGGTGAGAACGGCGCCCTGATCCCCCTCGTCTTCAGCGACGGGAGCTGGGGCCTGGTGAGCACCTACTCGATCGGGAAGGACGCCAAGACCGTGATCGTGCTCATGGGCGACGATCTCGTGCCCGGCGCGCCGGTGGACCTGGGCATCGACTATTGGAACGGGAAGCCCAACTACATGGACGCCGTGGTCTCCTCCGACGGGCAGAGCTTCTGGGTCGTCTCAGTGACGGGCGTCACCATCGTCAAGGTCCAGCGCTTCGCCCAGAACGGGACGGCGCTCTCCGGACCCTACTCGGGAGGCAAGTCGCAGGCCACGCGCGGCGTCGGCATCGCAGCGCTCCCCGGCAACGCCGCGGTCTTTGTCTGGTCCACCTGCGGTACAGCCGCCGAGCCCTGCTGGCACAAGACCTACGGCACCGTGCTCGGCAGCGACGGGAAGCTGAAGCACTTCGTGCACGTCACCCCCACGAGCGCCACTGTCAAGCACAGGTACCCACGGGTCGACTCCTTCAGCGACGGCACCTTCGTGATGGTCTACCAGGACGACACCCAGAGCGAGGACACCTCCGTCGTCGTCGTAGAGCTCTACAGCTCCTCCGGGCAGCTCCTCTCCGAGGACGAGGTGAGCGTGGACTGGAGCGGCGTCCAGCTGACCCCGGACGTCGCCGTGCTCTCCGAGACGGACTACGTGGTGGCCCTCCGCGACGGCGCGGGCCACGTGTGGACCCGTCGCATGCGGCGGGACGGCGTGCCGTGGACGGGCCGAGTCGAGCGCGGCGTCGACGCCAACAGCGGCTTCAGCCAGCGGGCGCCGTCCGCGGGCTCTACCAAGGCCGGCGACGTGCTCGTCGCCTGGGAAGGGCCGAACGTGCCCGGCGGAGACGAGGACATCCTCGCGCGCCTCTTCGACGCCGCCGGTGTTCCGAAGGGCGATGCGGTGAACCTCAGCGGCAACGACAATATCCGGCAAGCGCACCCCTCGGTCGCCGGCCACGACGACGGCTTCGTGGTGGTCTGGGACGAGCGAGACGAGTCGGGCAGCCCCAAGACCGTGGGCGCGCGCCTCGACGCAGCTGCCAGGGTCGTGCAGGGCCCGTTCGTGGTTCAGGAGGAGAGCTACGCTATCGAGCGCCGCTCCCACGTCGACGCGCGCCCCGACGGCTCCTTCGTGGTCGCGTGGACGGCCCACTCGCAAGGGAAGCCCTACGGCCTGGCGCGGGCTTTTGGCGCCGACGGCCAGGCGCGGGGGCCGGCGAGCGTTGTCGTAGACCCGCACGAGGCGGGCAACGAGGGCACGCTCCACGTCGCCGCGCACCCGACGCGAGACGAGGTCGTCGTGGCCCACGACTTCGTGCACGGCGGCGAGACGCTGATGCGCCTGACGCGCTTCAACGCGCACCTACAGCCCGTAGCAGGGCCCGTGTCGCTCGGGTCGATCTTCGGGTCCTACCACTCCGTCGACGTCGGCGAGAACGACCGCGTGGTGGCTTGCTGGGTCTTGGAGGACGCCACGGTCGACCTCTACTGCCAGATCTTCGACTACGAGGCCCTCACCCCCATCGGAGATCGCTTCGCGGCCCCCGGTGACGCGAAGTCCAACCAGACGAGCCCGCGCGTCGCCTGGATGCCGGACGGCACCTTTGCCGCAGCCTGGACGGACAGCGAGGCCGACGGCGACGGGTCGGCGCTGCTCGTCCGCGCCTTCAACGGCGCCGGCGCGCCCAGGGATCCCAGGCGTACGGCCAACCGCTCATGGACCGGCGACCAGAGCCTCGGCTTCTTCTTGCCGGTCGGCCTGAACCGCCTCTGGGTCGGGTGGACCGACACCGGCCTTGGTCCCGATCGCCCGCAAGTCCGGTACCGGGTGCTGCAGCGTTTCTGAGACCCGAGCCCGCCTGATCCGGGTCTCGATGGCGAGGACGAGCACGAATGTCAGGGCGTCGTCTCGCTCAGGCTACAAACCACCGGGCGGTGGTCGAAGAAGACCGTCTCGGTGAGGTGCTCCCGGCCCGGGGTGATGCCGGCCACCCAGCAGCTCCCGTCGAAGGCGTCCGCGATCACGTGGTCGATGTTGAACAGGCGTGCGTAGGTCGGGGTGACGTCGGGGCCGACCTCGCTCACGAAGTGGAAGGGGCCCTCCTCACCTGCGAAGTCGAGCAGGCGCGCCGCGCTCGCGTCGCCCTTGGCCATGCGCCCCGGGTCGGTGTTGAAGTCGCCGAGCACGATGTTCCTCTCGCCGTCGGCCCCGGGCGCGCCGTCGCCGAGGTCCACGAAGGCCTGCTCGACCTGCTTGACGCGGCACTCGATCTCCTCGGTGCCGATGCCCGAGCTGCCGTGGAAGTTGACGACCGTCAGCGTGCCGCCGGCGGTGAGCTCGACCTTCGCGCGGGCAACCCTCACGCCCCTGCCGCAGCCTTCCGCCCTGAAGCCCTCGAGGCCCTCGAGGCAGAAGCTGTCCTCGCAGCCGCTGATGCGCCCGAGGCGCTCGTGGACCGCGAGGCACTTGTCCGGGTTTCCGGGGTGGCACGCCACCTGCCAGCCCTCGCCCAAGACCTCCTCGACCACGGTGAGGTCGCCCGCCTTCCAGGCCTCGCAGATGAAGC
>CAZQPP010000208.1:0-299 GCA_964594295.1 uncultured Myxococcales bacterium | reverse complement strand
GGGGATCTCCGGGCACTCGCCGGGCCAGAAGATCTCCTGGAAGCCGACGATGTCCGGCTGCACCTGCTCGAAGAAGGCGCGCGTGTCCTCGATGAGGGGGAGCCAGGCGAGGCCGTTTCCGTAGTGCTCGTCGCTCAGCTCTGCGTGGGTCGAGGTGTAGCCGTCGTCCGGCTCGGCGTCGTGGGGCAGGGAGGAGGAGGTGCCGGTGTTGAAGGTGACGGCGAGGAGCTGGAGGGGGGGGGCGGGGGCCGGGGGTGTGGCCGTGTGCGTGGGCGTGAGCGTGTGAGAGGCCGGGTCCG
>CAZQPP010000207.1:0-13370 GCA_964594295.1 uncultured Myxococcales bacterium | reverse complement strand
GTCCTGCAGGCGGGCGACCCGATGCTCGAAGTGGTCGGCCACGACCGGGTGGTGCTCCGATTGCAGCGCGGCGTCGACGAGCACGCCGACGAGCTTGTGGGGCGAGAGGTCGCGGTTCTTGTGGCCGAGGGGGTCGATGGCAGGGTGGATGATGCCGGCCCGCCCTGCGAAGTAGCTCGGGATGTACTCGGCGGTCGTGAAGATGCCCTCGTCGTAGGCCTCGGCGTAAGGCTTCAAGAAGCGCCAGGCAGTGCTCGTGCGGTCGGTCGGGCTGTCGAGACCGATGTGGCAGCGCCAGATGGTGGGGAGGTCCAGCTTCTCCTTGAGCATGCCGGCCAGCGCCATAGGCTGCGGGTCGTGCACGGCGAGCACGTCGCCGTCTTTGAGCATCGGCGCGAAGGCGTCGGCGTTGCGGCGGTTGGTCGCCTCGTAGGTCTCCTTCGCGCCTTCGGGGAGCTGGAGGGCGCCGCTGTCGTGGATCAGGTTGTGGAGCTGCTTGGTCAGGTCGAAGAAGGCCATGTCGTCGGCCCCGATGACCGCCCAGCAGGTCTCCACGCCGAGCTCGCACATCATGCTCACGACCCGCGGCAGCATCTCTGCCACGCCGCCGCCCTGGGCGGTCGAGTTGACCATCCACACCGTCCTGCCGCGCAGCTTCTCGCTCAGGACCTTCGCCTCGGTCTTCATGTCCCGAAGGAGCGGGGCGAGGTGAGCGACCTCCTCGTAGTCCTCGAGGGTCGTGTGGACGTTGATGTCGACGGTCTCGATCATGAATACCTCCCTGGGGTAGCCGTTAGCTCTTAGCTGTTGGCTGATAGCTGTGCAGGCGGAGCTGCAGTGGCTTGCTATGGACTGGTCGCTGGCGGGTAGTCGCCAACCGCTAATGGCTAATCGCTATTCGCTGGTCGCTTGGTCCTTGAGCTGCACGCGGGCGGAGCCCTTGACCTTCACCTGCGCGCCGCCTCCCGTCTTCTCCTGGTCTCCGGCAGAGGCCTCGGCCTTGCCCTTCTTCTTCTTCTTCGCGCGCGGCCTGAGGACGGCGTCGTAGCTGACCACGAGGGTGTCCCCATCGCGGGAGACCGAGGCCCGGCACGTCGCCTCGCCGGTCTCCTGGCGGTTTCGCTCCGAGCCGTCCTTCTTCTTCCAGGTCAGGGTGTCCCGGCCGTCTTTGAGCTTGCCGGGCACGAAGCACTCCCAGCGCCCGAGGTCGGCGCCCGCCTCCGCGCCCGGCGCCGGGTAACGCAGCCACAAGCGCGCGACGGGGTTGCCCGCGTAGTACCTGATCCCGACGAAGGGCTCGGTAGCGTCGTCGCCCTCGTCTCGCAGGAGGTACACGGAGAAGCTCCCGCCGGCGACCTGCTGGTCGTACTCCGCGCGGCCCGTCTCGTAGTCGTGCTTCTCACCCTCGATCTCCAAGGCCACCTTGGCCTTGGTAGCGTGATCGGGGCATCCCGAGAGGAGCAGCAACCCCATCGCGGCCGTCATCATCCTTCTCATGACGCTGCCTCCTCCTTCTCCGCAGACCTCGCCGTAATGACACCCCTCAGGAAGAAGATGGCCAGGGGCGAGAAGATGGCCATGCCGCCGACGACGAGCCAGAGCACCCACGACGAGCGGGCTCCTTCCATGGGGCAGTAGGCGTCGAGCAAGACACCCGCCAGCGGCCCGACGGTGAGCTTGGCCACGAACATGGGCAGCAGGGACATGCTCATGTAGGTCGACTCGCGACCCTTGGGTGCGCAGGCCGCCGTATACTCGTAGAGGCGCGGCGACCAGATGGCCTCCCCGATGGAGAAGAAGATCGAGAAGAGCACCAGGTTCATGTAGATGGGGGACAGGTCTCCGTCGATGTCGAGGAGCCACGGCTGCCTCAGCACCTCGCCGAACCACGTGGTCGTGAGCGCGGCGAAGGTGTCGGGCGGGAGCACCAGCAAGAAGACGGTGACCGCCGAGATCGAGGTGCCGATCACCAGCATGGTGTACGAGCTGATCTTCTGGGCGAGTGCTCCGACGATGGGCGTCAGGATGATGATCAGCGCCGGGTTGATGACCCCCCAGGCGGTGCCGAAGCGCGAGCCGTAGCCCATCTCGCGGTCCGCCCACACCGGGAGCGTGTAGTGCATGTGGTAGAAGACCATGCGCACGCCGACGATGAGCGCGACGAGGAGCAGGAAGCGGTAGAAGGCCTTCTCCTTGCCGACCTCGGTGAGGATGCGGCCGGTCCTGGCGACGGCGCGGCCGATGAAGACCCACATGCTGCCGCCGACTTCGATCTCGCCCTCGTTGGCCGGGTCGATCTTCGTGCCCTCGTCGGTGGCCTCCACACCCTTTCGCATGGTGCCCCAGACGGGGATCAGGCCGACGAGGGTGAAGACGGTGGCGATGAGGAAGATGGTCTCGTAGACCGAGAGATCGAGGCCGAGCACCGACATCGTGCCGTCCTCGCCCATCCAGTTGCGCACCCAGTCGTAGAGCTTGCCGCCGATCAAGAAGCCCACGTTCATGAAGACGTAGAGGAGCGCGAAGCCCATCGAGCGTTGCTTCGAGTTCGTGAAGCGCCGGGCCGCCGCCACCATCACGGGGATGGTCATGGCGACGCCGAGGGTCATGGGCATGAGCCCGAGTATGGGCGTCAGCACCGGGTGCCCTACGACCGCCATCATGAGCCTCGTGATGGCGCACAGGGCGAACGCGAAGATCAGCGTCTTCCGAATGCCGATGGCGTCCGAGAGGGAGCCGACGAGGAAGGTGAACAGCGCGATGATGGTCGCCCACACGCCTACGAGCCCCCCCGCCCCCTCGTCGGAGTAGCCGAGCTCGTTGATGAGGTAGAGCATTAGGCTCGCGTTGACGAGCGAGTAGGCGCAGGTCTCGGCGACCTTCCCGAAGTAGACGAGCCACAGCTCGCGCGGCGCCGACTTCAGGACGGTGAACTTCTCTATGAAGCCCTCGGGGGCGTCGTTGGTCTTGGGGTCTGTCGCGGTTGCCATGGAGCGGGGCGTGTATCGCGAACGGGCTCGCGGGGCAACGCGCTTCGGCGGGCGCCTCTCCACCGGCTCCACCCTGAGCGGGGCGCACCCCGAACGCGCTACTCCTCGGGAGGGAAGCCGCCCCGGAGGTCCGGCGGCAGGTAGGTCGTCCACGGCCCCGACGCCGATGGGCGCTTCACGCCGCTCTCCGCGCCGCCCGAGGACGGCACGACCTCGACCTTGCCCTTCTGGGCGCGCTGGACCTGCCAGGTCCGCCCGCCGAGCACGAAGGTCGAGCCGTGGGCGGTGGCGACCTGGCCCTGGCCGATGACGCGGCCGGTCGTGGCGTCAATGACCTTGGCCTCCCGGAGGTCGGGCAGGTTGGCGTGGAGCGTGCCGCGCTCGCCGAGGTCCATCACCTTCTGGCTGGCGCAGAGGCGGTCGCGGCGGCGGAGGAGGTGTCCGGCCGAGACCAGGTGCTCGACGATGCGCTTCAGGTCGCCCTTCGGCGCGAGGGGCGCGAGCAGGTCTGCGAGGTGCTCGGGCTCGACCCCCGACGGGTGGGCGAAGGTCAGGCTGAAGGCCTGCTGGACGACGACGCCGGGGTCTATGGTGGTCGGCGTCGGGTCGAGGCGGCCCTTGTCGGCGAGGAGGGCGAGGTGCTCGGCCTCGCGGACGCGCGCGGGGGTGTCGGCGACGGCGAGCACGCGCACGACGGGGTCACGGCGGCCGGCTCGGCCCGCCCGCTGCTGGAAGGTGGCCGCGTCGCTCGGGAGGTCGAGCAGGGCGACGGCCTCGATGGCCCCGACGTCGATGCCGAGCTCGAGGGTGCTCGTGGCCACGCAGACCCAGACCGGCGACGCTCTCAGAGCCTCTTCGACTTCGTGGCGCACGCGGCGGCTCATGCCGGCGTGGTGCACCATCACCCGGCCGGCGCCGATCAGGGGACGCAAGGCCGCAGCGCCCTCCTCCACCGCCTGGCGGGTCAGCGCGAAGCAGAGCACGCGGCGCAGCCCCTCCTCGCGGATGGCCGCCGCGAGGGCTTCGACGTCCTTGACGCAACGCAGGCGGGTAGCGCGCCGCCCCTCGCCCGAGATCAGCTCCCCGGAGCCGAGGTAGCGGCGCACGACCTCGTCGGGATCCGAGACGGTCGCCGACAGGGCTACGCGCTGCGCGGGCCGGTGGGTGGCGCGGTCGAGCCGCCCGAGCAGGACCATGAGCTGGTCGCCCCGCGGGTTGCCGTGGAGAGCGTGCACCTCGTCAAGGACCACGGCGCGCACGGTCGCGAGGGTGCCGGGCGCGCGCGCGAGCAGGGAGTCCAGAGACTCGACGGTCGTGCAGAGCCCGAAGGGGCTCGGCTTGGGCAGGGTCGGGCTGTCGCCCGTGCGCGGGCGGACCTTGCGGTCGAGCAGGGAGAGGTTCTGGTGCAGGCGCTCGGCCATCTCGCGGCAGAGCGCCCGAGTGGGGGCTATGTACAGGAGGCCGAGCTCGGCGGCCGGCGCGGGCGGGCGCATGTTGAGCATCCGCTCGACCACCGGCGCGAGGGCGGCCTCGGTCTTGCCCGTGGCGGTCGGCGCGACCAGGAGGGCGTTGTGCCCCCGCAGGATCGGCCCGCAGGCGGCGAGCTGCAGGGCGTTGGGAGCGCCGAAGCTCGCGTAGAAGGGGAGGTAGCTCCGGCGCAGCGCCCGCCTGAAGGCGCGCACGCGCTCGAGGAGCTCCTTCGTGGGAGGCCCCTCGCTGCCGCCAGGCCTAACCGACACCGGTCGCGCGGCCGAGGAGCACGTCCGGGTCGGCGGCCGGGTAGAAGCGCCGGTGGTCCAGGAGCTCGACGAAGCCCTTGATGAGCAGCCGGAAGCAGTCGCCGTAGCCCTCGATCATGGCGCGGGCCGCCTGGCGCAGGGGCTCGTCGTGGAAGGTTACGCCGTAAAGCCGGCCGTAGGCGCCGGCGAGCAGGAAGAAGAGCTCCTCCAAGGCGTCGGGCGCGGGGAGGTGGAGGGGGACGAGGTTCTCGGCGTGGACCTTCTGGAAGAAGCGGGTGTAGCCAGGGGTGAAGGCGAAGACGACCTTGAGGTGCGAGGGGATGCGGAAGGTGTAGGGCCACTTGAGGAAGCCCGAGTAGACCAGGTTCGAGCGAGCGCCTCGGTAGCAGTCCTTCTTGATGAGCTCCTCTTCCTCGATGAGGTCGTCGTCCGAGGCCACCCAGCTCAGGCCGTTGAAGAAGTTCACACCCCGGGACCACTCGTAGTGGTAGCGGTAGGTCTTGCTCATCTCCGCCTCGTCGATGAGCAGCAGCAGGCCCTTCACCCCGATGGTGTCGTTGAGCCAGGCCGAGAGGCCCGAGAGGATGTGGCAGTAGACGTTCGCCGCCGTGGTGTGGTCGACGAGGGCCGGCAGGCCCGGCAGGCGCCTGCGCACCGGGCGGCCGATGAGATAGGCCAGCACCGCCTCCCTGAGCTGCGGCCGCCGCGTCCACAGCGAGCACACCTGCTCCCAGATCGGGTGACCCTTGACCGGCTCCACCGAGAGCGCCGTCAGGGCGTCGAGGGTACGCGCCAACCCGAAAACCTCGTCCCCTACCGGCACTCGCAGATCGCGCACGGCGTGGCGGTACACCCGCTTCGGGAAGCCGGCGGGCGCGTCGCTCGGGTCGATGCCGACCATGGCCACCGCCCAGCCGCGCTCGAGGGCCTCTGCGCGAAGGACCTCCAGGATGTGGGTCTTGCCGCTGCCGTAGGCGCCCTCGACCACCATGGATCCTGAGGCGGCGTCCTCGAGCCAGGAGAAGACGTGGCTAACCTCGCGCTCGCGGCCTACCGTCCACTGTCGCGCTGCGTGTCCGGGCACGATGCCGAGGCGGAAGGCCTCGACGGCGAGGCGGTCCTCGCGCAGCGCCGGGTCCGCCCGCACGGGCACGTGCACCCGCTCGGCCTTGGGCTTGAGCGCCGCCCGGCCGACCGCGCTGCCCATGATCGCGTCGAGCACGGCCTCGGTCTCGTCGAGCACGCTCGCCGCCTCGGGAGACAGGAGCGGAGGAGGCGCGGGCAGCGGCAGATCGAGCTTGAGCTCGTCGGTCGGCAGCCAGAGGCGCAGGTCGCTGTCGAAGGCGACGAGGGCCTGGTAGCCCCCGTGCCGGAGCACCTGCACGCGACCGCGCCCGTAGCGCTCGTGCGAGACCGGCGCGCCCGTGGGGATCACCGGAGGGCCTCCCCGCGCAGCAGCAGGTCGGCCTCGTCGGCGGAGAGATCGGTCTCGGGCGCGCGGCGGAGCAGGTGCAGGAAGCGCACGGCTCCCTGCACGAAGAGGCGCTTGTAGCCGATGTCGCCGAAGCGCATCTCGTGGGCCTTGTTGGCCATGTGGTGCAGGCCCTCCGAGGCGCGCCGCTCGTTCAGGATGCAGCGGTGGGCGGTCTGGTAGATGTGGCGGAGGCGGTCGCCGAGGGTGCAGAGGAGCTCGACGGGGTCGCTCTCGAGCTGCTCGAGGTCGACGCGCACGCCGGCCGGGTTGAAGACGTCGAAGACCGAAGCGAGGCGCTGCCTCAAGGCCTCGTAGACCGCCGCCCTGCCCTCGAGGAAGGACTCGTTGGGCACGGCGTAGAAGATCATCACGTGGCGGAAGGCGTGGTGGGCGCACTCGTCGATGAGCTCGCGCAGGTTGCTCAGGAGCAGGTCCTTGGAGCGGCTCGACATGCTCGGCACGATCTCGGCCTCGTCGAAGAGCACGATGAGCCCCGAGTAGCCGGAGCCGCGCACGAGCTGCACGAGGGAGCGGATCATCGAGAAGGCCTGGCTACGGTCTACGCGTTGCAGGATGCCGAGATCGCGGTGGCGGGCGTGGTCGTAGCCTTCGCCGAGCAGCCACTGGAGGGCGAGGTCGAAGGTCTCCTCGTCGCCGTCGCGCAGGGCGCGCACGGCCGCGCGCACGGCGCGGGCGAAGTTCGTGTTCTCGATGTCGTGGGTCGCCGAGCGCAGCAGGTCCTCGAAGAGCGGCGCGGCGGCCTCGTCGGCTTTTTCCTGAGCCTCGCAGGTGTCGGCCAGGCGCCGGTACCAGCGCTGCAGGAAGGCGGACAGGCCGCGCTCGCCGCCGCTCATGAGCTCCCCCGGGCTCAGGGGAGGCATCAGGTTTCGCGCGAGGGAGCGGTAGACCAGGGCCAGGTCCGAGAAGGGTGTCTCTTCGGGCGAGAGCACTACGTAGGAGACCGCGTAGTCGAGGCTCCAGGCCTCCTCACGGACGGCGTACATGAAGTGGGTCTTGCCGCCGCCGTAGGGTGACAGGACGAGCTTGAAGGTCGCGCCGCCGTCCTCCTTGATGAAGGTCTCGAGGTAGTCGTCGCGCAGGATGTCCATGTAGGGGTCGAGGCCGACGGTGTACAGGCCCACGCCCCACTCGGGCGGCGTGCCGTTGCTGCCGAGCTGCTCGATGATGTGCCTTGCGAGGGTGCCGTCGAGGCCCTTCATGAGAGCGCCCTCCCCTGCCTGAGCTGGAGCGACGAGAAGTGAGCGCCCCCGCCGCGGAGGTCGGTGGGTACGTAGAGGTGGTCGGCTTTGCGCCTGGTCTGCTCGCGGGTGGCCACGACCAGGCGCAGCTCACGCCCGTCCCGCGCCAGCGGTCGGGCGCGGAAGAGCCTGGCGGCGACCTGCGCCCGGCCCACGGGCCGGAAAGATCGCCGGGAGGGATCGGCCGCGAAGGCCGGCCCCTGGCTGACCACGTTGAGCTCTACGAGGAGCTGCGAGATCGGGACAGGCGCTTCGGGCGGCCGCCTCGACACGAGGTTCGCCCTCTCTACGGCCGTGAAGACATGAGACCTGAAGATCTCGACGTCAAACTCTCGTACGAAGAGCTCCTCGTGCCACTTGCCCATGGCGGCGGCGATAGGATCCACCTCGAGGGCGACGCGCTCGAGCAGCTCGCCGCCGGCCCCCATGCTCAGCTCCGCGCGCCCGGCGTCCGGCTCGAGGCGAACGTGGAGCGGCCCGACCTTCAGCTCCGGGAAGCGCCCCGACACGGGCAGCCCCAGCGCCTCGGCCGCGCGGGCGATGCCGAGGCCGAGGCGATCCTTGACCCGCGACGACGCCTGCTCGGCCACCCCCTCGGCGCGATCAAGCTCTTCGGGGACGTGGGAGAGGACTGCCAGGCTCGAGCGTGTCGAGTCCAGGGTCTTTCGGGCCTCGCGCACCGACGCACCCAATACGAAGGCATGGCGCTCGAGGTCCTTCTCGAGCTTCGGGAAGGACTTCACCAGGTCGGCCAGCGCCCCGAGGTGCCGCCCGGCTGCTGCCAGCCCCTTTCGCACGTCGGGCGGTGGTTCCGTGTGGGTGTCGGGTGGGTCGGTCGAGCTCATGGCCCGTCCCTACAGGAGTCGGCAGGGGAGGTAAATCCGGCCGAGTCTAGGGACCGAGCTCGAAGACCTCCTGGGGCACCTGCAGCCGCCGGCCCGATCGCAGGCGGCCGCGCAGCAAGACCGCGGCGTCGATGGTCATCAGGCAGATGGCCTCGCCCGTGTCGCCGCGCTCGGCGACGTCGTGCGGCTGCGTCATCACGAACTCCCGGCCGCGCACGCTGTAGTCGAGGGTAGCCACCGAGACCGGCTCGGCGACGGGCTCGGCGTGCAGCAGCACGGCGACCTGCGGGAAGCTGGACTCGTCCACCTCGATGGTGAGCGCAGCCGGAGGATCGTCGGTGTGCCCGGTGATGACCAGGCTCACGACCCCGTCCATGCGGAAGGTCACGACCACGTCGCGGGCGGTGAATCTCTCGACGACCTCGAGGCCGATGTGCTCGCGGCGCTCGGCCCACCACCGCGCTACGTGGTGCACGAGGCCCTCATCTCTGTCCATGCCCTGGCCGACGTGATCGATCAGGGCGGACAGGGGGACGGCGACCTTGCCTTCTTCGGGGAGGAGCTCGGGCTCGACGGTGACACTCATGGGCTGATTCTCGCGCGCAAAAGCCGCTGCGGCAAGGGCACTTGCGCTAATATGGGAGGTCGGGGAGAATCGCCGCGCTGCAGGGCAGGGAGAGCATGGAAGAGGACGCAAAAACCACCTTGGCGAGCGAGCCGCGCCCTCGGCTGATCGAGGGCCTGGCGCGACGAAGGAACGCCGACGGACGCCTCGTCCTCATCGGGAGGGGCTCCAAGCAGTACATGGACCTGCGCGACCACGAGGTCGGCATCCTCGACCTGCTCGACGGGTCGCGGGACGTCGACGCGGTCGTTCGGGACGCGGTCGGGGGAGACTCGCCTCTGGGTCCGCTCGACACCATGACCCTGCTCCACCGCCTCGACCGCTCCGGTCTCCTCGACTTCGGGGAGGAGCAGCAGAGCCCCTTCGTGCAGGAGGAGAAGGTAGGCCTGGGTCCGGGGCTGGCGAAGGCCGTCGGACACCTGGCCTGCTTCCGCGTGCCCCTGACGATGCCGCGTCAGGCGTGGACGACCCTACGCACCTTCTCGTTGCTCCTGGTTGCCTCGGCGCTCGTCTTCGCCGCCGCGAAGGGACGCTTCGCCGCCCTCTTCGACCCCTTCGCGGGGTACGGCTGGCAGGCCTCCTCACTGATCCTCTTCTACGTCTGCGCGGCCGGCATCCTCTCCTTCCGGGGGATAATGCGGGGGCTCGTGCTGACGGCCCTGAAGATCCGGGTGAGCGCTTTCTCGCTCCAGGTCGTAGTGGGAATCCTGCACCTCGAGGTGGACGACAGGGACCGGCGGCTTGCCGCCCGAGACGACCGCGCCGTTCTCGCCTGGACCGGGATCTCCGCCCTCGCGCTCGTCGCCGGTGTCGCCTCCTGGTTCTGGATGTACGCGGGGAGCCCGTGGGCTCACCAGCTCGCGTCGGTGTCGCTCCTGCTCCTCATAGCCGACCTGGCGCCCTACGCGCGCACGGACGGGCGGCACCTGGTCGGCATCTCCGTACGAATCCCCGAGCTTCGCAGGCGCTCCACCAGCTACCTGCTCCGGCGAACGACCACGAACCTCTTGAGCGGCAAGGAGGCAGGCAGGCTGGAGAAGTTCTACCTCTGGGTGGTCACCTTCTGGCTCGTGCACGCCATCCTCGCCCTGCACGTGCTCTCCGGCTACGTGCTGCCGGGGGTGCTCCACACCGTCGTGAACCTCTGGAACGCTCCTGCCTACGGCCAGGGAGGACCACACCCCATCGCCTGGATCATCGGCCTCCTGGTGGGCCTGCTCCTCGTCCTCGGGCTCATCACCATGATCCTGCTCCTGTTCGGCTCCCTCGTGGGCGGCCTCGCCCAGCTCTTCCGGCCGAAGCGAGGCGCGTCTCCGGTCAAGGCCGAGCGCATCGGCGGCACCGGGGCCACGGCCTTCGTCAACGAGGTGCAGCGCATCCCCTTCCTCGCCAACATAGAGCCGGACGAGCTCTCGCGCGTCGTGGCCTCCATGAGGCGCGAGGTGCACCGAGCAAACGCCGTCATGATTCGCCAGGGGGAGCCCGGCGACCGCTTCTGCTACCTTCAGCGCGGCAGGGCCCGGGTGCTGCTCGAGGAGGAGAGCGGCCTCGTGCACGTCGTGGCCACCCTCGAGCCGGGTGACTTCTTCGGCGAGGTGGCGCTCCTCAAGGACGTGCCGCGCACCGCCACGGTCCAGGCCATCGAGGAGGTGGAGCTGCTCACCCTCGACAGGGCCACGTTCGTCGACTTCCTCGAGCGCGCCGGCATCCCGCGCGAGGACGTGCTCGACCAGGTGCGGAACTCGGCCTTCTTGCACACGGTGCCGCTCTTCAGCTGCCTGCCGGCGTCGAGGGCGCGCACACTGCTGGAGTCAGCCCAGGTCGAGCAACGCGAAGCGGGCGACGAGATCGTCCGCCAGGGTGAGCCGGGCACCGCGCTGTACATCATCCGAGAGGGGACGTGCAGGGTGACCCACAAGGCAGCCGACGGCGGCGAGAGCGAGGTGGCGAAGCTGGATGCGGGCGACTACTTCGGGGAGATCTCGTTGCTGCGAGGAACCGTGAGGACCGCGACGGTTGTGGCCGAGACGGACGCGGTGCTCCTGATGATCCCGGCGTCGGTGTTCGCCGAGATCCTGCTGGAGGACGTTCAGGCGACCATGGAGATACAACGGGCCGCAGCCGAGCGCCTCTCAGCGCTCGAAGCCGCGTAGGGGGTGAGGACATGGACCCGACTCAGCTCACCCGCATCATCCCGCTCGTGCTCGTAGGCGGAGGAGCCGTCGCCGCCGTCGGATCGGGGCGCGACACCTACAACCGCATAACCGACACGGTGAAGACCATCGTCTCGCGCTACGAGATGTCCAACATCTCGACGGCCCTCCAGGCGGAGATCATCGGCTCCGGGGGCTTGCCCGACTTGGAGTACGAGGAGGAGGACGTCTCCGAGTACATCCGCGGCGTCGTCCAGGGCAAGTACGGCCGCGACGCGGCAATGGACATGTGGGGCAATCCTTACCTCATCGAGGAGGTCTCCGACAGCGAGATCCTCCTGGTGAGCACCGGTCCCAACGGCATAAGAGACGGGTGCTCCGACTACGACCAGGACGAGGCCGACGTGGGGGAGATCATCGATCTGGCCGAGGAGAACCAACGTCGAAGACAAGAGGCCCTCGAGGAGTACGAGGAGACCGGCGAGATGGGCGAGGCGGAGGACGCCTTCGCCGACTACGGCCAGGGCTACGACCCCTATGCAGCGCGGGACGACGACGTCTGCCTGTCGATGGAGGTCAACACCCGCGGCGGGGCCTTCAAGCGGCTGTAGTCACACCAGGGAGCTAGTACGCCCAGGCCGCTCCGACGAAGGCGCCGTCCCCGTAAGGCGAGACCGACAGCATCGCGGGCACGAGAGAGGGTCCGCGCGCCTCGGCCGGGGCTTCGTCTCCGCCGGAGAGAGCCAGCCCGACGACGCCCGTGATGACGGCGGCGCCGGCTACCCCGTAGAGCACGTAGGACACCGTGCGCGCCGACTCGAGGTCGGACTTCAAGCCTTCGTACTGCTTCGGGCCCTTGACCGGGCCGAGGCTCTCGTCGAGGTCCTCGATGTCGCCCTTGTAGCCGAGCGCCTTCACGGTGAAGAGCGCTCCGCCGCCGGCCGCCGCGACGCCGCCGCCGATGGCAACCCAGGGCCACCAGGCCGCGCCCGCGGGCTCGCCCGCTTCGCCGCCGACGGTCGGGGTCTTCCCTTTGCCGCCCGGCGTCGGGACCGGCGTGGGGGCCGTGACCGTCTTCTTCTCGACCTCGACGACCCGCGCCAGGCCTTGCACCACGTTGATCTTCTTGCGGAAGATGGACTTGCCCTTGGAGCGCACGTCGATGACGTGGGTGCCCTGCTCGAGGGAGAGGGTGACCTCGGCCCCGGCGCCGGCCTTCTTGCCGTCAGCCCAGACCTCGGCGTCGTTCTGGCCCGTCTTGACGAGCAGGGTGCCCTTGCGCTCGATGACGCTCAAGGGGATGGCGACCGTCTCCCGTGCGCCCGGCACGACGTGGATGCGCTCCTTGCCGGTCTTGTGGCCCTTCAGACCCATTGTGATGGTGCGGTGGCCCGGCTGGAGGTATGCAGTGAAGGGCGTGATGGCCCGACCGTCGGCGCCGATGGCGCGGCCGTCGACCTTGATGAGCGCCCCCACGGGCTTCGAGGCGAAGTCGACCCGCCCGCGCACCTGCAGGACCTGCTGCTCCCGCTTGTCCACGGTGTCAGTGGCCACCTTGCGGCGCTTGCGCCATTTGTCGCTGAGGGAGGACTGCCGCGGCGCCGTCGCCGCGAGGAAGCGCCGGTAATACTCGATGGCGTGGTCGAGCTGGTCCATCTCCTCGTAGGTGAGCGCGATGGCCAGGGTCATCTGCCACTCTGACTCGGCGTCCCCCTTGACGAGGGTCAGCGAGCGCTTGAACTTCTCGAGGGCCGGGAAGAATCGGGCCTCCTGGAGGTCCTGCTTCGCCTCGTTGTAGAGCTTCTCCACGTCCGGCGGCAGGGCCAGCGCGGAAGAGGCGAGGAGGAGGAGAGCGACGACGGCCAGGAAACGCGCGGCGATTCGCATGTAGACCACCTCAACACTGCGCCGCCAAGCTAGCACAGGGCCGGGGGAGCGACAAACCTGCTGCGGGCTGGCCGGCAAGCAGCCTGTTGCGAAAAACACACACCAGGCTCCCCACCCGAGCTGTGTCCGACCTGCCTTCGCGGCTCCACCGCGTCACCACGCAGCGAGGTCGGAAGAGCCTCGCGCCAAGGCGCAAAGGCGCGAAGGGGCCCGCACCCGATGGGTGCTGGCCAAGAGCGGGTGTTGGGTCTCCCGCGTTCCTCTTCGGGCGAGCACAGCGAGCCCACTTGGCGTCTTGGCGTCTTTGCGCGAGCCAGGCGGGTGGCAGACTCGGGTCATGACCCTTGTGCAGGAGGACGAGGAGGGGAAAGGTGCACGCGCACGAGGAGGAGTACGTG
>CAZQPP010000206.1:0-13373 GCA_964594295.1 uncultured Myxococcales bacterium | reverse complement strand
GCGCCACCGCCTTCAACCTCGGGGACCTGCACCCCATCCCGGAGGACTCATTGGACGACCCGAGCGGCTCGGCGACGGCGCGCTTCGAGCGGGTGCTCCTACTGCACGCCGGCTGCGGCGGGCCCGTCACCATCACCGACGCCTGCCTCGTGGCACCCGACGACGCCCCCGAGGGCGGCGACGAGGCCTTCACCCTCGAGGGCCCGACGCCAGAGGTGCTCGAGGCCGGCGAGATAGCCGCCCTGCGAGTCACATACACCCGCGCCGAGCCTCTCGAGCCCGAAGCCGGTGACGAGGAAGGCGAGAAGAGCGACGAGGCCGAAGAAGGCGAGGAGGCGCCGGCTCCCACGCCGCCCTCGGACTTCGCTACCCTCGTGGTGCTCTCCGACGCGCAGGACAACCCGACCATCGCCGTCCCGGTGTGCGCGCGCCTTCGCTCCACCGACGACTCCCTCGGCGAGATCCCCTGCGAGGCCAAGGTCGAGGTCGAGCCCGGCAAGGCGGAGCGGGGCCTGTGTACCAAGCTCAGCTACAAGATCCGGTAGGCGTCTTGTAAGGTAGGAGAATGTTGAAGCTCCCCTGGTCGAAGACCGCTCTCGTATGTCTTCTCCTCGCGGCCCCTCTCGCCTCGTGCGGCGGAGGCGGCGACACCACGCCCGCCCCCGGCAAGGACATCCCCGTCGTCGCCGACCTAAGCGTCGAAGAGGCGAAGTCCTTCATGGACTTCCGGGAGTTCGGAAAGGACCGCGGCGAGAACGACAAGGATCTCGCCAACGGAACGAAGGACGGCAGCGACCCGGGCGACACCGGCGTCACCCCGCGGCCCGAGGACAAGGGCACGGCCGACACCGCGGGCACGCTCTGCGCGGAGGCCGGGGGCTTTGGCTGCCCGTGCATTGGGAGGGACGACTGTAACAGCGGCTTTTGCGTGCCGAGCTCGTCGGGCCGCGACGTCTGCACCGAGACCTGCGTCGACCGCTGCCCGCAGGAGGGCTGGGAGTGCAAGCTCTTCGCGCTCCCGGGCCAGGACCCGACCCAGCTCTGCTTGGAGAAGGACACCACGCTGTGCGAGCCCTGCACCCGCAACGAGGACTGCCAGGCCGTCGCCGGCAGCGGCCAGAACAGGTGCATCGTCTACGGCGACGTCGAGGGCAGCTTCTGCGGCCTCGCGTGCTCGGAGGACGACGACTGTGACGAGGGCTACGAGTGCGAGGCCGGCATCGAGAAGGAGTCGGGCAAGCCCAGCGAGCACAAGCAGTGCGTCCTGACAGAAGGTGAGTGTGCCTGCTCCAAGCGGGCGATCCAGCGGGGCGCCATCACCGAATGCCAGCGCGGCCTGTGCGAGGGCTCGCGCCGCTGCGCCGCGGGCGGGCTGACCGAATGCAACGCGAAAGAGCCCACCGAGGACGTCTGCGACGGCTTTGACAACGACTGCGACAGCGAGATCGACGAGGGCTTCGAGGACACCGACCGCGACGACGTCAAAGACTGCGTCGACCCCGACGACGACGAGGACGGCGTCGAGGACGGCGAGGACAACTGCCCGCTCACGCACAACCCCGACCAGGCAGACAGCAACCAGGACGGTGTCGGAGACGCCTGCGACGTGAGCGAGCCCGACCCGCCGGTGGTCAGCGGCACCATCCCCGACTCGCCGGCCAACGAGAACAACCCCCTCGTGCTCGGGACCGCCGAGGCCGGCGCCGACGTACACATCTACACGGCCAAGGGCTGCCCCGAGCCGCCGGCCAAGAAGGGCCAGGCCGACGCCAACGGCGCCTTCCAGGTGGCCGTCTCGGTCGAGGACGACACCCTGAACGTCTTCTACGCGCGCACCTTCGACGGGGCCGGCAACGGCTCACCCTGCTCTCAGCACGGGGTCGAGTACGAGGAGGACAGCACGCCGCCGCGGACGCCGCTGCTCGTGGGCACGAGCCCGCCGACTCCCTCTCGTACCGTGCCGACCCCATCGCTCCTCGGGACGACCGACGCGCTGGCGCTTGTGCGCATCTACACCACGGCGGACTGCTCGGGCACCCCGGTGTCCACCGGCACCTCAGGCCCGGAAGGGGGCTTCAAGATCCCCGTCTTCGTGGGAGAGAACACCTCGGTCGTGCTCTACGCGGCCGCCAAGGACGAGGCCGGCAACGTGAGCGAGTGCTCGGCGGGCGTGGAGTTCACCCACGACAACATCCCGCCGCAGCCGCCGCAGTGGACGGGCAGCACGCCCGAGTCGCCGGACAACGAGACCACGAGCCCCGAGGTCATGGGCAGCGCCGAGGTCGGCGTCACGATCCACGTCTTCACCGACAACGCCTGCCTCGAGCAGAGCTACGAGACGGCCCAGGCCGAAGACGGCACCTTCAAGCTGCAGATCGGTGCGAAGGACAACGACGAGACCCGCTTCCACGCGGAGGCGGTCGACGCCGCGGGGAATGTGTCCTCGTGCTCCGGATCGCTCGCCTACGTGCACGACGACGTCGCCCCCGACGCGCCCGCCATCGAGGGCTTCGATCCGGAGACGCCGACCAACGTGACCACCGAGCCCGAGGTCCTCGGGACCGGAGAGGCCAGCGCCACCCTCGAGATCTTCACCGAGTCCGACTGCTCGGGGGAGCTCGCAGGTCAAGGCGAGGTGGACGGCAACGAGGCCTTCCGCGTCAAGACGAGCGCGCCCGCGGACAGCGAGACCACCTTCTACGCGCAGGCCGTCGACGCCGCCGGCAACCGCTCCCTGTGCGGCGAGGGCCGGCTCTTCGTGCACGACCAGATCCCTCCCGACCCGCCCACCATCACCGAGACCTCCCCGCAGACCCCGAGCAGCGAGCGCTCGCCCTCGGTCGTCGGCGTCACCGAGCCCCTCGCCCTGGTCGAGGTCTACTTCAGCGCCGACTGCACCGGCACCCCAGTCGGCAGCAGCCTCGCGGGGCCGCTGGGCGCCTTCGACGTGGCCATGCGCAGCGAGGGAGAGGTCCAGGTGCAGGTGCCCAGCAACGCGGAGACCAACCTCTACGCCCGGGCGAGCGACGCCGCGGGCAACGTGTCGGCCTGCTCGGCGGCCTACGCCTACGTGCACGACGACGAGCCGCCCGTAGCGCCCACCATCGAAAGCAGCGACCCGCCGACGCCCACGAACCTGACCTCCCAGCCCTTCATCCTCGGGACCTCCAACAAGGGGACCACCGTCCTGCTCTACGTCAACGTGGACTGCAGCGACTCGCCCCTGACCTCCCAGGTGGTCGACGAGGAGGGCGGGTTCAGGATCGAGGCGCTGACCCAGGACGCCGAGAACAAGTCGACCGTCTTCAGCGCCAAGGCCAGAGACCTCGCCGGGAACCACTCGCCCTGCTCCGACCCCTTCGAGTTCCTGCACGACGACACGCCCCCGGGGGCGCCCACCTTCGCAGGGACCGTGCCGGACTCCCCTTCGAACGCGAGCACCGAGCCGAGCGTCGAGGGCCGGACCGAGGGCTCCGCGACCGTGCGCCTCTACGCCGGCCCGGACTGCGCGGGCGCGCCCGTGGCGACGACCAGCGCGGACACCGACGGGGCCTTCGCCATCACGGCCGCGGTGGCCGCGAACTCCACCGCCACCTTCTCGGCGACGGCCTCGGACGGGCTCGAGAACACCTCTCCCTGCTCCCAGCCCATAAGCTACACCCACGACACGATCCCCCCGGGCGCGCCCACGCCCAACGGCACGCGTCCGGCCTCGCCGGGGAACGACCCCGAGCCGGCGCTCCTCGGCGCCGCCGAGCCTGCCTCGACCGTGCACGTCTTCACGAACGGCGCCTGCTCGGGCGCCGCCGTCGGCCAGGGCAAGACCGGCGAGAACGGGCGCTTCGAGATCCCCTCCACCGTGGCGGCGAACACCACCACCCCCCTGTACGCCACCGCCACCGACGCCGCGGGAAACATCTCCCCTTGCTCCACGTCCGTCGCCTACCGGCACGACGACATGGCTCCGGCAGCGCCGGCTCTGAGCGCCACGGACCCGGTGTCGCCCTCCGCCACCAACACGCGGCCCAAGGTGCAGGGCAGCGCCGAGCCCAACGTGCCGGTGGAGATCTACGCGAGCACCGACTGCTCCGGGAATCCCGTGGCGTCGGGGCGAGCGGACGCGGGCGGGGTGTTCGAGATCGAGGTCCCCCTCACCCCCAACGCGACCAACAGCATCTCGGCCGCAGCGGTGGACGACGCCGGCAACCGCTCGGGCTGCTCCAACGCCCTGTCCTACCGCCACGACGATCGCCCGCCCTCCCCGCCCGAGCTGACGGGCACGGAGCCGCCGTCGCCCAACAACCAGAGCACCACGCCGGCGGTGAACGGCAAGGCCGAGGCCGCCTCCACCCTGCGCCTGTACCGAAACGCCGACTGCTCCGGCACGCCCGAGGTGACGACCCTCGTGGGCATCAACGGCACCTTCTCGGTGAGCGCGACCGTACCCGCGAACGCGCCGTCGGTCTTCTCGGCCACGGCCACCGACGACGTGGACAACGTCTCCGCCTGCAGCCAGCCGCGCGACTACGTGCACGACGACATCCCGCCCGCGAAGCCGAGCATCGACGGGAGCGACCCCGCCTCGCCCTCTTCGAGCCAGCAGCCGCGCGTCTGGGGCGCGGCCGAGGGAGGCACGCGCGTCACCATCTACACGAGCGCCGACTGCAGCACCGGCGAGCTGGCCTCCGTCGCCGCCGGTGACAACGACGCCTACTCCCTCGCCGTGCCGGTCCCGCGAAACGAGGCCAACACGCTCTACGCGCAGGCCGTCGACGCCGCCGGGAACGCCTCGCCCTGCTCCGAGGGCCTGCCCTACGAGCACGACGACGAGGCCGCGGACCCGCCGACCCTCCAGTGGACGGTGCCCGAGTCCCCCTCGAACGCGAGCACGACCCCGTCGATCCAGGGCATCACCGAGGAGCCGGGGGGAACAATCCGCGTCTACGGCAGCGATGACTGCTCGGGAGACCCGGAGGGCGAAGGCACGGCAAACGCGGTGGGCCTGTTCGCCGTTGACGTGGCGGTCGAGGAGAACACCGAGAACACGTTCTACGGAACGGTGACCGACGACTCCGCCAACACCTCCGCCTGCTCCGACGGCATCACCTACATCAACGACACCCTCCCGCCGGTCTTCGGAGACCACGCGGCCCACTTCGCCGTCGAGCCCGTGACCACGACCCAGATAGAGGTGCTCTTCCGGGCGGCGACCGACAACTTCACCAGCCGGCCGGAGATCCGCTACCACGTCTGCTACTCGACCGAGCCCGGCATCTGCGTGGAGAGCTTTGAGAGCAAGGCTGTCTTCGATGGCTTCGCCGAGGACGACGCGGACATAGACCTCGTCATAGACGAGCTCGAGCAGGGCAAGCGCTACTACTTCGTCGTCAAGGCCGAGGACCTCGCCGGGAACATGAGCGTCGACCTCGACGAGAGGAGCGCCAAGACCTACGGCCTGAGGGGCGCGGTCTCCGTGGCCGTCGGTGAGGGCCACGTCTGCGCCGCCATGTCGGACGGCACGGTGCGCTGCTGGGGAGACAACGGCAAGGGCCAGCTCGGCATCGGCAACACGACCGAGCAGACCCAGCCGCAGCTCGTGGGAGGCATCGCCAACGGCGTGGCGGTGGCCGCGGGCGGCACCCACACCTGCGCGCTCCGCGCCGACGGGGTCGTGCGCTGCTGGGGCCTCAACTCCGACGGCCAGCTCGGCGACGGGACGCAGAACCAGCGCAACAGCCCGCGCACGATCAGCGACCTGAGGAGCGTGGTCCAGATCACCGCCGGCCAGAGCCACACCTGCGCCGTGCGCGCCGACGGCACGGCGTGGTGCTGGGGCCGAAACTCCTTCGGCCAGATCGGCGACGGCAGCGGCGACGCCACGGCCACGAAGCCAAGGCAGGTGGCGGGCTTGAGCGAGGTCGTTCAGATAGCGTCTGGCGTGCAGGCGGAGCACACCTGCGCCCGCACGGCCGACGGCCAAGTCCACTGCTGGGGACGGGACACCGGCTGGCAGCTCGGGCGCCTCCAGGGCGACCCGGACGTGCCCGGCCTCGTCGAGAACATGCCCGGCCTCGCCAGGGACATCGCGGCCGGGGGCCTCCACAGCTGCGCCCTGCTGGTCAACGGAGAAGTCCACTGCTGGGGAAGCGACCTCACGGGCGAGCTTGGCCGCGGCTTCGTCCTGGGCGAGACCAAGTCTCGAAGACCCGTCCGCGCCGAGCTCGGCTCCACGGCCGTTGCCCTGGCGGCGGGCTCCTTCCACCAGTGCGCCCTCCTCGCCGACAGCACCATGCGCTGCTGGGGCTCCAACGACGACGGCCAGGTGGGGACCTCGGACTACGACCCGACCAACCCGGTGGACGAGAGGTATCCGACCATCGTCGCCGGGCTGAGCCGCGGAGTCGTCATCGGGGCGGGCGAGCAGAACTCCTGCGCCAGCCTCTCCGACGGCACCCTGCGCTGCTGGGGCGCCAACGGCTCCGGCCAGATCGGTGACGGCAGCCACGAGCGCAAGCCCACCCCGGAGCCCGTGCAGGAGCTGCTCGCCCAGGTGGCGGGCGTGTTCATCAACGCCTCGGCGGACCACACCTGCGCCCTCTCGGCGCGAGGCGAGGCCCGCTGCTGGGGGCACAACGACCGCGCCCAGCTCGGCGACCGCACGACCGGCGACCAGGACCGCGCCGTGCTCGTCGAGGGCTTCGAGCACGTGGTCGCGGTGGCCACCGGCGACTCCCACAGCTGCGGGCTCACGAGCGACGGCCGCGTGCGCTGCTGGGGAGACAACTCCGTCGCCCAGGCGGGCCGGCCGGCCTCGGCCTCGCCGCTCTTCGACCCGCAGTCGGTCAGCGGCGTCTCCAACGCCGTCGCCCTGGCCGCCGGCAGCCAGCACACCTGCGCGGTGACCGCTACCGGCGGCGCCTCCTGTTGGGGAGAGAACGCGTCGGGCCAGCTCGGCACGGGTGCGACGGGGAGCCCGAGCACGCCCGTCTCGGTCGCAAACATCGTAGACGCCGTGGACATCGCGGCCGGAGACGCTCACACCTGCGCGCTGCGCGGCAGCGGCGGCGTGTTCTGCTGGGGGAGCAACTCCTCCGGGCAGCTTGGCATGATCGCCCCGGCCCAGAGCGGCACCCCACTGGAGGTGCCCGGGGTCACGGGAGCGGTGGCTGTCGCCGCGGGGGACGCCCACTCCTGCGCGCTGCTCGCCTCGGGAGCCGTATACTGCTGGGGGAAGAACGACAGCTCCCAGCTGGGCCGCGCCACGGACACTCCGTGGGAGCCGGGCACGGTCCCCAACCTCAACAACGCGAGGGCGCTGGCGGCGGGCGCCGACCACACCTGCGCGCTGCGCGGGGACGGCGTCGCCTGGTGCTGGGGCTCCAACACCCACGGCCAGATCGGCACCGGCGAGGCGGGAGACGACGTCACCCGCCCGGCGCGCGTCAAGGGCCTCGACAACGCAACGCGCATCACCGCGGGCTCGGCCCACACCTGCTCGATAGTGGGCTTCGGGCTGGCGAGCTGCTGGGGCCGAAACGACCTCGTCCAGCTCGGCATCGGCCACGACGACAGCCCCGTGCTCCTGCCCACGCGGGTGCGCTCCTTCCCCTGATCCACCCCTGCGTCTCTCTCTCTCTGCGCCTCTGCGCCTCTGCGTTTCTCTTCCTCTTCTCTGTGCCTCTGTCCCTCTGTGCCTCTGTGTTGAACCTGCATAGATCAACCTGGGGCTGGCGCTGGAGCGTGCTCCTCGGCTGCCTCGCGCTCGCGACCCCGGCGCAGGCCGAGGTCCTCACCCTCAAGGTCCACGACGGCGAGGCCGCCGCCTCGGCCGGCGCGCTCCACGCCGGCGACGGCGCGGCGGTGCGCCTCTGGGCGGAGCACCCGCTCAAGGTCTTGCGCGTGCGCATCCGCTTCGGCGGGCCGCCGCTGTCGATCGAGGTCTACGTCTGGCCCGAGAGCGGCCGCCACCAGCCCGATCTCCAGCGGCCCATCGCCGGCCCTGTCGAGGTGACCTCGGCCGGCCCCGAGGGCTGGACGGAGGTCGAGCTGCCGGACGGCGGCGCCGAGGTGGCCGACCAGACCAGCTTCTACGTCGGGGTGCTCTACCCCGTGGAAGGGCCGCCGCTGCTCTTCGACGCGGAGGCGACGAGCGACCGCGCCCTGGTCTACAAGCAGTCATCGGACACGGGCCTGCGCGAGTGGTCGATCTTCACCGGCATCGCCGGGGGAGACTTCCTCGTCGAGGCCGACGTGGAGCACAGCGTCGCCCCCGAGGAGCGCTGGTTCGAGGACCGCAGCGACGCGGCGGGCCTGCCCGCGGAGCCGGCGCCCCTCGCCGTCGTCGATCTCGACGGTGACGGCGCCCCCGAGGTGCTCCACGG
The DNA here is from genome assembly GCA_964594295.1 of uncultured Myxococcales bacterium. Classification (GTDB taxonomy): domain Bacteria; phylum Myxococcota_A; class UBA9042; order UBA3505; family UBA3505; genus CAZQPP01. The sequence goes on along the minus strand of CAZQPP010000206.1, from coordinate 4,992 downwards.
CGGCCGGCGCCTCTTCCGCAACGACGGCGCCGGAGCCTTCACCGAGGACCCGGCCGCCGGCATAGACGCTCCCGGCATCCGCGGCGGCGTCTTCGCCGACTACGACGGCGACGGCACCCTCGACCTCTACGCCTACGCCTCGGGCGACGACGGCGCCACCGACCGCCTCTACCGCGGCGGTGAAGACGGGAGCTTCGAGGACGTCACCGCGGTCACCGGCAACCCCAGCGACACCGAGAACACCGAGGCGGCGGCCTTCGCCGACATCGACGGGGACGGCGACCTCGACCTCTACGTGGTCAACCACGAGCACGTCGAGAACGCCTGCAGCCCCGACTTCTTGTGGCGGAACAACGGCGACGGCACCTTCAAGAACGTCTCGTCGAGCTCAGGTGTCGCGCTCCTCGGCGCTCGCTGCGGGCGGGGCGTCGCCTTCGTGGACTTCGACCTCGACGGAGACACGGACCTGCGGGTGGCCAACGACCGGCAGCGCGCCAACTTCCTGTTCAGGAACCTCGGCGAGGGCTCCTTCAAGGACGCGGCGCCGACGCTCCAGGTCGCCGGCACCGCCGAGAACGACCGCTTCGGCAACACGATCGCGTCGGTCTTCGGGGACCTCGACAACGACGGCAGCTTCGACCTCGTGGACACGGCCCACTACGGCCCCCGCGGAGGTGTCTCGAGCGATCCGACCCGCCTCTACGTGAGCAAGGGCCCGCCCTCCCACGAGTACCGCGACCGCACCGAGACGGCCGGGGTAGCCTTCGCCGACCACCACCACCAGCCAGCCCTCGGAGACATCGACAACGACGGCGACCTCGACCTCTTCTTGAGCGCCTCGGGCACCGAGCGCGAGAGCTTCCTCTACCGAAACGAGGGCTCGTGGAGCATGAGCGAGGTCTCCTACCTCTCGGGCGCGCGTGTCTTCTCGGCGACCGGCGCGGTCTTCGCCGACCTCGACAGGGACGGCGACCTCGACCTCGTGAGCCGCGGCGTCTTCGCAAACCGCGCGGACGAGCGACACCCCGACGCGGGCTGGATCGCGCTGCGGCTGAGAGGGGCGCGGGCCAACGGCTGGGGCGTGGGAGCCGTCGTGAAGGCCCGCGCGGGGGAGCGCCTCCTCGTGCGCCAGGTGAGCGCCGGCATCGGGAACGGCTGCCAGGAGCCCTTCGTGCTCCACATGGGTTTGGGCGGCGCCAGCGGGCTCGAGGAGGTCGAGGTCTCGTGGCCCGGTGGCGAGACCCTCGACTACGGCTCTCTCGTCGGCGGGAAAGTGCACGAGCTATGGGAGATCGACCCCCGCGAGCCTCCCCCGGGCGACAACGGAGGGAGCCCCGACGCATCGGCCGACGCGGGCTCGGCCGCCCCGGACATCCCCAAGACCGACCTCGGCTTCAAGAAGGCGACCGATGCAGCGGCCGCGGACGTGAGCGTGGACGTGAAGGCCGAGCCGGACAAGGCGTCCGGCGGAGGAGGAGGCTGCGCGCCGGCCCCGGTCGCGCCCGTGTGGTGGGTGATCGCGCTCCTCCTCGGCTTCAGGGTGCGCGCCCGAGCGGCCGCGCCCCTGCTCCTCGTGCTGCTCCTCGCGGCGTGCAGCGGCAGCACAGAGACGGCCACGGCCACGGACACGGCCACGGACACGGACACGGCCACGGTCACCGACACGGCCACGGTCACCGACACGGCCACGGTCACCGACACGGCCACGGCCCCCGATACGGCCATGGACACGGCTCCGGACACCGCCTGGAAGAGACTGCCGGACGAGGTGGAGCCCTCGGGCTGGTTCAAACACCGGCAGGAGCACTTCCTCGCCCACGCCTGCGCTCAGCCCCTGAGCCCCCGCAGCACGATGCACCTGCTCGCCCACCTGAGCTGCGCCGAACGCGGTCTCGCGCCGCCCGTGCCAGCCGGCGCCGTGCCGGCGGATGCCTGGGAGGGCATGCTCGACAAGCACTGGCGCCTCAAGGACACGAGCGACTTCGGCGTCTTGCGCCTCGTGAACCTGCTCTACTCCTTCGGCGGGCACGAGAGCGTACCGCCTGAGCTCTGGGAGAAGACCGAGCGCTCGCTGCTGGACTTCAAGTACTGGTTCACCGACGCGACCCCCGAGCGCGAGGCCGACGGCGAGCCCGTCGTGGACACCATGTGGTACTGGTCCGAGAACCACGTCCTGATCTTCCGCGCCGCCGAGTACCTCGCGGGTCAGCGCTTCGCGGAGCGCACCTTCACGGTGACCGGCCAGAAGGGCGCCTGGCACCAAAACCGCGCCAAGGCGGAGATCCTGACCTGGCTCGAGGAGCGCTCGCGCTGGGGCTTCACCGAGTGGCACTCGAACGTCTACTACCACTGGGACGTCAACCCCCTGCTCTCCCTCGTCGAGCACGCGGAGGACCCGGTCATCGTCAGGCGCGCCTCGATGGTGCTCGACCTCGTGCTCTTGGACATCGCGCTGCACCTGCACCGCGGCACCTTCGGCGCCACCCACGGCCGCTCCTACATCAAGGACAAGCCCGCCGCGGAGCTCGAGGACACCTTCGACCTCTCGAAGCTGCTCTTCGACGACACCGACCTCCCCTACCGGGGCAGCTCGTCTTTCGGGGCCGTGCTGCTCGCCACGACCGAGCGCTACACCCTGCCCTGGGTCATCCGGCAGATCGCCCGCCACGACGAGCCCATGGTCGACCGCGAGAGGATGAACCTGCCCATCGCCGAGGAGCCGCCGGCTGCCTGGGACGACCCCGTCGAGCCACCGCCCTACGGCCTCTCCTACGAGGACGAGGAGCGCCTGCCGCTCTGGTGGTCCATGAGCGGCTTCACCACCTGGCCCCTGCTGCCCATGACCTTCGAGGTGGCCTCCCGCCACGATCTCTGGGAGGGCCAATTCGAGCAGTTCGACGTGCTCGCCAAGGTCGTCGGGGTGAGCGGGCCGCCGGACGAGGTCCGAAAGCGCGTCTACCCCCTCTACAAGTCCCTGTGGAAGGTCATCACGTCCGCCCTCCTGGAGGAGGTGCACACCTACACCTGGCGCACACGCCACGCCATGCTCTCCAGCGCCCAGGACTACCGCAAGGGCATCTTGAGCAACCAGGCCCACGCCTGGCAGGCTACCCTCTCGGAGCACGCCCTCGTCTTCACGACCCAGCCCGGCTACCTGCCCGTGCCCCAAGGCGAGGAGCCGCCAGAGCTCTGGAATTGGCACGAGAGGGACGAGCCCGGCCCCGGCTACTGGACGGGCTCGGGCTCCCTGCCCCGGGTCGGCCAGCACGAGAACGTGGCCGTCATCCTCTACGCGCCGCAGTTCGAGCCCAAGCCCTTCGACATCGAGCTCTTCAACTACCTGCCCGAGACCCACGCCTACGTGCCGATCGCCCACTTCGACGAGGTGGTGCGCGAGGAGAGCTGGCTGTTCGCCCGCAAGGACGAAGGCTTCCTGGCGCTGTGGTCCCACAACGAGGCGGACTGGCGCAGGAACCAGCCCGAGGTCTTCGAGAACGGCGGCGAGCCCTTCGACCTCGTGGCGCCGGGCGCCCAGAACGCCTGGATTGTCGAGCTGAGCGACGCACAGGCCTACGAATACCCCCGCCACGGGACGACCATCGAGGAGGCCTTCGAGGCCTTCCGCGAGGAAGTCGGCGAGGCGGCCATCTACGCCACGCCCTCGCCCGACAGGGACGGCGACGGCTTCGAGGACGGCTTCGACGTGTCCTACGCCTCGCCGAGCCGGGGCCTCATCACCTTCGGTTGGCACGCTCCGCTGATCGTGGACGGGCAGGAGATCGAGCTGCGCTGGGACTGGCGCTTTGACAACCCCTTCGTGCGCACGCGCTTCGACGACACGCGCTACGAGATCACGGCCGGCGAGCACCGCCTGCTCCTCGACTTCGAAGACGACTCCCGCCGGGCGACGCCGGAACCCGAGGCGCCTTGAACGACCGGACGCACCATCGGAGACGACGATGACCCGCCCTGCCCTGCTCGTCCTGCTCCTCTCAGCCATCGCGTGGTCCTGTGGCGACGACGCCTCGCGCACGGCCACGGGCCCCGAAGCCAGCTCTGCCGCCGACACGGACACGGCCACGGCAGCCGACACGTACACGGCAACCGACACGCCCCTCCCACCCCCCCCACCCTTCGACTGGTGCGACGGCGCCCCTCCCGACGACGCGTGCTACGCGGCCCGCCGCGACCCCGACTCCGAGAACATCGCCCTCGCACGCGCCATCGCCGACCGCTACCTCGAGCTGCACCCGGCCAGGACCCTGCACTGGACCTGGGAGCAGGCCGTCTTCGGGGTCGGCCTCTACGAGCTCTACCGCGTCACCGGCGAGGCCAGCTACCTCGAGGGCCTGCGCGCGTGGATGGACTACCGCGGCCCGACGGCCGTCAAGCTCATCTTCGCCAGCGACATGTGCGCCCCGATCCTCGCGGCGGCCTTCTGCTACATGGAGAGCGGCGAGGAGTCCTACCGCGAGATGGTCGAGGCCGGCCTGCACTACCTCGACAACGTCGCCACCCGCACTCCCCACGGCGGCCTGAACCACTGGGGCCCCACCGACCAGCCCACCCTCTGGGTCGACAGCCTCTTCATGTTCGGCAACCTGCTCACCCGCTGGGGCGAGTACCTCCCGGACCCAACGCGCCTCGACATGATGGCCGACCAGTTCCGCATCTTCACCGAGGTGCTCCAGTCAGACGGCGGCCTCTACGTGCACGCCTGGGGCTGGTCCAAGCCCGTGGACACCGACATCTACTGGGGCCGCGGCAACGGCTGGGTCACCGCCTCCGGCTACGACTACCTGCGCGCTCGCAAGAACCGCGGCGAGACGGACGCCTTCGTCGAGCAGGCCCTCGCCCTACAGGTCGAGGCCGCCATCGCCGCCCAGGACGAGGACACGGGCCGCTGGTGGATCGTGCTCAAACGCCCCGGCGAGACCTACCTCGAGACCTCCACCGGCGCCCTCTTCGCCTACGGCATGGCGCGCGGTTACC
>CAZQPP010000205.1:0-13384 GCA_964594295.1 uncultured Myxococcales bacterium | reverse complement strand
TTCTCTTTCCTCCTTCCCAGGCTTGACCTGGCGCACTAGCCGTTAGCCGTTAGCCGCCGGTCCGCGCTCCCCATCCCTTCTTGCCTCTCCCATGGCAGCCACGAGATCACGTTTCGGATGAACATGCCTACTCTCTCAAGTGCCGACCATGTCTGAGCTAATGGCCAACAGCTAATGGCTAATGGCTTGTCCTGGAAATGGCTCGGCCCCGTAGGCCAGACACCACCCCAAAGCGCTCCTCCCGGGGAAAGGCGCTCGTCAGCCTGTAGACGTTCAAGGCCAGGGAGTGAGCCTTTCGCCACACGGTCAACTTCTTGAAATCCCGCATGTTTGCCTCTGTCGGGTTGGCTAATGGCTAACCTCTAACAGCTAACTGCTTGCCCGGTCGCCCAGACCCCCTTTTTGCCAACGCACCCGGAAGCGGCCGGGAGCTTCGAGGCCTCCGCCCTGCGCGGACACCTCGCCGGCCTGAGCCTCGACGGGCCGGCCGGCCCTCTCACTGTCCGTCCCAACCACCACGTGACCCTCCCAGCTCATGTCGGACGCTGCGACGCCACGGGGCAGTTTCAGATCGTCTGGAGCACCGCCGCCCCGATCGAGCCGCGGCCGTGGCTCGGCGTCGAGGAGCTCACCTTCCCCGAGAGCCCCGCCGTCCTCCAGGCCCTCGCGGCCTACCCGGAGGCCATCCACCAGGGAGCCCAGCTCGCCGTCGAGGTCGCCGAGCGCAGCCGCGCCGAAGACGAGCTGCTCAGCGCCCACGAGGAGCTCGAGCGCCGCGTGCGCGAGCGCACCGCCGACCTCGAGCGGGCCAACGAATCCCTTCGAGCCGAGGCCGAGGAGTGCGAGCGCGCCGAGCAGGAGGTCACGCGACAGGCTCGCGAGCTGCTCGAGGTCGGCACCCCGGTCATCCGTCTCTGGGAGGGCCTCGTGCTCGTTCCCCTCATCGGCACCCTCGACGGCGAGCGCACCGAGCAGCTCATGGACCGGCTGCTCAACCACATCCGGGACCACCGCTCCGAGGTGGCCCTCGTCGACATCACCGGCGTGCCGGAGGTCGACACCCGCACCGCCCAGAACCTGATGGAGACCTTCACCGCCGTGCGCCTGCTCGGCTGCAAGGTCGTCATGACCGGCGTGCGCCCCTCGATCGCACAGACCCTGGTGCACCTCGGTGTAGACCTCTCCCGCTTCGAGACACGCTCCTCCCTCGCGGCGGGGCTCGATCTCGCGATGGCGACGCTGGAGGAGGACTCGGAGTAGGAGTGCGCTGCGGAGCGCAAGACGCGATCCGCGAGCCCGGGACGGGACGCGATCTGAGCCGCCACGACAGGCCTGGCGGGACTTTTGCGAGCTTTCGGGGCATTGTGGCATCGCCCCCGAGCAGAGGACGGGAGAGTGGCGCGCAGCTCATCGAACAAAGGCTTGAGGTTACTGCTGGCCGGCATGCTGCTGGCCGTGCTCGGCGCCACCCTCTACCGCGTTGTCCGGACCGAGGGGCAAGAGGCGGACGAAGGGCGCGCCGCGACCGACAGCGTCGATCGGCCCGCGCCCCCCATGGTCAGGCTGAGGGTGCCGGGCGTCGACGGGGCCGTGCTGCACCTCAACCCCAAAGACGAGATGATAACCCGCCTGATCCTGGCGGAGGGGCTGTGGGAGGCCAACGAGACCCGCTGGATGGTCCGGAGCCTGCGGGAGGGCGACGTCGTGCTCGATGTGGGCGCCAACGTCGGCTACTACACCGTGATCGCCTCGCGCCTGGTAGGCGACGAGGGCCGGGTATACGCCTTCGAGCCCGATCCTACGGCCTTCTCCTTCCTGGAGAAGAACGCGGCGGCCAACGCCTTGCGAAACGTCGTCTTGGAGCAAAAGGCCTGCTCCAGCGAGCCGGGCACCCTGAAGCTCTTCTTGGACGAGGTCAACCTGGGCGCCCACCGCGTCAACGTCCCCGGGGAGAACCAGAAGCGCTTCGTCGAGGTGGAGGCGGTGCGTGTCGACGACTACTTCGCCGCGGAGGCGCGCAAGGTTCACTTCATCAAGATCGACACCGAAGGAGCCGAGGCCCTGATCGTCGCGGGCATGAAGCGGCTCATCGCGGAGAACGCGGATCTGAAGATGGCGGTGGAGCTGTCGCCCTACGCGCTGGAAGACCTCGGCTCATCGGCCTCCGAGCTGCTCTCCATGCTCGAGGAGCTCGACTTCCGCTTCTACGACCTCGGCCTCGGGCCCCTCGTGCCCCTCGTTGAGGTGACGCGGGAGTCGCTCCTCTCCACCTACACCGTGGAGAACAAGCTCTTCACCAACCTGTACCTGAGCAAGGGGCGGGGTGAGCTCATGCGCGCGAGGGAGGCCCTCGAGGAGAGGCGTTCCGAGCTGACTCGGAGCACGCCGGCTCTCGAGGAGGCCCTGGCAGCCTGGACACGCGTCCTGCACGAGCGGCTCGAGCGTGGGGGCCACGCGTGGGAGAGGACACGCTTCGAGGTGGGCTCCAAGGCCGGGCGTCAGGTGCGCGTGCTCGAGGAGGGCTGGGTCGAGGTGCGGCGGAGAGACTCGAGGCCGGACGTCTACACCTTCAAGCTGAAGGAGCTCCCGGGCCGCACGAGGGGACTCAGGCTCGATCTGCACGGTGGCGCCGGCGGAGCGCGAGGTCGTTTCCTCGTCACCTCGCTCGAGGTGCTCGGCGGAAGCGACGGTGGCTATGAGCCGGTACCCGTCGCCGGCTGCAGGGCCACCAGCGAGGAGCTGCGGCATCCGGCTTCGATGATGCTCGACGGGCAGGAGGGGAGCGGCTGGTCTCCAGGCGCGACCCGGCCCTCGAGCTCGGTGGTCTGCAAGCTCGGTTCGCCGGCGCCGGGGGGAGGCGGATATGGCCTGCTCGTGTCGCTCGGCGTGGCGGGCGCGATCGATCGCGTGCGTCTGATGACGACCGGCGCCGAAGACCCCCTCCTTCCGGACGTGCTCGAAGCGGCGAGGCTCCCGGCCGCGACCCGGACCGCGGCGCAGGCGGCTCTGCTCGCGGATGCCTTCCGAGCCGAGACGCCGCTCCTCGCTCAAGCCCGCGAGGAGCTGGAGAAGACCCGCGACGCGTGGCTGCGCGTCGTGAGGCGAAACCCGACCCACCGCGCGGGCGACGGGCGGTGACGAGGGCGGGAGCGTCGGGTACGCGGACGTCAAGGCCTCCTCGATCGTCATCGACAGGCGGCGGCTGGTCATGGGCTGCTTCCGGGACTCGACCGAGCGCCGCAACCTCCACGCCGGCCTCGCCCAGTCCGACCGGCTGGCGAGCATGGGCCTGCGAGCGCGTGAAGGCAGCCCGAAGCGTCTGAGGCCTCAAGGGGGTGGAGGCCCCGGATCGACGCAGCCCGTGCCGCCGGCCTCGGTCCCCGCCGGGACGCAACGCTTTGGTGCCGGGCAGTCGGCGTCCGTGCGGCAAGGATCGTCGGCGTAGGTGCAGAAAAAGCCCAACAGGCCGTCACAGAAGCCCGCGCCGCTGAAAGGACGGCACTGCCCACCAGCCCGTGCCGTGCAGTCGCCGTCCCACGCACACGAAGCGTGGACGCAGGTCGACCAGGAGAGGCGCCAGAACCCACCCGGGGCACAGGCCTTCCCATCTCCACAGCCGGAGTCGTTCAGACAGCCCTCGGAGCGACAGACGTTGATCGGCATGGGAGCGGGGCCACCGCAGTAGCCGACCTCGAAGGCGACGCAGAACCTGGGGAGGTCGCCCTCTCCGGCGCAGTCGTCGTCGGCGCAGCACTCGTTCTCGAAGCCCGGCTCGAGGTGCTCGCAGTCGTGGACCCGGCGGTGGGGATCGCCGACGCAGAACCGGTTTCCGCCTTCGGGGATGGCGCGGCATCGCCCCTGCTGGCAGTCCGTGTCGTCGTCGCAGGCGTGGCGCCACCGGGCTCCCTCACCTCCATCCTCGGCGCCGCCGCCGTCCTCCTCCGCGTCCACCTCCCCGTGATCTCGGGTCGCCTCTTCCGAGTCGAGCTGGTCTTCGTCTCTCGCGTCGCGGAGGTCCTCCTCCTCGCCCCGATCGCCGGAGCTCCCCTCGTCCTCCACCGGCGGCGTGCCTTCGTCCTCCACCGGCGGCGTGCCTTCGTCCTCGACCGGCAGCGTGCCTTCGTCCGCTGTCGACGACGCCCCTCCATCCTCTGCCGGCGCGGCCGCGACGTCGTCGCCCTGCGACGCACCCGGCGGCAATCCACGGCTCGAGCTCCTCGTGTCTCCGGACACACAGGTGGCGAGCGCGAGGGCCGCGATCACGGCGAGGCAGAAGATCGGAATCGGCTTCAGGGCTGTTGGCACGGTCGCCTCCGATTGACGGAGCCAAGGGCTACCACGGCGCGCCCGGGGCGGCCACGCTCCGCCTCCTCCGGCCCGGCCGCATGCCCTCCGCCCGCGCAGATGCACAAGAAACAGTGTCTCACGCGGGAAACGCACCGCCGTGGCGACGTCTCGCTTCGAAACGCCTGCCCCCGCTAAATGCGCCATCAGCGGGATTGGGATGTAATATCGCCTCCATGGGAGAGAAGCCTCAAGACCCGGGTTCGGACGTGATCACCCGCACCGGGCAGACGGCCGAGCTCGACAGCTCGGCCGAGCTGCCACGGGCGCCGGTCCTGACGCTGCTCTACCACCCCGACCTCTCCAGGGTGGGCGAGCGCGCGGTGCTCTCGGACCTGCCCCTCGGGACCCCCGTCGAGGTCTCGCGCCTCGGGCCGGAGCTGTCGACCCCCGAGGGCGAGGCCTCGGGGCCCCTGGCCGATCCCTTCGTGAGCCGCAAGCCCCTCGTCCTCGAGGCGAAAGCAGACCAGGGGCTCGTGCTGACGACCGACCGCACGAGCCAGGAGATCGTGGTCGACGGCGAGGAGGTCGACTACTCCTTGTTCCTCCCCGCCCGGAAGCTGAGAGCCGGCGTCGTGATCGAGGTCGCCGGCAGGGTGGTCCTGCTGCTGCGCGAGGACGCGCCGGAGGCGAGGGCGCGGCGCGGCTTCGGCCTGATAGGCACCAGCACCGCGCTCGAGAGAGCTCGCGGCGCGGTCTCTCGAGTCGCCTCCCTCGAGATCCCTGTGCTCGTGACGGGAGAGAGCGGGACCGGCAAGGAGCTGGTCGCCAGGGCCATCCACACGTCGAGCAAGCGGCGTGACGGCCCCTGGGTCTCCGTGAACATGGCTTCGCTCCAGGGCGAGACCGCCGTCTCCCAGCTCTTCGGGCACGTGCGGGGGGCCTTCACCGGCGCGGACCGCGAGCACGACGGCTTCTTCGCGCGCGCCCACAAGGGCACCTTGTTCCTGGACGAGATCTCGGCCACCCCGACGCCCATCCAGCCCATGCTGCTGCGGGCCCTCGAGAGCGGAGAGGTCTGCCCTGTCGGCTCGGCGAGCACAAGCCACGTGGACGTGCGCGTGGTCACCGCGGCCGACAAGCTGCTGCCCGAGGAGGTCGAGGCCGGCCGCTTCGTGGGCCCCCTCCTCCACCGCCTCGCCGGCTACGAGATCCGGATCCCGCCGCTGCGGGAGCGGCCCGAAGACGCCGCCGCGATCCTGGCCGAGGTGCTGCGCACGGAGCTCGTCGCGCACGGCCGAGAGGATCTCCTCGATGCCGGCGAAGACGGTCGAACGCTGTGGCTCTCCGCCCGGCTGGTCTCACGCATGCTGCGCTACGACTGGCCGGGAAACGTGCGCCAGCTCCGCAACGTCACCCGCGCCGTGGTCCTCGAGGGCCTCGACTCCCCGGGAGCCTGCGACGAGCTCCTCGACAGGCTGCTCGCGGGATCGGGCTCGCTCCCGGAGAGACCCGGAGAGGCCCCCGCGGCCGGCGCCGAAGGTGGCGGAGACGACCCTGACGCGCACCAGCGACAGGCCTCCGAGATCAGCGACGAGCAGATCGTCTCGGCCCTGCGCTCCAACGGCTTCCGCCGCGAGAGAGCGGCCGCCAGCCTCGGCATCTCGCGGACGACGCTCTACGAGCGAATCCGCCGCAGCCCGGTGATCCGCCTCATGCACGAGATCGGCGAGGAGGAGATCCGCCGCTGCGAGGAGGAGCACGGCGGCGACACGGAGCAGATGGCTCGGGCTCTCGAGGTGTCCGAGCGGGCCCTCAGGCTGCGGATGAAGGAGCTCGGCCTGAAGTGAAGGGAGCAGGGGAGGTAGAGGGGGAGAGCTGGTTCTGTCCCATCTGTGCGCATTGTCGGGGGCCTGCTAGAATGCCGCCGTGAATCGGGCAACCTCCAGGGATGTAGCGAGCAAAGGCATGACAGCGATCGCACGAAGGGCCCGCTCCTGCGCTTGTCTGGCCGTGGCGATCCTGCTCCTCGCGCCCGCGTGCAGCGGAGACGGCGAGAGCTCGGAGGAGCCGCCCGCGCGCAGCGACCCCGGCACATCCCTGAGCGACAAGGGCCCGCCCAGCAACGGCCATCCGACCGACGAGGGGGAGGGCGACGACCCCGGCGCTGACGCCGGAACCGACCCGGCCTCCGATCCCGGTACCGCCGACGAGGGCGCCACCGACCCGGGCCCAGCCGACGAAGGCGTAGAGCCGCTCCCACCGCCTCCCGGCGCAGGCGCGCTCAAGCTCACGGCCAGCGGGAGCGCCGGCAAGCTCGCCGGCACCTACGCCTTCCACGACGGCTCCGCGGAGCTGAGCTTCGAGGCCGCCCTGAACGCCGAGCGGCAGGTGCACGAGGCGATCTTCACCACGGCGAGCGGCGAGACCCTCTGCGCGGTGGAGCTCATCGGCGGAGAGCAGGCCAAGCTCACCGTCGGCGAGGTCGAGATGGACGGCCGCGGCCCCTTGAAGGTGGACCAGCTCAACGCCCTGACGGGGCTCGGGCGCTCGGAGGCCGGCGCCGCGCTGGCCCTCGCCCCTCTCGAGATCGCCTGCACCCTGTCGGCGGGGGAGGACGAGGAGCCTGACGCCCGCGTCGCCGCTCTGCTCCTGCCATGGCAGATGCTGATCAAGTACTCCCCGGACTACGCACGCATCTCGGACCTCGTCCCACAGGCTTCGTGCACGCTCCTGGCTCCGGCGGCGCCCCCCGAGGCGCGCACCGTGCCCAGCGAGATCAAGAGCTTTGCGGCGCCCACGGTGCTCCAGCTCGCCTCAGAGGACCCAATCCCGCACGTGCTCGGCTATTGGCCCTTCGACGGCACGGGCGCGGCGCTGAAGACCACGGAGATCGCACAGGAGTGGCAGTGCCAGGCGGACTGCGAGGGCGCGTGCGGGCAGGGCTGCGGCCACCAGGCCTGCACCCCGGCCTTCGAGTGGACCTGCCTCCAAGACGAGCAGGGGGGCCACGACGGACGCAGGGCCGGCAGCATCCACTGGCTGTGCGGGACCCACCCCGGCTGCCGCGAGCACGACTCCTGCTACTCACGCTGCAACGAGGACCACGAGTGCGGCTCCTGGGCCGGGGCCCAGTGCAGGCGTGCGTGCGACGCGGTGTGCATGAAGGACTACTGCGACGACGCCTTCCGCTGCGAGTGTGTGGCCTGGGCGAGGGGCGGCACCCCCTTCGACCGCTACCTGGACGCCCACTCGGTGATCGAGGGCAGCGCGGAGGTCGACCACGCCCAGTGTCCGCCGGCTCCCGAAGAGTAGCTCCACCATGGCACAGCCCTTCCCAGCCCTGCGCTCGCGGATAGACCCACGCTCGGAGCCGTTCAAGAAGAACTCCGAGGAGAACGGAGCTGCGGTCTCTCGCCTGCGCGAGGCGCTCGCCGCGTCTCGAGCCGGGGGTGGTGAGAAATACGTGGCGCGCCACCAGGCCAAGGGCCAGCTCCTGCCCCGGGAGCGGCTCGAGCTGCTCCTCGACCCCGACTCCCACTTCCTGGAGCTCTGCCCCCTCGCCGGGCACGGCATCAGGGGCGTCACGCCGGGCGCCAGCGTGGTCGCCGGCGTCGGGCTGGTCAGCGGCGTAGAGTGCCTGCTCTCGGCCACCGAGGCCACGGTCAAAGGCGGCGCCATAAACGAGTGGGGCCTGATCAAGACCAGGCGCCTCGGCGAGGTCGCCGGCGCCAACCGCCTGCCGACCATCAACCTCGTGCAGTCAGCCGGGGCCGACCTGCCCAACCAGCACAAGATCTTCGTGGAGGGTGGACGGACCTTCAGGCGCCTCACCAGAGCCTCCGAGTCCCGCATCCCCACGATCTGCCTGGTCTTCGGGAGCTGCACGGCCGGCGGCGCCTACATCCCGGGCATGAGCGACTACACGGTCATGGTCCGCCGGCAGGCGGAGGTCTACCTGGCGGGGCTCCCGCTGGTGAAAATGGCCACCGGCGAGGAGGCGGACCCCGAGTCCCTCGGCGGCGCCGACATGCACAGCCGCACCTCGGGGGTCTCCGATTACCTCGCCGAGGACGAGTACGAGGCCATCAGGCTCGGCCGTGAGATCGTGGCCCACCTCGACTGGAAGAAGGCGCAGCCGGACCCCGCCGGGCCCGTGGAGCCGCCCCTCTACGACCCCGAGGAGCTGCTCGGCATCGCCTCTTCGGACGTGCGCGTGCCCTTCGACTCCCGCGAGGTCATCGCCCGAGTCGTGGACGGCAGCCGCTTCTCCGAGTTCAAGCCTCTCTACGGCGAGACCCTGGTCTGCGGGTGGGCGCGAGTGCACGGCTACCCGGTCGGCATCCTCGCCAACAACGGGGTGCTGTTCAGCGAGTCCTCCAACAAGGGCGCGCAATTCATCCAGCTCTGCAACAGCACCGACACGCCGCTGCTCTTCCTGCAGAACATCACGGGCTTCATGGTCGGCACACGGGCGGAGCAGGAGGGCATCATCAAGAACGGCGCCAAGCTCATCAACGCCGTGAGCAACAGCACCGTGCCCGCCGTCACCATCATGACCGGAGCCAGCTACGGCGCGGGGAACTACGCCATGTGCGGCCGGGCCTACGAGCCCCGCTTCCTGTTCACCTGGCCGAACCACCGCATCGCGGTCATGGGCGGCAAGCAGCTCGCGGGGGTGCTCGACATCATCAAGCGCGACGCTGCGCACCGCAAAGGAGAGCCCATCGACGAGACCAACCTCGAGATCGTCAAGGGCATGATCGAGCAGCAGATAGGCCAGGAGTCCGACCCCTTCTTCGCCACCGCGCGCATGTGGGACGACGGCATCATCGACCCGCGCGAGACCAGGCAGGTCGTGGCGATCTGCCTGAGCACCATATGGAACGCGCCCTTCAAGGGCACCACCTCCTGGGGGGTCTTCAGGCATTGAGAAAGGTCCTGGTAGCCAACCGCGGTGAGATAGCCGTCCGCGTGCTGCGGGCCTGCCACGGCCTCGGTCTGCGAAGCGTCGCGGTCTACTCCGAGGCAGACTCCGCGGCCCCCCACGTGCGCTTCGCTGACGTCGCCGCCTGCATCGGGCCCCCCGTGGCCGCCGAGTCATACCTCCACATCGAGCGCATCCTCGAGGCCGCGAAAAAGACGGGCGCCGACGCCGTCCACCCCGGCTACGGCTTCCTCGCCGAGAACGCCGACTTCGCCCAGGCCTGCGCCGACGCGGGGCTCACCTTCGTGGGCCCCCCGCCCGCCGCCATCGCCAAGATGGGATCCAAGACCGAGGCGCGGGCCCTCGCCCGCGACGCCGGGGTACCGGTCATCCCGGGCTACGACGGCGGCGACCAGGGCGAAGGAGCATTCACGGCGGCCGCAAAGGAGATCGGCTTCCCGGTCCTCGTCAAGGCCAGCGCGGGCGGGGGCGGGCGCGGCATGCGCGTCGTCAAGGACCCAGCGGACCTCGCGGACGCCCTCGCTTCATGCCGCCGCGAGGCCCAGGCCGCTTTCGGGGACGGCACCCTCCTGCTCGAGCGCTACATCGAGCGCCCGCGCCACGTGGAGATCCAGATCCTCGGCGAAGCTGCGACCGGCCGGGTCGTACACCTCTTCGAGCGCGAGTGCTCGATCCAGCGCCGCCACCAGAAGATCATCGAGGAGTCCCCGTCGCCGGCCCTCGACGAAGAGCTGCGCGCGCGCATGGGGAGCGCGGCCGTCGCCCTCGCGGAGGCCATCGGCTACACGAACGCGGGCACGGTCGAGCTCATCCTGGACCAGGACGGCTCCTTCTACTTCCTCGAGGTCAACACGCGCCTCCAGGTGGAGCACCCCGTCACCGAGCTCGTCACCGGCGTCGACGTCGTGCAGGCCCAGCTCCGCGTCGCGGCCGGGGAGCCCATCCCCTTCGACGCCTCGGCCTTGAAGATCAACGGCAACGCCATCGAGTGCCGCCTCTACGCCGAGGACCCGGCGCGCGACTTCCTGCCCAGCACCGGCCGCCTCCTCGACTGGCACGTCGAGCAGGCCGAAGGGGTGCGTGTCGACGCCGGCTTCGAGCAAGGCCTCGAGGTGAGCCCGCACTACGACTCCATGCTGGCCAAGGTCATCACGTGGGGCCCAAACCGACTGCTCGCCATCTCGCGCATGGAGCGCGCCCTGACCGGCATGAGCGTGCTCGGGGTGCAGACCAACCGCGAGCTGCTCCTGCGCATCCTCGCCCACGAGGCCTTCCGCGCGGGCGAGACCGACACCCACTTCATCGAGGACCACATCGGCGAGGACATCGCGGCGCCCCCCGACCCGGCCGTGCTCCGCAGGGCCGCCCGCACCGCGACCCTGTTCGCCTTCGAGGAGCGACGCCGAAACCGCGCCATCCTGCCCCACCTCGAGCCGGGCTACCGCAACAGCCCCTTCACCGAGTCGAAGGTCGTCTACGAGGCCGGAGACGAGACCCTCGAGGTCACCTACTCGAACCTCGGGCAGGGGCGGCTGCGGTTGGGCCAGGGCGACGACACCGGCACGGCCGCCGTCTCCTCCTTCGAGCCCCCCGAGATCTGCTTCGATGACACCGACGGCGTCCGCCGCCGCGCCCGCGTGGCACGCGAGCAGGACCGCCACCACGTGCACCTCGGCCGCGCCAAGGTCGTCTTGAAGGAGCTGCCCCGGCTGCCCGAGCCCGAGCGCGAGGAGCTCGCCGGCGGCCTCGTCGCCCCGGTCACCGGCCAGGTCGCCCGCGTCAAGGTAGCCGCCGGAGATACCGTGGAGAAGGGCCAGGTCGTCGCGATCATCGAGGCGATGAAGATGGAGCACTCCCTGCTCGCGCCGGAGGACGGCACCGTCGCCGAGGTCCGAGTGGCAGAGGGCGAGACCGTCGAAGCGGACACCGTGCTCGTGGTGCTGGAGTAGGGGCTCAGAAACAGTCCTGGTGCAGGTGCCGCGCGAAGGCGAGCAGGTCGCGTGAGAAGACGTGCACGTGAGGACAGCCCGGGTGGGTCGTCTCGGCGACGATGAGCCCGCCCGAGGGGAGCTTGCCGGGGCGGGAGACGGTTCGGGAGGTGATGGCGCCGCCGAAGCCGTCGGGGGTGCTCAGGAGGAAGACCAGCTCCTCGCTCGCCTCGTCGAGGCCGACTATGTCCGGGCGTGTGTCTCCGTTCACGTCGTGGATGTCGACAGCCCCAAGAGATCCGAGGTCCGGGTCGATGGTCTCGGGTGCCTCGAACAGGCCACCGGCTTTGCCCCGCAGCATCGCCAGACCGCCCTTGGTGACCACGAGGAGGTCCGCCTCTCCGTCCCTCGTCATGTCCGCCACCTCCAAAAGGCTCGGCGACTCGCCCACGGCGAGGAGGCGCGGGGGCTCGAAGTCGACCTGCGTGCCGGAGTCGCTCAGCAAGAAGACAAGCTGGTCGAGCTCCTGCTGTAGAGCCACGATGTCGGTCGCGCCGTCGTCGTCCAGGTCGGTGAAGCGCATCTCCTGCGCCGGAGTGTGCAGCGCAACGTGCGTGCCCGGCAGCTCGGCGAAGGCCCCCGCGCGGGGGTTGAAGAAGAGCATGGCCGCCGGGTCAGCCGTCGCGAGCACCAGGTGCGGCGGTCGCGGCGACGCGGGCAGGAGGTTTCTGACGCCAAGCTCTACGAGCGTCGTCCCGCCCGATGTCTGTGCCGGCTGAGCGCTGGAGTCGGGAGGCCTGAGCGAGGTCCCCGGCGGGATCTCGACATGGCCGAAGTGCGTGAAGCTCCCCCCCAGCTGGCGCACGTAGGCCAGCACGACCGGCTGGGAGCCGGCCGGCCAGCTCAAGCCCAAGAAGACGTCATCTGCACCATCCATGTCGAGGTCACCAACCGCGACCTCGATGGGCGTGCCGAGTGGTACGCCGTTGGGCGTTGGATCCTCGAGGAGCGCCTCCTGCCTCGTCCAGCCGTGGGCGTCGGTCGCCGTGGGCGCGGAACCAGAGAGGATCGTGAAGAAGACGTGCTCGACGCCTCCGCCAGCGCCGGGCCTCGTTCCATGGCCCACGAAGTCGGTCGTAGTCGCCAACCTGCGCCCCTTCGTCGCCCTCACGTCGGTGACCGATGCGAGTGGGGTAGCGGCCCCCGTCGGGTCGGGCAAATGGTGCACAGGCACGGCCAAGGGCACGCCGAGCCCTCTGCTGCGCAGCACGCTGACAGCGTTGTCGCCCACTGCGATCAGGTCGGCCAGGGTGTCGTCGTTCAGATCCGCGGCCAGCAGGATGTGAGCTTGGTGCGGCGCCACGTACATGCTCGAAGAGCGGTCGCCATAGCTCTGCGGGAAGGGCCCCTCCGACTGGGAGAAGGCGTGCACGATCCGGTCCGAGGTCGAGAGGGCGGCGACGTCGAGCATGTCCCCGCCGTCGCCGTCGAGGTCGGCAAGCGCCAACGCGTCGATCGGCAGGAAAGCCTGCGTCGACTGGCCGCTGCGCTCGTAGCTCAGGCCTCCCTCCCCGGCGACGGGGCTGTAGACCTCGACAACCCTGGCCAGATCCTCGCCCGCGGGCTGACCATAGCTCAAGACGATGTCGAGCCCGGGCGAGTCGGCGAACACGTCACCCAGCACCATGACACGTGCGGGTGCGCCGAGGACGGTCGTCACGCCCGCGCCGAAAGCGAGGCTGCCCGCCTCGCCGGGGAAGAGCGACAGGATCGGCTTGCCCTCGAGGGCCACGGCGACGTCGAGGGCGCCGTCCGCGCTGAAGTCTGCGACCAGGACACGCCGAGCCCCGACCACCCCTGCAAAGTGTTGGGCTCCAGAGAAGGCACCGTCCGCGGTGCCGGCCAAAAGCGCGATGCTGAGGTCCTGGCTCGCGCTGCGGACGATCGCATCGCTGATGCCGTCGCCGTCGAGGTCACCGAGGATCACGTCGACGGCCGGGTCCGGGACGCGCTGCTCCATCAGAACAGGCTCGCCGAAACGAAGGCCGAGCGCAGGGTCCATCGTCCCCATCTGGACTCGCAGCGACGAGCTTCCCGGGACGCCTCTCACTCCAACCAGATCCAGGACACCATCAGGAGCGCCGTCGGGTCCAACGCGATCCTCGAGGGCGATGGCCGTGTAGCCGGTCTCGGTGAGCGCCGCCGGTCCCCCGAAGCGTCCAAC
>CAZQPP010000204.1:11591-13393 GCA_964594295.1 uncultured Myxococcales bacterium | reverse complement strand
CTCTACATTCTCTTTCCTCCTTCCCAGGCTTGACCTGGCGCACTAGCTGTTAGCCCTTAGCTCAAACCCAAGCCCCAGAATAGCCGAGGCAGTCCATGAGAAGAGCCCTCGCCACCGTGACCCTCCTGCTGCTCGCCGCGCCCGCCTTCGCCGCGGGCAACGCCGACAAGGTCGGAGCGCTCTACCAGAGGAGCTACGACCTCGAGGCCGCCGC
This sequence comes from uncultured Myxococcales bacterium, assembly GCA_964594295.1. GTDB lineage: Bacteria > Myxococcota_A > UBA9042 > UBA3505 > UBA3505 > CAZQPP01. Next base: position 13,179 of record CAZQPP010000204.1, on the reverse strand, counting down.
CAAGTACTCGGACGCCCTCAAGGCCCACGGGCGGCTCCCCACCGCGGAGAAGCAGACCTATGTCTACCAGCTCCGGCTCGCGTGGCTCTCCTACCTCGCGGGCAAGTACGACGACTCGGTGGAGGCCTACAAGGCCGCCTCCAAGGTCGCGCCAAAGGCCATCGAGCCCGTGCTCGGACGCACGCTGCCCGAGATGGCCCTGCGGCGCTGGCGGGCCGTCATCGAGACCTCCGGCCAGGTGCTCGAGCGAGACCCGGGCAACACGGTGGCGCGCAGCCGCCGCGGCCTCGCCAAGTACAGCCAGGGCCGCTACAAGGACGCCGCCGCGGACTACGAGACGGTGCTCGAGGCCTACCCCTCCGACACCGACATCCGCACCGGCCTCGGCTGGTCCCTGCTGAAGATGGGCAAGACCAAGGAGGCCGCAAGGCACTTCGAGGCCGTCTTGCGCGTCGCCCCGAAGCACGCCTCGGCCAGGGAGGGCCTCCTGCTCGTCGGCGGCAGCGAGTAGCCCCCGTCTAGCGGCGGGCGGTGCGCCCTACGCTCCACGCGGTCGACTGGCTGGTGGTCGCCGCGTACGGCCTCTTCGCCCTCGCCGTCGGCTCGCTCTTCTTCAAGAAAGCCGCCCAGAGCGTGGAGGGCTTCTTCGTCGGCGACCGCAAGCTGCCCTGGTGGCTGGCGGGCACCTCCATCGTCGCGACGACCTTCGCGGCGGACACGCCGCTGGCCGTCACCGGCATCGTCGCCACCGGCGGCATCAGCGGGAACTGGCTCTGGTGGTGCTGGGCCATCGCCCACGTGGTGGCCGCCTTCTTCTTCGCCCGCCTCTGGCGCCGCTCGGGCGTGATAACCGACGCCGAGATCGTCGAGCTCCGCTACGGCGGCCGCCCCGCCGCCGCTCTGAGGGGCTTCAAGGCCTTGTACTTCGGGCTCTTCGTCAACTGCCTGACGATGGCCTGGGTCATCACCGCCATGGTGAAGATCAGCCTCGCGTTCTTCGACCTCGAGCCCTGGCTCGTCATCACGGCCTGCGTGCTGCTCTCGGTCACCTACACCACCCTCGGCGGCTTCCGCTCGGTGGTCCTGACCGACCTCGTGCAGTTCACCCTGGGCATGGCGGGTGCGGTGATCCTGGCGGTGTTGGCCGCGCAGCTGTTTGGCGGCATGGGCAGCCTCCCCACCGACGACACACCCGGGACCGGCCTGCTCGGCGCCCTCGACGGCGCCGCCGCGTCGGCCGAGGTGCGGCTCGCCGACATCTTCGACTTCGTGCCCTCCGAAGGCCACGAGACCACGCCGCCGCTCCTCTTCTTCGCCCTGCTCGTCGCCGGCTGGTGGCGCTACGCCGAGGGCAACGGCTACATCGTGCAGCGCCTCGCCGCCTGCCGCGACGAGGCCCAGGCCCAGGCCGCCTGCCTGTGGTTCGCGGTGGCCCACAACGCGCTCAGGCCCTGGCCCTGGATCGTGGTCGCCCTCGCGGCGCTCGTCGTCTACCCGAAGCTCCCCGCGAGCACCCCGGAGGCGGGGGCCCCGCCGCCACACGCCGCCCGGCCCCGGGGGGTGCTCGCGGGGGGCGGGGGACAGGGGC
>CAZQPP010000204.1:0-11581 GCA_964594295.1 uncultured Myxococcales bacterium | reverse complement strand
GGCGGCGCCGCGGCTCCTCTCGGCCGACGGCGCCGTGGTGATCGAGCCGGGCTTCGTAGACATGGCGACGGGCGGCGAGCTTCGCGTGCGCGGCCTGCCCGCCGGAGCCGTGATCCGGGTAGGGGAGCAGGAGGCACACCTCGAGGTCGAGGAGGGCTCGACGCTCGCCCGCTTCGGCCCCTTCGAGAGGGCCGGCGTCTTCGAGGTGCAGGCCCGCTCCGCCGGCCGCGAGGTGAAGGTCTCGGGCCTCCGCGTCGAGCTGCGGGACCGCGAGATGGCCTACCCGCTCATGATGGGCCGTCTGCTCCCCACGGGCCTGCTCGGACTCGTCATAGCCAGCCTGCTCGCCGCCTTCATGAGCACCGTCGACACCCACACCAACTGGGGCGCCTCCTACCTCGTGCGCGATGTCTACCAACGCTTCGTCCGGCCGGACGCCAGCCAGGCGCACTACGTCGCCGTGAGCCGCGCCTGCATCGTCGCCATGGCCGCCCTCGCCGGTGTCACGGCTCTCTTCATCCAGGACATAGCCGCGGTCTGGCGTTTCCTGGTCTTCCTCGGCGCCGGCCTCGGCTCCGTCACCGCCGCCCGCTGGTACTGGTCCCGCGTCACCGCCTGGGCCGAATTCGCGGCGCTCCTCGTCACGACCGTGTTGGCCGTCTCGCTCCTCGTCTTCTGCACCAGGGAGATCTTCGGCGGCCCCAACCCCTGCTTCTCCTTCGAGGTCCCTGCCTGGGCCCAGATCGTGCTGATCGCCACGGCCAGCCTGCTCACCTGGATTCCCGTCGCCCTCTGGGGCCCGCGCGAGGACCCGGCAACCCTCCGCGCCTTCGTCGAGAAGGTCCGCCCTCCCGGCCCCGGCTGGGCGAGCCTGCGCGACACCCCCGCCGAGCCCCTGTGGCCCACCGCCCGCCGCTGCGCCGCCGGCCTGGTGGTCGTCTTCGCCTCCCTCTTCGGCATCGGGCACCTGGTGCTGGGCAGGACGACGCCGGGGCTGGTGCTCTGCGCGGTGGCGGCGGCGCTGCTCCTGTGGCTCGCGCGGAGCCGGCGGACGGCGGCCTGAGCTTCAGCGCGCGCGCACCAGCACCCACGTGAGCCCGGCGTTCTCGCAGACGTGCAGGACGCGGAGCCCACGCCCGCCCCGCACCTTCCCCGCCAGCGCCTGGGGTGCGACGCGGGTGTCGAAGACCAGCGGGACCTGGCGCCGCAGCGACAGCTCGCGGCTGGCTACGACGTCGTCTCCCGGGCGGAGGTAGGCGGCGTCGGTGACGTCTCCGGTCAGCTCCAGGTACCGCTGTCGCTTCCACTCCCAGACCACGTATCCGAAGAGGCCGGAGCGCCCGGGGGCGTCTGCGCCGGGATCACGGCCAAAGCAACGCGGGGGCCGGGTGCGGGGCTCCTCGAGCCCTCCGCCGGCGTCGCTCGGGGCCTCCGCCGGAGCCGCGTGCCCGCCGGGAGAGGTGCCGGCGCCCGGCCCGGCGTCGGCAGCGTGAGCTCCCGGTGTGACCGGGGATGAAGCCTGGTCGCTGGGATTCGGTCGCGCCTCGCCGGCCGCCTGCACGCGAGCCGGCGGTGCCGGCGTGCGGCGGGCGCAGATGGCGAGCACGCCGAGACACGACAGCAGCAGCAGGGCAGCCAACGCGGCGGCGATGCCTCGCTCGCCGAACCTCTCTCGGATGGGGAGGGACAACAAGAGCAGCCGGGTCCGCGTCTTGGGCGAGAGGAGTCGGAACGACGCGCGTCGCACCGCCGGCACCTCGGAGGCGGCCGGCTCCCGTCGGGTTCCGGTCTCGACCACGGGCTTGATGGCCGCCTCCACCATGTCGCCCATCGTGATGCCGTCGGGGGGCGGGGGCCGCTCGGAGGGCGGGGGCCGCTCGAGAGGCTGGCTCCGCTCGGGGGCCGGCCGCAAGGGCCTCGTCCCGGCATCCTCCCGGTGCACCACCAGCTGCGTCGGAGCCGTGGGCGAGACGGGCTCCAGCCCCGGGCCCGCACCCGGGGACGGGCGCGAGGGAGCCGCCTCCCGCTGCGCACCCGAGTCGCGTCCCCGGGCCTCCTCCTTCAGGATCACGCCGAGGAGGTTGGCCACGGTCTCGCCCGAGGGTGGGCGCTCGGCAGGGTCCTTTCGCAGCAGGCGCTTGACGAGGCCCCGCAGAGCCGCAGGCACCGCCTCGCCGCCGGGCAGGCGCGCCGGGAGCTCGGGGGCCTCGGTCTTGATCTGACTGAGGAGCACGGCCACGGCGTCGCCGGAGCTGAAAGGCGGGCGGCCGACGACCATCTCGTAGAGCACGCAGCCGAGAGCGTAGAGATCCGAGCGCACGTCGAGCTCACCGCCCATGCACTGCTCCGGCGACATGTAGCGGGGAGTGCCGATGACGGTCCCGGCCTCGGTCAGCCTGCGTCCCTGCTGCTCGTCCTCCATCCGATCGGCCGTCGCGAGCCCGAAGTCCATGACCTTCACGAAGTCGGGCTGACCGCGGTGGCGGAGGAGGAAGACGTTCTCCGGCTTGATGTCGCGGTGAACGATCCCGGCGCCGGCCGAGTCCTCGATGGCGAGCGCGATCTGGCGCGCGATGTAGGCGGAGCGAGCAACACCGAGCGAGCCGCTCACCGCGAGCAGGTCCTGCAGGGTCTGGCCCTTGAGCAGCTCCATGACGAGGAAAGCCGTCCCGGTCTCCTCATCGACACCGAACTCGTATATCCGCACGACGTGCGGGCTCGTCAGGAGGCTCGCCGACCGCGCCTCGAGGTAGAAGCGCTGCAGGTACTTGGGGTCCTTCGCCAGCTCCGTGTGGACGGTCTTGAGGGCCACGGGCCGCTCCATGCTGAGCTGCACCGCTTTGAACACACGCCCGAAGCCTCCCTCCCCGATCACGCCTGTGATCCGGTAGCGCCCGGCGAAGACCTGCCCCTCCGCCACGTCGGCGCCGCCGCTGCCGAGGCGATCCGCGGCCACGGTCGGTACCCGATCGTCGGGGCACATCGCGCCGTCGACGGTCTTCGCACAGACTGGACAGAAGCGCTCGCTGATCTCCGCCTCCGAGGGAGCTCCGCCGAATCATAGCTCAAAATGGGGGGCGTGCTCGCCCTTTTGGTGCGCGCCGCTCCGTGCCACTATGCACGCCCCGGCACGAGGTGGGCACATGCAGGATCGAGGACTTGGCGTATTGGTGGCGCTGGCGCTCGCACTCGTTCTGATCACCGCCGGCTGCGGCAGCGACGAGGCGGAGGAGCCGGCGGCGAGCGACGACACCGGGCCTGCTGCCGAGCTCCCGGCCGGCGACGCGGAGACGAAGGACGAGGGCGCCGCAGACGCCGGCACGCCGCCCGGCACCGTGCGCTTCGTGCACATCTCCGACCTCCACGTGGGCGGGCCGCCAGAAGACCTCTCCTTCGGGCATATCGAGAAGGCCTTCGCGAGCCTGAACGAGATCGACTTCGAGGCCGACTTCCTCGTGGCGACCGGAGACCTCGTGGACTTCATGCCCGAGGGCGTCGACGCCTCGGTTCCGGGAGCGCTGCACAAGGCCAAGGAGCTGCTCGACGGGCTGAAGTGGCCGTGGCGGCCGGTCGCCGGAAACCACGAGTACTACAAGGACGACCAGCTCCAGCCCGTCGACGACAAGGCGGCGCGGGACGCCTACATCGAGGCGGTGCTCGGCGCTCCACTCGACTACAGCTTCGTCGTCAACGGCGTCCGCCTCGTCGTCATGAGCTCCATGGCCGGTGACAGGTGGGCCAACAGCGCCGGCCTCGTCGGGTCGCACACCGACGAGCAGCTGGACTGGCTGAGAGCGGAGCTGGCCAGGGGCGAGCCGGCGATCCTGTTCATGCACCACCCGCCGACGGCCGGCGAGCTCACGCCCACGGGGGACTCCCTGTGCGCGGCGATCGAGGAGACCGGCGACAGGGTGAAGGCGGTCTTCGCGGGCCACCTGCACGGCTTCTGGTCCTCGCAGGCCTGCGGCGTGCCCTACTACCTGGTGTCGAGCGTCGAGCCGGGCCGGCCCTTCTACTTCCTCGTCGAGTACGACGCTGCGGCGGACGCGCTGAGCATCGTGAACGCGGCGGACATCGACTTCGGGACCATCCCCGAGCACGACTGCGACCCCGCCACCGCGACGGCCGCGGATCCAGGCGCCATGGTGGGGAGCGTGCAGCTGCTCAGGGCCGGCAGCATGGTCAGCAACCTGCCGGGGCTGGAAGGCTTCGACGGCGAGGGCGTCGACCGCCGCCTGCCGATAGCCTTCAGCTTCGACGCCTGGGACGAAGACGCGAAGAAGCTCTCGGCGCGCTTGACCTTCGGCAGCAACGAGGAGGGCTTCGTGGCCAACCTCGACAACGCCCCTTGCTTGCCCCTGGAGATCTCCCTGGACGGCCCCTGCGCCGTCAGCGAAGACCTGGAGCTCGAGCTCGACGTCATGCCGATCCTCGAGGCGGCCCTCGACATCGAAGCCGAGGAGGGCTGGCAGGCGCGCATCACGGTCAAGAGCATCTGGTTCGAGGGGCGCATCGGCGGGGAGGCGGGGGCGCCGGTGGTCGAGGAGGGGGTCCTGCACCTCGTCGGCTCCGGCGAGACCGCCCTCGACGACCTCAAGACGGTCGTGGCGACCGAGTACTGCGCCGGGCGCATCGAGGGCTGCGAGCCCGGCTCGGAGGAGAAGCTCCCGGCATGCGACGGGGCTCCGGACGCTGCCTTCTTCGACCGGATCCCGGCGCGCTGCGACGTGAAGGTCGGCGGTTACCCGGTGCGCTCGCTCCTGCTCATCGCCGGCGGCTTCCGCTTGGAGAACCTGAGCATCACGGGCGAGATGCGCACCGAACGGCGGGAGACCTCGGCGACGGCAGGCGTTGGCCTCGTGGACGAGGCGCTGTTCAGCACAGAGGCAGGGGCCAACTGCGCGCCCTGAGCGCGGCGTCACAGAGGAGCTCGTGATGGACAAGCTGCACAGGCCCTGGCTGAACCACTACGACGACGGGGTGCCCCGCTCCATCGACTACCCGAACATCACCGTGGACCGGCTGCTCTCGCGGTCGGCGGTCGCCCACCCGGGGCACACGGCCCTGATCTTCGGGGCTCGCGTCGGCTCGCGGCTGCTCGAGTCCAAGATGAGCTACCGCGATCTCGAGACCGCGGTGAACCGCTTCGCCGCCGGCCTGCAGGCGATGGGCGTCGGCCGCGGCGACCGCGTGGCCGTCATGCTCCCCAACTGCCCTCAGTTCATCATCGCCGCCTACGCCACGTGGCGCATCGGCGGCATCGTGGTGTGCTGCAATCCTCTCTACGTCGAGCGCGAGATCGAGCACCTGATCGAGGACTCGGGGGCCGAGACCTTCGTCGTGATGAGCGCCCTCTACGAGCGCGTGCGCCGGGTGCGCTCCGGCTCACCCCTCAAGCGGGTGATCGTCACCAACATCAAGGAGCATTTCCCGCCGCTGCTCAAGCTGCTCTTCACCCTGACCAAGGAGAAGAAGGAAGGTCACCGCGTCGACATCTCCGGCGACGCGGACACCATGTGGTTCCAGGACGTCTTTCGGCGCGCCTCAGGGCCGCCCGAGCCCGCCGAGGTCGACTCGAAGGAGGTGGCCGGACTCGTGTACACGGGCGGCACGACCGGCAAACCCAAGGGCGCTCGGCTCAGCCACCGCAACCTGGTCTCCAACGCCCTCGTGCTCAACGCCTGGGCCCAGAGCCGCGAGGCCAGGGACGTCCTCCTCGCGGTCATGCCCTTCTTCCACATCTACGGGCTGACCGTGGGCGTGAACACCTGCGTCGCCAACGCCCTGACCACGGTGCTGATCCCGAACCCCCGGGACATGAGGCACGTGCTCACGGCCATCGAGAAGCACCGAGCCACCTTCTACCCCGCCGTCCCCACCATGGTCGCGGGGCTCAACAACTTCCCCTCGGTCACGGACTACGACCTGCGCTCCCTGCGCTTCGCCGCGAGCGCCGCCGCGCCCCTCCCGCCTGAGGTGCAGGAGCGCTTCGAGGAGCTGACCGGCTGCGTGATGGTCGAAGCCTACGGCCTGACCGAGACCAGCCCGACGGCCTGCATGGACCCCGTCGACAGCCCCCGACACAGGTCTATCGGCGTGCCCGTGCCCGACACCGACATGATGATCGTCGACGCCGAGACCGGCACGAAACGAATGCCCGCCGGCGAGGTCGGAGAGATCATCATCCGCGGGCCCCAGGTGACCTCGGGCTACTGGAATCGCCCCAAGGAGACCGCCGAGGCGATCCGCACCGGCCCGGACGGCCGCTCGGACTGGTTCTACTCGGGCGACATCGGCTGGATGGACGAGGACGGCTACTTCCACATCTCCGACCGCAAGAAGGACATGATCATCGCCGGCGGCTACAACATCTACCCCGCCGAGGTGGAGGCCGTGCTCTACGAGCACCCGGCGATCCTGGAGGCCGCGGTGATCGGCGTGCCCGACGAGAAGAGGGGCGAGACCGTCAAGGCCTTCGTCGTGCCGCGCGAGGGGGAGAGCGTCGAAGACGAGGAGCTCGTCGCCTTCTGCCGCGAGCGCCTCGCCGCCTACAAGGTGCCGCGCATTGTAGAGCGCCGCGAGGACCTCCCGAAGTCGCTCATCGGGAAGGTACTGCGGCGAGAGCTGCGAGAGGAGCGGGAGGCCTAGGCCCAAAACAAGCGATTAGGCATTAGCCATTAGCCATTAGCTCAGGCACGACGTAGCTTCTCAAAAACTCCGGGCACGGGGTGCCGCTCGTTGCGCGAGCCAATCTCCGATTCTGCCCGGACTTATTGAGAAGTTGCAGGCACGACCTGTACTTGTCCGTCGTGACCCGTTCACCCGAAATGTGGCGCCGGCACGGCCAACGGAGTCGCAAGTGCTCAGTGTTTCAGGCTAACGGCTAACAGCTAACGGCCAACAGCTAGATCCAGGCCTAGGAGCGTGTAGGCGCTATGCGCAACAAGCTCCTACGCCTACTGCAGCTCGAAGTTGTAGTCCTTGCCGAAGTTGCTGTCCCAGCCCTCGCGGCCGGCGCGCCAGTCGATGTGGCGGAACCACATGGACAGGGTCTCCGCGTTCTGCGGGATGTAAACGGCCTCCGAGCCGAAGTGCTCCGGGCACCAGCCGGTGCCGTAGCTGTCGCTCCCGGAGTGGTCGCACGCGCGGTTGTTGCGCGTCATGGTCGTCTTCCAGAAGGCCTGCTTGTCGTAGAGGCGGTAATGAACGGCGACGTTCTGGTTGCACATGCCGTGGTAGCAGGAGGTGAACTGCGCGTCGCGCTCGTAGGCGACCTGGAACCAGCCGCCGGCCTTCAGCGCGCCCTCGGCCTGCACGTCGTCCGCGGTGAAGCGGATGATGACCGGGTCCGGCTCGGTGAGGCCCACGTGGTAGTTCGTGTCGTGGTTGTTCGCCCAAATGTTGCTGTCTTCGACCTCGAAACGCAGGGCGTACTCGAGCTCCGAGTCTCCTGCCTCGTAGGGGATGACGGCGTCCCAGGTGTCCATGGAGATGTCGTAGCCGCGCGAATCGTCGAAGACGGCCTCGACCTCCGCGGAGGTCTTCCAGCCGTCGAGGGTGTAGGCGACGAAGAGCTTCTCGAAGCCCAGGTTGACCGAGGTCACGTGGACGGTGACCTCGGTGTCGGTCTTGTCGTGGCCCACCCAGCGCACGGGGTCGCCGCGGTCGCCGTCGCCCGCGGTCTTGGGGAAGATGTAGAAGTCGTTGCCGCCGTTGTTGTCCCAGACTGTCTGCCCGTCCTCGTCGACCGCGAAGACCGCGTAGCGGAAGTAGCGCGGCGTGTGGACCTCAGCCTCGATGACGAAGTGGAGCGCGCCGTCGGCCGACTTGTAGGTGTAGTGGCCGTAGGCCTTCTGCCAGGCCGACAGGGCCTCGGAGGTCCTCGCGGTGGTGGCGTAGGCGATGCCCACGCTGACTGGGCTCATGCCCATGGTCGAAGCCTGGACGACCACCTTGCCGCTCGGCCAGGCCTGGATGTCGGCGTCCGAGTCGTAGTCTCGGGTCACGCTCGCGAGGGAGTCGGGCTTGGGGGCTTTGTGGCGCGCGCTCTCGTCGGGAGCGACCTGGTCCATGACGGGCCGGTCGGGCTCCGCGACGGCGGTGCCTTCGGAGTCGGCAGCGCAGGCCACGAGGCCCATCAGGGCGATGAGACCGAGACCTGCCACCAGCAGCTTAGAAAAGGACTTCATCGGACCCTCCTTCGCCCCGGCGCGCCCTTCGCGGTCAGCCCCCCGGGGATCACTCCACGCCGTGCTAGCACCACCGGCGGGAGTGTGCAACGGGTACTCGTGAAGTCCTCTAGAAACCTAGCTCTCTTGCGATCACGAGCTTCTGGATCTCCGACATTCCTTCGGTGATCGTCGCCAACCTCGTGCCCGCGAAGATCGGGAAGAGGGCGTAGTCCTTCGTGATGCCGTAGCCGCCCAGGATCTGCATGGCGTCGGAGGCGACCTGCTGGGCCGCCTCGCTGGCGAAGAGCTTGGCCATCGCGGCCTTCCTCTTGGCCTCCGGCTTCCTGCGATCCAGGCTCCACGCGGCGTTGTAGACCAGCCACCGCGCCGCCTCTACCTGCGTCGCCATCTCGGCGAGCTTGAAGCGGACCGCCTGGAACCTGCTGATGGGCTTGCCGAACTGCACGCGCTCCGGGGCATAGGCGGCGGCGTGGTCGTAGGCCGCCTGCGCTACCCCCACGGAGCGAGCCGCGTGCGTGATGCGACCGGCGTCGAGCACCTCCATCAGGTATGGGAAGCCCCTGCCCTCCTCGCCGACGAGGTTCTCGGCGGGCACCTCGCAGTCCTCGAAGAAGAGCTCACCGGTGTCCGCAGACTTGGCCACGTGCTTGGCGACGTGGCGGGCCTCGAAGCCCGGGGTGCCCTTCTCCACGACCAGGATGCTCACCCCGCCGCGGGCGCCCTTGGAGCGGTCGGTGTAGGCGGCGACGCAGACGAAGTCGGCGATGGTCCCGTTGGTGATGAAGATCTTGCTGCCGTTGAGCACGTAGCGGTCGCCTTCGCGGACCGCGCTTGCCCCCATGGCCGCCGCGTCAGACCCGGCCTCCGGCTCGGTCAGCCCGAAGGCACCTATCTTCTCCCCGCGGGTGGCGGGCAGGCGTTTGGCGGGGCAGGCGTCTCGCAAGCGAAACGCCTCTACGCGGGGCGCTTCGCAGCCGAAACGCCCTATTTGACAGACAGCGCCGTCGCGTGCGCTCCTTGGGCAAAGACAGGCACTCAACCGAGGGTGAGGATGAGACATTTCACCAGAGCCGCCGGGCTCTTCGTCGCGGCGCTGCTCCTCGTCGCGCCCCAGCACGGCCTCGCTCGCGGCGCCGGAAGCCCGGACTGGAGCGGGCTGCCGTGGCCGCCGGACGGGGACCTCACCAATACGACGGCCCTGTCCAGGTTGATCGCGCTGCCGACCGGCGAAGGCAACGCCTGCTCGCGCTACCTGAAGCTCACCGCCCTCGAGGGCGATCCCCGGCCCTACCCGGCGCTCGGCGTCGATCTGAAGACCCGCCGGAGCGGGAGCAGGAAAGAGAAGGCCAAGCTCCGCTCCCTGGCCGCCGACGCGGAGGTGCTGGCCAGGTTGGAGGTGTTTCGGAAGGGCGCAGCCTCGAAGGGCTGCCGCGTCCTCGGCGAGCTCTACCCCTTCCCGAAGCCGCCCGCGAACTGGATCGCCGCCAAGACGGTAGACTTCCGGCCGATCCTGTCGCACGCCGCGGTGGTGGAAGAGCTCGCCTTCAAGCTCGCCAGCCAGGGCAAGACCGCCGAGGCCGCGGCCTGGCTCGAGGCCCTCGTGGTCGCGGGCTGGCACCTCCAACAGGATCTCTCCCTGATCTCGAACATGATCGGCGTCCTCGTCGGATCACACGCCGCATCCGCCCTCGGGGAGCTCCTCGAGGCGAGCGAGGACCCGGCTCAACGAAAGCGCGGTGAGCAGTGGAGCGCCTACGCGGGCCTCACGCGATGGCACCGCCACGAAGCCTATGACCGCCTGCTCAAGCCCCTGCTCACCAAGGCGGTGATCGGCTCCGACGAGGGGGTGGCCAAGCTCCGGGTCATCGCGGAGGACGAGCGCATGATGCGCGGGGCCAGGCACGAGGCCATGCTCGTCGTGGCCGTCTCCAACCTCTTCCGCAAGGGAGCGCTGCCGCCCTCCTCGAAGCAGAAGATGCTCCTCCGGCGGTGGCAGAGGCTCGACGACCCGGCCCTCGCCGACGCCGCCAGGGCGTGGTCCAGGTACCTCGACCTCGACCCCGACGCGCGCGCCGCCCTCGCCGAGGAGATCTCCAAGATGGAGTAGGCGTGAGCGCGACGACCAAGGGTCCCAGGAAGCTCCACCCCTGGGAGGAGCTGACGGTCACCGGAGATCACGACCCGGAGGCGGCGGGCAGCGACGAGCCCACGCTCGCCCCCGAGCTCACCCTGCACGAAGCCGCAATGAGCTCCCCCCCGCAGGCGGAGGCTTCGCCGGCGGCGGTCGGGGAGGACCTCGGCCAGATCCTGCGCAGGACGACCAGGCTCACCCCCGACGGGGTGTCGGAGATGCTCGCCCACGCCTCGGCCGCCCTCGAGCAGGCTCGCGGCGCGGGGCTCGTCCACCGCGACATCAAGCCCTCCAACCTCTTCTTGTGCCGGCAGCCCCGCATCTGGAAGCTCTTCGATTTCGGGGTGAGCAAGCTGGAGGGCCAGGACGCCACCATCACCAGGGGCCACATCATGGGCACGCCGGCGCACATGGCCCCCGAGCAGGTGCGCGGCGAGTCGGCGGACCACCGGAGCGACGTCTTCAGCCTGGCGACGGTCGCCTACCGCGCCCTGACAGGCCGGCGCCCCTTCTCCGGCCCCAACACTCACGCCATCATGTACGCGGTCGCCGACCACCAGCCGCCCCGCCCGGGAGCCTGGGTCAAGGTAGACCCCGACGTCGACCTCGTGCTCGCCATCGGTCTCGCCAAGCTCCCCGACGAGCGCTTCCAGCGCGCACCCGTCTTCGCCGAGAGCTTCGGCCTCGCCCTCGAGGGCAAGCTCCCCGCCGAGCTCCGCACGCGCGCCAGGGAGAGCCTGCGCGACGCACCGTGGGGCGACACCGAGAAGACGGACCTCGTCACCCTGCCCCGCAAGCGGAGCTCGGGGATCCTGGCCGATTAGGGAACCCTGCTCGCCCCACGATGTTGCCCGCGCCCAGGTGAGATGGCACCCTGCGTTTCAGGTCGAACATCGCCGGCTGATGTACGACAAGCCCGACCCGGGCAGAACCGCGGCATTGCCAGAGAGGTCTTCGATGCGAGCTTCAAGGCTGAGCGCGTTGCTCGTCGTGCTGTCCTGCTTGTCCTTCGTCCTAGCCTGTGGTGACAGCGGCGACGGCGAGACCACCCCTCCCGTGGAGGACGAGGGTGCGGTGGTCGACACCGGAGCGACCGACACCGGGTCCGAGGAAGAGGACGAGGGGAGCACCTCGCCCGACCCGGGCGGGGTGATCGCGCCGGACCCGGGGGGAGTCGTCACCCCCGATTCGGGAGAGCAGGATCCGGGCACGCCGGAGGACCCGGGCACGCCGGAGGACCCGGGCACGCCGGAGGACC
>CAZQPP010000203.1:0-13490 GCA_964594295.1 uncultured Myxococcales bacterium | reverse complement strand
CTCTACATTCTCTTTCCTCCTTCCCAGGCTTGACCTGGCGCACTAGCTGTTAGCTCTTAGCCGTTGGCTCTTGGCCGCAAACGCTGTGATCGGCTGCTCCAGCTAACCGCCAATGGCCAATGCCTAATGGCTTGGACCTTGACAACACCCGCCCTCGCCGACTATTAGCGCCGCCCCCCCTAGCGCTGAAGAGGTCCCCATGTACGCGGTGATCGAGACGGGCGGCGCCCAGCACAAGGTGCAGCCCGGCGACGAGCTGACCGTTCAGAAGCTCTCCGTCGAGGAGGGCGCTGCGGTGACCTTCGAAAAAGTTCTGATGCTCCGCAACGGCGACGGCGTGAAGGTAGGCACCCCCTACCTCGACGGCGTGACCGTGAAGGGCACGGTCCTCGCGCAGGGCCGCGGGCGCAAGGTCCTGGTCTTCCGCTTCAAGCGGCGCAAGAAGTACAAGAAGCTCCAGGGACACCGGCAAGAGCTCAGCCGCGTGCGCATCGACGAGATCAGCGCCGCCGGCGAAGCTGCTCCGAAGGCGGCTGTGCCGCCGGAAGCCCCAAAGGCGGCAGTGCCGCCGGAGGTGCCGCCTCCACCGCCTCCCAGGGCCCCAAAGGCCCCAGAGGCTCCCAAGGCTCCCGCAACCCCGGAGCCCCCGCCGGCCCCGGCAAAGGACGGAGGCGAAGATGGCGCATAAAAAAGGACAGGGTTCGAGCCGCAACGGCCGCGACACCATCGGCAAGAGGCTCGGCATCAAGCGCCACGACGGCAACATCGTCTGCGCCGGCAACATCCTCGTCCGGCAGCGGGGCAGCCACTTCCACCCGGCCGAGAACGTCGGGCAGGGACGTGACTACACCCTCTTCGCGCTGACCGACGGCAAGGTGAGCTACTTCCGGCGCCAGGGCCGTCGCTTCGTGAGAATCGTTAGCGGTTAGCTGTTAGCGGTTAGCTGTTAGCTTCGACCTTCAGGCGGCTATCGCCGCCCTCCGGTCTTCGGATGCCGGTGGAAGTCGCTGGTTGCGACAAGGTGACGAACCGAAGCATCCCAGGAAAGGCAAGAGCCGCGCAGGCTCTTGCCGCGCCCAACGGCTAAAGGCTAACAGCTAACAGCTATGAAATTCATCGACGAAGCCCGCATCCACGTCCGCTCGGGGCGTGGAGGCGACGGCCGCGTGTCCTTCCGCAGGGAGCGCTTCGTACCCCGCGGCGGACCCGACGGCGGAGACGGCGGGCGAGGTGGCGGCGTCGCTCTCGTGGCCGACGCCCGCCTCGACACCCTCCTGGACTATCGATACCGCACGAAGTACCAGGCTCCCGACGGCGCCCCGGGCGGCACCTCCGGCAAGAGCGGACCCGCCGGAGAGGAGCTGGTGTTGCCCGTCCCGCCAGGCACGCGCGTGCTCGACGACGACGGTGAGCTCGTCGCCGACCTCGTGGATCCCGGGGCGCGAACCCTCGTAGCGCGAGGCGGCCGCGGCGGCTGGGGAAACCGTCGCTTCGCCACCCCGACCCGCCAGGCCCCGACCTTCGCCAAGCCAGGCGGCGACGCCGAGGAGCGTTGGATCCGTCTCGAGCTCCAGGTGCTCGCGGACGCCGGCCTCGTCGGCTTCCCCAACGCGGGCAAGTCCACCCTGCTGAGGCGCATCTCGGCCGCCACGCCGCGGGTCGCCGACTACCCCTTCACGACGACCGAGCCCGTGCTGGGCCTTGTCCGCCGGTACGGCCGCGACATGGTGGTCGCGGACCTCCCCGGCCTGATCGAGGGCGCCCACGAGGGGCGAGGCCTGGGGCACCGATTCCTCCGCCACCTCTCCCGTACCCGTACGCTGGTCTTCCTGCTTCCCATAGACGGCGAGCTGGAGCCTCCCGCAGCCTTCGAGGCGCTCCGGCGCGAGCTCGAGGCCCACGATCCGGCTCTGCTGGAGAGGGACTCCATCCTCTGCCTGTCGCGCATGGACCTGGCGATGTCGATGGGGGTAGACGAAGCCCGCCTCCAGGGATGGCGCGAGTCCCTGCAAGATCGGGGAGGCGGCGGCGACGTGTTGCCCATCTCCGGACTCAATGGAGACGGAGTGCCGGAGCTCCTCGACGTCATGGTGGCCGGCCTGCGCTCCGAGGAGGAGGAGGGCGGCGACCAGGAAGGCGGCCCGGAGGAGACGGCCTATGATCCCCTGGGGCGCCGCTGAGAGCAACGCTCGTGGCGGGCAAAACGCCTTTGGTTTCCATGGGTTCCACCTCACGGACATGCCCCCCACCCTCGTTGACACTCCATTGCCCTCTGCTATGATGCGCCGCGCTCGCGCGGGGCGCGAAGCCGCCCGGCGTACCGAATAATTCGGGGCCGGGGGCGCTTTTTCTGGCCCAGACGGAGGATGATCCCGGATGCGATGCGTCGAAGGTGCACACGGCCGGCTTCGAGTGCGGCTGACTGCGAATAGCGCGGGGCGCACCATTTTCAGTGGTGCCCTGCTCTTCTTCCTGCTCGTGGCGGCGACCCCTGGTTGGGCCGCTCCTCCCGAGGGCGGCTCGACAGGGTCCGACGCGGCCTACCAGACCCGCCTCAAGGAGCTGCAGAACCGCGTTGTCGCGCTGAAAGAAGAGATCTTCAGGACCAAGACGCGCCTGACGTTGATCAAGGAGCGCCTGCTCAACAACGTCATCGCCGAGTCGAAGCTGGTCCTGGTCCACGACAACGACCTGTCCGGCTCCTACAGGGTCATGGAGGTCGTCTACTACCTGGACGACAACAAGATCTACTTCGGCGACTCCTCCTCCGCCGAGGCGAGGGGCACGAAGGCCTTCAACGTGTACGACGGCAACGTCATACCGGGGCACCACGTCCTGGCCGTCGAGTACGTGCTCAAGGGCGAGTCGGGCTTCTTCACCTACATCGAGGCCTTCCGCTTCCGCGTGCGCTCGACCTTCACCTTCTTTGCGCCACGCGGGCGCATCTCGGTGGTGAGGGCCAACCTCTACGAGCGCGGCGGAGCGCTCTCCGACTTCCGTGACCGCCCCCACGTGAAGTTCAAGACCGAGCAGCTCCCCTACACCAGAGAGAACCTCCAGAAGGTCTCTTCGGGACCATAAGGATGGTGAAGCTCTCAGGCCGGGGTCAAGCCATGAACCTCGTCAGACTCAAGGGCCTCGCGCTGGCGCCTGTGGTCGCGGTGCTGGCGCTCCTCAACGCGTCGCCCGCCACCGCACAAGGCTTCGACGAGGCCAAGTTCCGCCGCCAGGCGGAGGTCCTGCGCGGCCAGGTCGAGGAGCTGAGCCGGAGGCTCGCTCCCGAATCGCTGCGCATGCGCGACATAGACCTGCTCAGCCGCTGGCTCGACGCCAAGTCCTTCTCCGACGCGGGCCGCCCGGACAGGGCCGCCATCGCGCTCCTCGATCTCGTGGACGACCCGCGCTTCTCCGGGTCCGAGCACCTGCCGGAGGCGCTGCTCCTGCTCGGCCAGTCCCTTCACCAGCTCGGCAACGAGGAGGGGGCCCGCCGCACCTTCGAGCGCCTGAAGGAGTCTCGGCCGCCCTCCGAGGTCCTCCAGGAGGCCCTGACCTTCTTGATCGAGGCCGCCGTCCACCTCCGGCGCTACGACCGCATCGACGGTCTGCTCAGGGACGCCGCCGCGCTCCCCAACCCCGGAGCCAGGCTTCAGTACGCCGCCGGCAAAGGCTTCTTCGTCCGGGGCAAGCATCAGCAGGCCGCCGACTCCTTCCGCGGGGTAGGACGGGATGCCGCCGAGTACCTGCGCGCCCGCTACTACCTCGGCACGACCTGGGCCGTCATGGGCAAGCACGACGAGGCCGGCAGCGCCTTCAGCGACGTGGTCCAGGTGGCCGCCGCCCAGAGCGACGAGGGCAACCGCGAGGTAGGCGAGCTTGCCCGCATGGCCCTCGGCCGGCTCGCCATGGAGAAGGCCGCCTTCGGCGCGGCCGCCGGACACTACGACGAGGTCCCGCGCGAGAGCACCCACCACCCGCGCGCCCTCTACGAGATGGCGTGGGCGCAGGCCAACGACACGGGCTTCGCCGACGCCCTGGACACCCTGGACACCCAGATCCTGGTGACCGAGGACCCCCGCTTGCTGCTGGTCGCCAGCATGGATCGCGGGCGCATGCTCATGGAGCTCAAGCGCTACGAGGAGGCCCTCCTGGGCTTCGAGCAGGTCCTCGACCGCTTCGTGCCCATCCGCAAGGAGCTGGCGGCATTCAGCAAGGACGACGCCAACCTCGAGCGCTACTTCGACTGGCTCATCCACCGCTACGACGAGGAGCAGAAGCTCGAGCAGCCGCTCTCGGACAAGGCCGCCAAGTGGATCGAGACCGGAGCCGGGCTCGAGCGCATGGTGGGGGTCTTCGACGACATCGCCCAGCAGCGGCGCGACGTGGACGAGATGAAGAAGACCGTCGCGGAGCTCGAGACCGCCTTGAAGGGGCGCGACCGGGTCGGCCTCTTCCCGGGCCTGAGCGAAGGGTGGCTCCAGCTCCTCGTGATCGAGAACAACCTGATCCACCTGAAGCGCAAGATGGTCCACCAGCAGGCCGACACCTCGGCCGGCAAGCTCTCGGGGGACAAGCGCGCGGAGCTCACGGCGCTCCAGGACCGGGCGAAGGAGCTCGAGAAGGAGTTCGTCGCCCTGCCGCAGTCCGTGGACGGCTACCGCGGGCGCATCCAGGGGGTGGTCGACCAGTTCAGCGAGGTCCAGCGGGCCGCCTTCGGGGTCAACCGCGCCCTCGACGCGCTCCGGAGCGAGCTCGTCGCGGTAGAGCGCTTCATCAAGGAGATCGAGTTCAGCACCGAGGGCACCGACAACACCGAGGCCATGACGCGTGAGGTCCGCGAGGTCCTCGAGCCGGAGCGGGACCGAGTGCTGCGGATGGCCCGCGACCTCGAAGCCCTCGAGAGGGAGCTCGGCGACGAGATGTCCCGCATCGGCCTCGGCGGCAACACCTTGAAGAGCGAGGAGGAGCTCAAGAGCCAGCTCCTCGGGACCTACCGCTCCATGGAGCGCCTCCTGAGCAGCGCCGGAGCGAGCAAGGCGACCGTCGACCAGATCCACGGCAGCGTGTGGCGCGATCTCGAGCGGGTCACCGAGATGGAGAACACCATCCACCACAGGCTCGACGATGCCGCCGCGGAGCTGATGAAGACGGTGGCGCAGGAGAAGGCGAAGCTGCCGGGCTACGGGACCAAGATCGACGGCATCGACAACATGAGCCGCTCGGTCTCCCGCGAGGTCGGCCACGCCCTCTTCCGGGCCGCCAACGAGAGCATCCAGAAGACCGTGCTCCAGGCCGACCTCGGCGTCATCGATCTGGCCTGGGAGCAGAAGCAGGGCCGGACCGACAAGATCGAAGCCCTGAACAAGGAGCGCACCCAGAAGATCAAAGAGGTCCGGGCGATCATCGAAGAGCTCGACAAGGGCACGAAGTTCAAGCTCGAGAAGCCGGCACCGGAGAAGCCGAAACCCGCGGACGAGGGGAAGGCCGAGAGCGAGGCAAAGCCCGCCGAGGGCGAGGCGAAGCCCGCCGAGGGAGGCGCGAAATGAGCTACCGCGCGACCATCCTGGCCCTCGCCCTTGTCTGCCTGCCGGCCTTCGCGGCCGCAGCCCCCTCACCCACCGCTCCCGTGAAACGCGAGGTGGACGTCCAGCCGAGCAGCCAGATCGAAGCCCAGGCGCTCCTGCTGGAGTACGAGCGCGCACAGAAGGCCTACGAGCGCATCGGCGTGTCCATGCGCGACGAGATCGAGCGTACCATTCGCGACGAGGCCGAGCGGCGCATCAAGTACATCAACCAGCTCTATGACCGTGACGTCGCCGAGCTCGAAGAGGGCCTCGACAAGCTCAGGGACGAGGCCATCCGCCACTTCGCACGCTTCGTCAAGCGTTACCCGGACAACCCGGTGCACACGCCCGACGCCCTGTTCCGCCTGGCCGAGCTCTACTACGAGAAGGCTCAGGTGGACTACATCGCGGAGCAGGACTCCTACGAGGAGCGCCGCAAGCTCTACGAGAGAGGCAAGCTGGCAGACGAGCCGGAGCCGCCCGAGAAACGCTACGACAAGGCGATCAGCACCCTGAGCGCGCTGGTCCACGGCTTCAAGGACTACCGCTTCGCCGACGCCGCCCTCTACCTGCTCGGCTTCACCCTCGTCGAGAGCGGCGAGGACGACCAGGGCCGCAAGACCTACCTCTCCCTCATCGAGCGCTTCCCCAAGAGCAAGTACACCCCGGAGAGCCTCCTGCGCCTCGGCGAGCTCGAGTTCGAGCTGGCAGAGTTCGAGGCGGCGGCCAGCTACTACAAGAAGGTCTTGAAGCACAAGGACAGCGACTTCTACGACCTGGCCCTGTACAAGCTCGGCTGGTCCTACTACCAGCTCTTCGACTACGACCGCGCCATCGGCACCTTCAAGGACCTCATCGCCCACTACGACGAGCAGAAAGAGGCGGGCAAGGGAGACCTCAAGGGCCGCGGGGGGCAGCTCCGGGCGGAGGCCATCGAGTACGTCGCCAAGGCCCTCGCCGAGGACGACTGGGACGGGGACGGGGAGATCGACCCCAACGCGGGCCCGGGCCGAACGGTCAGCTACCTCAAGGGCAAGGTCCCCTTCGAGCGCGAGATACTCGCAGCCCACGCGGACGTCCTGTACGACCAGCACACGAACAAGAAGTACGCGGAAGCGCTGAAGATCTACGAGAAGCTGATCGAGAGCGGTCCCACCGATCCCGAGAACCCGCGCTACCACGAGCGGGTCATCGCCGTGTACGACACCCTGCGCGACCGCAAGGGCGGCGCCCAAGCCCGCGCGAAGATGTCCAAGCTCTTCGGCAAGGGCACCCGCTGGCACAAGGCCAACCGCGACAACCCGAAGGCCATCGAGCGAGCGACCATGCTGGTCGAGGTGGCGACCCACCAGCGCGCCCAGTTCCACCACCTCCGTGCTCAGGAGCTCAAGCTCGAGGCCAAGAGCGAGGGGAGCGCCGCGAAGCTCGCCGAGTCGGCCCAGGAGTACAAGCTGGCGGCCGCCGCGTACGCGGACTACCTGGAGCAGTATCCGAAGTCCAAGAAGCGCCTCGAGGTGCTCTACTACAGAGCCGAGGCGCTCTACTACGCGGGCGACTACGACCAGGCGGCAAGGGTCTACGGGCAGGTGCGCGACGACGAGGAGGCGGGGAGCTTCCGCGAGGAGGCCGCCTTCAGCGCCATCAAGGCGACGGAGAAGGCGGTCGCCCAGGCCGCCGAGCGCGGCCGCGTGCCCCGAAAGGGAGTACCCGGGGCCGTCGACGAGGTCGACGAGGTGGAGCTGCCGAGCGACCAGGAAGGTGGGCCGAAGCGCGTGCAACCCGAGCCGATCCCGCCGCTCGTCGATCGCTGGATGACCCAGCTCGACCGCTACGTAGAGCTCGGCCTCGAGCGCAAGGACGACCCGGAGGCGCAGGCGAAGTTCTCCTACCAGGCGGCGGAGATGCTCTACCGCTTCAAGAACTTCGAGCCCATGCGCGAGCGGGTGACGAAGCTCATCGACGCCTACCCGAGCTCCTCGGTGGCGAGCTCGGCCGCGGCGCTGATCATCAACTCCTACAAGCTCGAGAGCGACTGGGAGAACATTCAGAAGTGGACCAACATCTTCGCCGAGAAGAACCTCGGCAGCGAAGAGGATCGCGCGAAGCTCGAGGCCGCGCTCCGCGTGTTCAGCCTCGGCGCACGCTTCAAGACCGCCGAGAAGCTCCTGGAGGACAAGAAGTTCGTGGAGGCGGCCTCGGAGTTCGAGCGCCTCGCCCTTCAGGAGAAGGTCGAGTACGCCGACAAGGCCCTCTACAACGCGGCCACCGCCTACATCCAGGCCAAGCACTACGATAAGGCCTCGAAGGCCTTCGAGATCATCCTGACCGACAAGCGCTTCGCCAAGAGCGAGTTCCGCGAGCAGGCCCTCTTCCAGGTGGCGGAGAACTCCAAGAAGTTCTTCGACTTCGAGAAGGCTATCTCCTCTTACCTCGCCCTCTATCGCCGCTACCCGAAAAACGAGAACAGCCCCTACTCCCTCTTCCAGGCTGCCTCCCTCCTCGACGAGGACGGGCGAGACGCCGAGGCCGCGGCCTTCTTCGAGGAGTACACCAAGATCTACGAAGGCCGCGACGACGCCGTCTTCGCCCTCTACCGGGCCGCCAACGCCTGGAAGAAGGTGGGCGACGAACGCAAGGAGAGGAAGGCCCTCGAGCTCTTCGCCAGGCGGGGGCGCGGCCAGCGTGACGTGGGCAAGTTCGTGCTCGAGTCCCTCGTGCGCCTCGGCGAGATGGCCCTCAAGCGCAACAAGCAAAGGGACGCCAAGCGCTACTTCCAGGACGTGATAGCCCTCTTCCGCCAGCGCGGCTACGAGCCCGGCAGCCCGGAGTCGGCGCACGCGGCGCGCTCCCAGTTCGAGCTGATCGAGCTGACCTTCCGCCGCTATCAGCGCCTCCAGCTCAAGGGCAACATGCGGCAGATGGGGCTCCAGATCCAGCAGGCACAGGCGCTGCTGACCGAGCTCGTCGAGGGCTACTCCCACGTCTTCCCCTTCCAGCACCTCGACTGGACATTCGCGGCCTTCTTCCGCATCGGACAGGTGCACCAGGAGTTCGCGCAGAAGCTCTACGACGCTCCCGAGCCCAAGGGCCTCGACGAGGAGAGCCTCGACATCTACCGGACCCAGCTCGAGGACGAGGGCACCAAGTGGGAGGACGTGGCCGTCCAGAAGTACGAGGAGATGATCCGTGAGGCGAGGGCCCGCAAGGTCACCAACGACTGGGTGAGGAAGGCCCTGGTATTCTTGAACAAGTTCAAGCCCTCCGAGTACCCGCTGGCCAAGGAGGAGAAGGAGGTCTACACCTGGAACGAGGCGTGGTCCCTCACACCGCCGCCCACCCTGGGCGCCTCCGCTCCAGGCTCGCCGCCCGAGCAGCCGGATCCCCTGATCGCGTCGGTGACCTCCATCCTGAACGAGGGAGACGTCGACCGCGCCGAGCAGGAGGCACGAGCCGGCGGCGACGGCGCGGCCGCGAAGGTGGCCATGGCCCTCGTCCAGCTCCGAAAGGGCGACATCGCCGACGCCCGCGAGGCCATGCAGAGGGCCGTGTCGGACGGGAGCAAGGACCCCGCCCTGCTCACGCTCTATGTCCGGACCTGCCTGCTCCTCAACGACTCCTCCGCGGCGCTCAGCGAGACCCAGCGCCTCGCCAAGCAGAACCCCGACGACGTCCGCCTGCGCAACCTCGCCCTCTTCTCCCTGGTGGCCGCCGGACGCCCTGCCGTGGTCCTGCGCGAGGCTCGGACCCTCTTGCAGAAGGACGAGACCAATACGGGCACGATGCGCAACATCGCCCGCGCCTACCTCGCGATGTCGAAGCTGGACACCGCCCGCTACGTGCTCGGCCGAGCCATCGAGGTCAAGGACGAGCCCATCTCCCACCGCCTGCTCGGCGAGATCGCCTACCGCCAGGGCAACCTCTCGCAGGCCCGGGCCGAGCTCGAGCACGCATCACGCGGGCTCGGCGACGCTGCCGACGTGCTCAACAACACCGGCGTCATCGCCGCCAAGATGGCCGACCTCAGCGGAGCAGAGCGGTCGCTGCTGGAGCTCACCAGGAACTACCCCGGCCTCGCCTTCGGGCACGCCAACCTCGGCTACGTGTACCGCCTGATGGGCCGCCCGGAGGACGCCGAGCGCGCATACCTCCGAGCGGTATCCATGGACCCAGGCCTCGCCGAGGCCCACTACAACCTCGGCATGCTCTACTTCAGCGCCGAGGTGCCCTCGAAGCCGGGCAAGGAGCGCTTCGTGGCCGCCATCGATGCCCTGAACCGCTACCGCGACCTCCGCCGGACCGAGATCTCGCGCGAGGACAGCGAGCAGATCGACACCTACATCGAAGAAGCGAAGCGCATGATCGAGATGCTCGAGCAGAGCCAGCAGCAGCCCGGCGCTGCCGATCCCGGGGGCGAGGGCTATGGGGGAGAGTCCGAGGAGATCGACGAGGAGGACATGGAGTTCTTCGACGACGAGGACATGGAGGACGAGCCCCAGAGCTCCCTCGATTCCCCGTCGCCCACCCACGGCACCGAGGTCGGAAGATGATCCGCCGTCTCATGGCCCTCCTCGCTGTCCCAGCCCTCCTGCTTCCCGCAGCCGCCACGGCGGCGCCGCCAGAGGGCGGAGGCAAGGTCATCCAGATGGAAGAGCTGGTCGTGGAGGGCAAGATCCAGAAACCCCAGGTCTTCTATGTGCTCTCGCGCCACAAGATCCGCTACGAGAAGCTAGAGCTCAAGAAGTCCTTCATGAACGAGCTCCTCCGCTCCGTGGAGCGAAAGCCGTTTTGACAACGAGAACATGCACTTGGCTCGCCGTTCCGGGGCCGGCCTTCGCCGCAGTTTACGGAACGGATTTCCCTGCTATAGTGCGCAACCCGCTTACGGCCTTGCCACTCCTGTGCGCACCTTGAGCCGTCAACACAACCCGAGCTTCACAACAGACTCCGTTATTAGGAGGTCATGATCCATGGACTACATCGCCCAGGCGTTCAGCACAGGCGGCATCTGGATGTACGCCATTCTGCTGGTCTCCATCGTCGCCATCGCCATCATCATCGAGCGCTTCGTCACGTTGTACTTCCGGTACAACATCAACGCCCAGGCCTTCATGGCTCAGGTCCAGAAGCTCGTCCTGGCGAACAATATCGACCGCGCCATCAAGCTCTGCAGCGCGGCTCCTTCGGCGGCCCTCGCGCGCGTTATCAAGGCCGGTCTCACTCGCGCCAACAACGGTGAGCTGGAGATCCAGAACGCCGTCGAGGAGGCCACCCTCGAGGTCGTGCCGCTCGTCGAGAAGCGCACGAACTCGCTCGTCGCGCTGGCGAACGTCGCCACCCTGCTCGGGCTGCTCGGGACCATCATCGGCATGATCGGCGCCTTCCGCGCGTTGTCGGATGTGCCCCCCGACCAGCGCCAGAAGGTCCTCGGCCAGCAGATTGGTCTGGCCATGAACACGACGGCCTTCGGCCTCATCGTGGCCATCCCGTGCATGCTCGCGCACATCCTCCTCGCCTGAGTCACCAAGAAGATCATCGAGGAGATCGACCTCTACTCGGTGAAGCTCGAGAACCTCCTCATCACGCGCCTGCGCGGTGGGAGCGGCTCGGGCGAGTGAGGCGGACTCCGCATCGCCCCCTCATCGGGGCGGTCGGACCACCAGGCTCCTCGCGACGGCGCGGGGAGCCACGCTGCTCGAACCCTGACTCGCGACGGTAACCCGCCATGGCAGCACGCAAGCCCTCGGAGCGATCGCACAGAACGGAGATAACCCAGGACCTGAACCTGGCTCCCTTCATGTCGATCCTCATCATCCTGATTCCCCTGCTCATCTTCGCCTTCCAGTTCTACGAGATCACCGTTCAGTCGGTGGCGGCACCGAAGCTCGGGCCGGTCAAGAAGCAGAAAGAACAGACCGAAGATGACAAGCCGCCGCTGAACCTGACGGTGCTCATCGGTGAGGAAGGCTTCGTGATCAAGCAGCAGGCTCAGATCGCCGAGGCCGACGAGCCCACGCGCATTCCCAAGCGCCGCTTCACCCTCACGCACGTAATTCCCACGGAGAACGGTGAGAGGACGACGACCGAGGACGTCATCGAGTACGACTTCCCCAAGCTCTACTCGACCATCGCTCAGAAGAAGAAGGACTACCCCGAGGAAGACACGGTCAACATCGGAGCAGACTTCAGCATCCCGTGGCGCACCATCGCACGTACGATCGACTGCGTCCGCGTGCGGCTCGCGAGCGACAAGGCGGGCAAGACCGCCCGGGACGACTTCGTGGAGCTCGATGATTACCGAAAGGCGATGCCACTGACCAAGAAGAACGAGTACGGGGAATTGGACCAGGTGGCCATGTTCCCCAAGGTCGTCTTCGTCGTGGCCGAGTAGGACGAAGGGGCTTCGAGCTCGAAGGAGATCGCCATGAGCGACGAGCGTAGGACCGACACAGGACGGACCCCGTCCGGTCGAGCCATGAGCCAGGAAATCGACATCAAGGGCAAAGCCGCCGACAACGTCGCCGTCAAGAAGATGAAGGCCAAGCGCCGCGCCTGGGCGCAGCGCGCCGGCCTGAACATCAACTCCTTGATGGACATCATGACCATCCTATTGGTCTTCCTGCTGCTGACCATCACGAGCGACCCGCTCAACGTGGCGCAGAACGAGGCCCTCGTGCTCGCCAAGATGGCCGGCGGGTGCGGCTTCGAGCGGGACGCGAGCACGAACCAGCTCGTCCCCGTGTGCCGTGACGCCTACCGCCCCCCCGAGGACTCTATCCCCATCACGATTACGAAGCGTCACCTGATGGTGGACAAGAAGGCCGTGGTGCCCGTGCAGTGCAAGATCGGCGGCACGGTGTGCTCAGACGACGACATCCAAGGCAAGTACGATTGCGACACCAAGCCCGAGGAGTGCGACCCCTCGGAGAAGGCCCGCCTGTCCAAGATGACCTTCTACGTGGACAAGTCCTACAAAGAGGACGGGAGCGACGACAAGTTCCTCGTCGAGCCGCTCCACAAGGAGCTCAAGTCCCGCATCCAGGAGCACCGGGAGCTGCTGGAGAGCATGGGCGAGCAGTGGAAGGGCGCCGCCACCATCATCTCCGACAGCGACATTCCTTTTCGCATGATCGCAGAGGTCATCTACACTTCGAGCATGGCCAATCTGACGGACATGCGCTTTGCGGTGCTCAAGACGACCTTGCGCTAGGCGGCACAGCTGATGGCGATCAAGCGGAGCAAGGCGACCAGGCCAGCCAGGCGACCCTCGCGAATCCTGCGGCTCGGCATCATCCAGGCCGATACGGTCCTCGAGGAGCGCCTTATCCGGAAGCGTGAGTCGGTCACCCTCGGACCGACTCCGCGCTGCAGCTTCATCGTCCCCGTCCAGGTGCTCTCCAAGCCCGTGCCCGTGCTCCACGTGCACAAAGGCCAATACTGGATCGTGTACCAGAAGGGGATGGGCGGCCGAGTGTCCATCGGCGGCCAGGTCCTCAAGCTCGAGGACGCGACGAGGCTCCCGACCTGCCAGCGCAAGGGGCCGGCTGTCCTCATCCCACTGGACCAGGACAGCCGCGGCAAGATCAAGATCGGCGAGCTGGCCGTGCTCTTCCAGTTCGTGGCGCGCCCGCCGACCATGCCCAAGCCGCAGCTCCCGGCGTCAGCGCGCGGCTCGATCTGGAAGCAGATCGACTACATGCTCCTCGCCATCCTCCTGTCCTCTTTCCTGGTGCAGGGAGGGACCGTCGGGGGGCTCGAGTTCTGGTGGGAGCACTACGGGCAGTACGAGCAGGAGACCTTCCGCAAGCGGCGCAAGAAGATCGTCCACGAGGCCCTGCTGACCGAGGTCCAGCTCCAGAAGAAGCAGGAAGAGGAGAAGAAGCAAGAAGAGATCGAGGAGGCGGCCGACGCAGAGGATGCCGTCGAGGAGGA
>CAZQPP010000202.1:0-13522 GCA_964594295.1 uncultured Myxococcales bacterium | reverse complement strand
GACCGTGATCTGCGCCCACGAAGCTCCGTCCCAGGCCCAGAGCTCGTCGTGGTGCACGCGCTGGCTCGCAGAAAGGCCCGAGTAACCACCAAAGTGCAGGACCTTCCCGTCGCCCTGGGACCATGCCATGGCGCCGCCGCGCGCGCCCGGCGGGTCGACGCTCGGGTTGTCGAGGTTCAGCTCCTGCCAGCTCGCGCCGTCGTAGACCCAGGTCTCGCTCTCGACGACGGGCATCAGGTCGACGCGACGCTCTCCTCCGAAGAGCACGACCTTCTCCCTGGTCGCGTCGAAGGCCATGGCGTGGCTGTACCGGGCCGTGGGCTTCCCGTCTCCCTCGGGGTCGGTCGGGACGATCTTCGCCCAGGACTCCCCGTCGTACTCCCAGGTCTCTCGGATCTGCTCGGACTCGCCGACGCCGTCTCCCGTTTGGATCGTTCCCCCGAAGAGCACGACCCTCTCCCGAGCGGAGTCGCAGGCCATGGCGTGGGCGTAGAGGGCGGGCGGGTTGCCGTCACCTTCAGGATCCGTGGGCGTGATCTCCACCCACCGGGTGCCGTCGTGCTCCCAGGTGTCGGCGAGGGCCGTTGACAGACTGTTGCCGCCGAAGAGCACCGCGCGGCCGCGCGCGCTGTCGTAGACCATGGCGGCCGACGACCGGGCCGACGGCGAGGCGGCCGTTTCCACGCGCGGGATGTCCACGCAGCTCCCCTCGCTCCCTGGCACGTTGCAGGCCTGGCAGAGCAGCTCGCAGGCCGAGGCGCAGCAGGTCTGGTCCACGCAGAGGCCCGAGTGGCAGAGCGCCGCGTCCGCGCAGGGAGAGCCGTCGGGCAGCAGGTGCTCGTAGGTGAACGCCGCCGAGCAGCCCGACAGGTTGCCGGCCGGGTCCGTCGCCGTGGCGTAGAAGCTCTTGCTGGACAGGCGCTCGACCGCGGCCTCGATGGAGAAGCTCCCGTCCGCGACCGCCGTGGCGTTCCCGATGGCCTCCCCGGAGCAGTCCGCGGTGCCGTAGAGCCTGGCGACCGCCGCGGGCTCGGTCGTGCCCTCGATCTGCGGGGCGCGGCTCGGTCCCGGTGAGGAAGGTGACGAGCCCGTGAGGGTGGGAGCCGCCGGAGCGACGTCGTCGTGCACGTAGACGACCGCGTCGGAGCAGGGCGACACGTTCCCCGCGGCGTCGGTGGCCGTCACCTTCAGCGAGGTCGCGGAGTTGGCGGGCACCGTCAGGGTAGCCTCGAAGGCCCGAGCAGCCTCCGCGACGGCCGTTGCCGCCTCGCCACCGCTGCAGTCGGCGCTCGTGTAGACGCGCACCGTGGCTCCAGCCTCGGCCTGGCCAGAGAGCTTGGGGCTCGTGCTCGTGTTCGAGGGGCTCTCGGGCAGGGTCCCGGTCAGCACCGGCTTCGCGGGCGGGATGTCGTCGTGCACGTAGGCGTAGCCGGCCGAGCACGGCGAGGCGTTTCCGGCCGTGTCCGTGACCCTCGCGTAGGCCGTCGTGACGGCGTTCGAAGCCACCGTGACCTCCTGCGACCAGAACGAGTCGGGCGGGGAAAGGACCTGCGCCTTCAAGGTGCCGGCGCACGAGGCGTTGAAGAAGATCTCCACCAGGCCCGACGCCTCCGCGGTGCCGCTCATCTGTGGCGTCGCGTCGGAGTTGGGTGAGGTTGGCGTGGAGGCATCGATCGACGGCTTCGCGGGCGCCGCTGTGTCCACGAGCACCTCCAGCAGCACGCTCTGCTCCGAGGTGTTGCCCGCCCGGTCGCTCTGGCTGGCCGCCACCTCCCAGGTCCCGTCCTCTGGGAGCGGGCTGTCGACCGATATGCAGACGGTGCCGAGCCCGGTGTCGGAGAGGGCGTCGCTGACAACCGAGAGCGTGTCGCCGGTGCCCTCCCTCACGAGCAGGAGGTTGACGAAGGCGGCCTGCTCGCCCGTGAGGTCGAAGCACGGCGTCGTGACCTTGGTCGTGTCGTCGCTGCTCGACCTGCCGCTGTCGGAGTCGGCCCTCAGGTCGGCCGCGGGCGGGGCCTGCGGGGCGGTGGCGTCGACGGTGATGACGAGCGCAGCGGACACACGCTTGTCCGGGCTGAAGGGGTCCGCCGTGGCCGTCACCGTCCACTCGCCGTCGGCGAGGGCGGAGGAGGGCGAGGCCGTGACCGTCGTGGGGTTTGCGTCCTCGTCGTCCGCGCCGTCGTTGGTGACGATGCGTGCGACCTCGCTCCCATCGCGCGCGAAGACGACGCTGACGGTCTCTCCGGCGGCGATGCCGTCGACACGCACGCTCGGCGTGCTGTCGCCCGTCAGGTCGTCGCTGCTGCTGCGGCCCGTGTCGGAGGCGTCTACGAGATCGGGAGCGGCAAGCTCGGGCAGCCGGCACTGCCCGGCGACGCAGCGCCCCGCGCCGAGGCAGGGGGTGTCGTCGCCGGCGAGGACCCACGCGTCGCGGCTTGTGGCCGGGGCGCACTCGCGGCAGGGGTTGTCGGGATCGGGGCCCTCCGCGTAGCAGACACCCTCGACGAGGCAGCCGACGACGACGGTGCTGGCGCAGTCACCGACCTCGGTGCACACGTCGTCGGTGCAGGCCAGCTCGTCGTCGCAGTGCGGGGGCGCCGCGACGCGGGCGGTGTGCACGTCTCCGTCGAAGCTCAGCCCCGAGGTCCGCAGCCAGGCCGCACGCCACGCACCTCCGCCGTCGTGAGCCAGGGCGGGCGCGCGGTCTTCGAAGTCCGCGCCCGAGTCGTCCAATACGAGGGTGGGCGCGGCCCAGGTCCGACCGCCGTCCCGCGATCGCGCCGCGTAGAGGTCCGGCTCGGCCCCGCCTTCGTCTCCCCGCACGAAGAGCGCCAACCACGTGCCCTCGCCGTCGGTGGCGAGGGAGGCACCCTCGTCGTCGGCGCTGTCGCCGCCCGCGTCGCTGTTCACAGGCGACGGCTCCGACCAGGACTGGCCGGCGTTCGCGCTCCTCACCCCGAGGATGTCGAGGTCGGCGCCCAGGGTGTCTCCCCACGTGTCCCCGGAGCCGAAGAGCACGACGAAGGCAGCCGAGGAGTCCGCCGCGACCCGCGGGCCGAGCTCCCCACCCGAGTCCGACTCGAAGCTGGAGCTCAGGGCCTCGGGCGGCGACCAGCTCTGGGCGTTGTCGGTCGAGCGCGCGAAGAGCACGTCGGAGTCCGCGCCGAGCCTGCCGGACATGGTCTCGTGGGAGAGCCACACGCACACCCAGTTGCCGGCGCCGTCGGTCGCGAGGGCGGGGGCATAGTCGTCGCCGACGTCGGTCGCGGCGTTGGTGTTGAGCCGGGTGGCGGCGGACCAGGTGCCGCCCTTGTCCGTGGAGCGCGCGTAGAGGATGTCCTCGTCGAGGCCGATGCCGCCGGCGTCGACGGACGAGGACCACGCGGCGACCCAGAGCCCGGTCGCGTCGGTGGCGAGGGCCGGCCCCGTGTCGTTTGTCTGGTCGCTCGCGGCGCCGCTGTTCAGGGCAACCGGGAGGGTCCAGGTCTGCCCGCCGTCCGACGACGCGGACACGACGATGTCGTCGTCGGCGCCTATGTTGCCGCCGATGTCCTCGCTGGACTGCCACACGGCGACCACGTCCTCGCCGGCGCCGGCTGCCAGGACGACGGCGCGGTCCTCCCCGAGGTCCGAGCCGGCGCGGGAGTCCAGGGCGCCCGGCGCAGACCAGCTGCGCCCCCCGTCCGTCGAGCGGGAGACGAGGATGTCGGAGTCTTCGCCGAGGCCCCCGTCGGAGCTCCAGCCCGAGGCGACGGCCAGCAGCCAGGTTCCGCCCGTGGTGACGGCCATCGACAGGTCGGAGTCCGCCCGCCCGTCGGCGCTGCGCGTCCACGCCGCGGAGGCCCCCTCGAAGGCCAGCCCGTCGGTGGCGGAGGCGCACGAGCCGCCGGCGCAGACCTCGCTCAGGGTGCACTCCAGGGAGTCGTCACAGCCCAGCCCCTCGTTCCCGGGCTCGTTCACGCAGCCGGCTGCCGGGTCGCAGCTGTCCGCGGTGCAGACGTTCCCGTCGCCGCAGGCCACCGGCGCGCCCCCGGCGCACTCGCCGCCCGCGCACGAGTCGTTCAGGGTGCAGAAGTCGCCGTCCTCGCAGGGCACGCCGTCGTCGCTCGTGCACGTGCCCGTGGCGGCGCCCATGGTGCAGCTCTGGCACGGCTCCGTGCAGTATCCGTCGCAGCACACCCCCTGCTCGCAGAAGCGGCTCCAGCACTGCTCCGGCGCCTCGCAAGGCTGCCCGAGGTCCAGGAGGCAGCCACCGGCCCCGTCGCAGCGCTGCTCCGCCGGGCAGTCGCCTTCGGCGTCCGTACCGTTGGGCCGCGGCGAGCACGCGCCGAGCTTCCCGTCGAGGTCGCAGCCCTCGCAGGGCCCGTCGCAAGCGCTGTCGCAGCAGTAGCCGTCGACGCAGTGGCCGGAGAGGCAGCCTCCGCCCCCTTCGCACTCCGCCCCCGCGGCCAACACGCAGCCCCCGGCGCCGTCGCAGGCCCCGCCGGCGGGGCACTCCGAGTCGGGGTCGTCGCCGTAGGCGTAGGCCGTACAGCGGCCGGGCGAATCCACGACATCACAGGCGTGGCAGAGGGCATCGCAGGCGGTGTCGCAGCAGCGCTCGTCCACGCAATGCCCGCTGAGGCAGTCGGCGGCGCCGGCGCAGGCCTCCGAGACGGGGTTCTTGCACGCCCCCGCGCCGTCACAGAGCAGGGCTCCGGGGCACTCCGCGTCGGGGTCGGTTCCTCGGTCGACGCCCTTGCACTGTCCTTCGAAGCCGAGCAGGTCGCAGACCTCGCAGGTGTTGTCGCAGGCGTTGTTGCAGCAGTAGCCGTCGGCGCAGTGTCCGCTCAGGCAGTCGCCCCCCTCGGAGCACCCGTAGCCGACCGGCTTCACGCAGGCGCCGGCGCCGTCGCAGACCTGCGGCCCTTCGCACTCGGCCTCGGGATCGGTGCCCGCCCCGTAGTCGGCGCAGGTCCAACCGGAGCCGGGCAAGGCGCAGGAGCGGCACGTGCCCGGACACTCCGCGTCGACGCAGCACACACCGTCGGTGCAGTGCCCGCTGAGACAGCCGGCGTCGTCGAGGCACGCCGCTCCGTTCGTCGTCAGGCAGGCGCCGGCGCCGTCGCAGCGCTTCGTCGGGGGGCACTCGCTGTCGGGGTCGAGGCCGTGGGGGACGACCGCGCAGATCCCCTCGGTGCCCGACAGGTCGCAGGCCGCGCAGGTGCCTCCGCAGGCGGTGTTGCAGCACACGCCGTCCACGCAGAAGCCGGTGGCGCAGTCTCCGGGCAGGTCGCAGGCCTCGCCGGCCTTGGGTTTGCACTGCCCCGTGGCGTCGCAGGTCGAGCTGCCCTCGCAGGTCCCGGGATCCTCGATGCCGATCACCTCCTCGCAGGTCCCTGGAGCGGCGCCGTCGCAAAGCCGGCAGGAGCCGTCGCAGCGTGTGTCGCAGCACACCTCGTCGGTGCAGAAGCCGCTCGCGCACTCCCCGTCCGCAGCGCAGGCCTGGCCGCTCTTCGTCAGGCAGGCCCCGGACGCGTCGCAGGTGTGCAGCCCCGCGCAGGTGTCGGGGTCCTCGGCCGACACGACGCTCACACAGCTCCCAGGGCTCGCCCCGTCGCACCTCCGGCACTGCCCGTCACAGGCCTCGTCGCAGCAGACGCCGTCGGCGCAAGAGCCGCTGAAACACTCGCCGTGGCCTCCA
The DNA here is from genome assembly GCA_964594295.1 of uncultured Myxococcales bacterium. GTDB lineage: Bacteria > Myxococcota_A > UBA9042 > UBA3505 > UBA3505 > CAZQPP01. The sequence continues at coordinate 7,839 of CAZQPP010000202.1, read as the reverse complement.
CACGCCGAGCCATCCGGCGCAACACAGCTCCCCCCACCGTCGCAGACATCATCGCCGGGGCACTCTGCGTCGGGGTCTTCACCGCGCGGCACGTAGGCGCAGTCGCCCGGAACACCCACCGTGTCCGCGCACGAGACGCAGGTCCCGGGGCACGAGGCCTCGGCGCAGCAGACACCGTCGACGCAGTGCGCCGACAGGCAGTCGCCACCCGCCGAGCACGCCTCACCGGTCGGGCGCACACAGCGGCTGCCGCCGTCGCACACCTCGGCGCCGGTGCACTCGCCCTCGGGATCGCTGCCGGCGTCGAAGGGAGAGCAGCTGCCCTCGAGGCCCGCCCGCGCGCAGGAGACGCAGGTCCGCGTGCAGGCCTCGTCGCAGCAGACCTCGTCTCTGCAGTGCCCGCTCAGGCAGTCCCCCGCGTGGCCGCACGCGGCGCCGAGCTGTCCCACGCAGACACCCGCGCCGTCGCACACCTCGGTCCCCGGGCACTCGTTGTCCGGATCCTCGCCGCGCAGCACCGGCGCACAGCTCCCCTCGCTGCCGGCGACCGCGCAGCTCTCGCAGAGCCCGCCGCAGACGCCGTCGCAGCAGAGGCCGTCCTCGCACACCCCCGAGGCGCACTCGGCGCCGGAGCCGCAGGCCACCCCGGTCTGCTTCCTCGGCTCGCAGCTGGTGCTCGAGCAGAAGTACCCGACGTCGCAGTGGAGGTGCTCGCTGCACGAGCTGCGGCAGGCTGTCCGGGAGTCGTCGCAGACGTAGGGCTCACAGACGCCGCTGCCCTCGTCCACGCAGGCGCCCGCCCCGTCACAGGTGTCGGCGACGTGGCCGGCGTTGGTGCCGGGATCGCAGGAGGGGCTCACGCACACCGTGCCCGACGCCCAGAGACGGCACGCGGCGTCGCCGTCGCAGGTGCCGTCGCGCCCGCAGCTCGACTGCAGCTCCGAAGCGCAATGGGCGAGCGGGTCCTTGCCGGCCCCCACGGATGTGCAGGAGCTACCGGCGCGGTCGCCGTCCAGCACGCCCGAGCAGGTGCGGCAGAGCCCGCACTCTCCTGCCGGATCCGTCTCCGCCGACAGCGCGGTGCACACCCCTTCGCTCCCGCTCAGGTCGCAGGCGACGCACAGTCCGTCGCAGGCGGTGTCGCAGCAGAGCCCGTCTATGCAGTGCCCGCTCAGGCAGTCATGGGCCCCGAGGCAAAAGAGCCCGTCGGGTCGCCTGCACCCGCCGGCTCCGTCGCAGGCCGAGACGCCGGGGCACTCGCCCTTGGGGTCGTCGCCGGAAGGCACCGCGGCGCAGGCGCCTACCGAGAACTCGACGTCGCAGGCAAAGCAGCTCGCGTCGCAGGGGCCGTCACAGCAGACCTCGTCGACGCAGTGCCCGCTCAGGCAATCCGCGCCTACCGAGCAGCCGAGCCCCTCGGGGCGCGCGCAGGCTCCGGCGCCGTCGCAGGCTTGCGTCCCGGGGCACTCCTCGGCCGGGTCCGCCCTCGCGGCGACGGGTACGCAGCTCCCGGCGCTCCCCGCTCCGGCGCAGGTCTCGCAGAGCCCGTCGCAGGCCGCGTCGCAGCACACGCCGTCCACGCAGTGACCGGAGAGGCAGTCCGCGCCGAGCCCGCAGCCGCCACCCACCTCGAGCTTGCAGGCCCCCTCTCCGTCGCAGAGCGTCCCCGCCGCGCAGGCGCCGTCGGTCGAGCCCGCCGCCACCGGCGAGCAGCGCCCCTCGCTCTGGGGCACGTCGCAGGCAACGCAGGCCTCGTCGCAGGCCGTCTCGCAGCAGACTCCGTCCACGCAGTGACCGCTCACGCACTCCGCGCCGCTCCCGCAGGCCGTGCCGCCGGCCGACACGCAGCCCGACGCTCCGTCGCAGGTCTCGTCTCCCGGGCACTCCCCGGCCGGATCGCTGCCCCGAGGGATCGGGGAGCACCGCCCCTCGAGCTCCGACAGGGCGCAAGACGCGCAGAGAGCGTCACAGGCCGCGTCGCAGCAGAGCCCGTCCACACAGCGCCCGCTCAAGCACTCCGTGCCCGAGCCGCAGCCTTCTCCGTCAGGGCGGACGCAGGCCCCGGCTCCGTCGCAGGCGGCGAGCCCGGCGCACTCCCCGCCCGGGTCGTCGCCGTGATCGATCGGGGCACACGCGCCGATCGAGCCCTCGAGCGCGCAGCTCTCGCAGAGGCCGTCGCAGGCCGCGTCGCAGCAGACTCCGTCCACGCAGCGCCCGCTCAGGCACTCGCCGCCGCCGCCGCAGGCCACGCCGTCCGGGTGCACGCAGCCGCCGGCGCCGTCGCAGACCTGCTCCGCGTCGCACTCGGCGTCCGGGTCCTCCCCGCGGGAGACCTTCGTGCAGGCGCCGCCGGAGCCGTCGAGCGCGCAGCTCTCGCAGAGGCCATCGCAGGCCGCGTCGCAGCAGACCTCGTCCGCGCAGCGCCCGCTCAGGCACTCACCGCCCACCGCGCAGCCGGCGCCGGCGGGGCGCACGCATCCGGAGCCTCCGTCGCAGACCTGCTCACCCGCGCAGTCCTCGTCGGGGTCCTGGCCCCTCGGCACCGCCGTGCACGTGCCCTCGCTCCCTCCGAGGGCGCAGCTCTCGCAGGCCCCGACGCAGGCGTCGTCGCAGCAGATGCCGTCCGCGCAGTGACCGCTGAGACACTCTCCGTCGACGGCGCAGGTCTCGCCCCCGAAGCTCTTGCAGCCCCGCGCGCCGTCGCAGACGTCGAGGCCCGCGCACTCGTTCTCGGGGTCCTCCCCGGCCCCGACCGGGGCGCAGCTCCCGTCGTCGCCGAGCCCGGCGCAGGCCTCGCAGAGACCTTCGCAGGCGACGTCGCAGCACACGCCGTCCGCGCAGTGACCGCTCAAGCAGGACTCCGCACCCGAGCAGCCCTCGCCAGCTTGCTTCACGCACTCCCCGGCGCCGTCACAGACGTCCTCACCCGGGCAGTCACCGCCCGGGTCCTGCCCGCGAAGCTCCGGCGCACAGCTCCCCACGGCCCCGGCCACGGCGCAGCCGTAGCACGAGTCCTCACAGGCGCTCTCGCAGCACACGTCGTCGACGCAGTGCCCGCTCAAGCACTCCGCCGGCGACCCGCAGGCCGCGCCGCCGGCGCTGACACACCCGCCCGCCCCGTCGCAGGTGTCCTCGCCGGCGCACTCCGCCGCCGGATCGCCCCCTCGCTGCACCGGCGCGCACTGCCCGCTGCGCCCGGCCTCGTCGCAGCGCTCGCAGAGGCCGTCGCAGGCGGTGCCGCAACACACCCCGTCCACGCAGTGACCGCTCAGGCAGCGGCCCGGGTCGCTGCAGGGGTGGCCGTTGGGCGACACGCAGCCGCCTTCGCCGTCGCAGACCTCGGCGCCCGCACACTCGAGGGAGGGATCTATGCCCCGCGGGAGGTCCGCACAGCTCCCTACGCTGCCCGACAGGTTGCAGGCGCGGCACCTCTCGTCACACGCGCCCTCGCAGCAGACGCCGTCGACACAGTGCCCCGACAGACACTGCCCCGCGTACCCGCAGGGCTCGGCCTCCTCGCCGACGCACAGCCCTGCGCCGTTGCAGACCTTTCCCTCCGCACAGGCCGCCCGCAGATCCTCGCCGGCGGGGACCGGGACGCACAGCCCCAAGCTCTCCGGCACCGCGCAGGACATGCACGGTCCTTCGCAGGGCCCCTCGCAGCACCGCCCGTCCACGCAGTGCCCCGAGAGGCAGTCCTCCGCGCCCGCGCAGGCGGCCGCCCCGGCGCTGACGCAGCCGCCCTCGCCGTCGCAGACCTGGTCTTCGGCGCAGTCGCCCGCCGGGGACGCTCCGCGGCCCTCCGCCGCGCACACGCCCACCCGGCTCGGCAGATCGCAGGCCATGCAGCTGTCGGCGCAGGCCGTCGCGCAGCAGACGCCGTCTGTGCAGTGCCCGCTCAGGCACTCCGCGCCGGCTCCGCAGACAGCCCCAACGGGCTTCGCGCACTGCCCGCGACCGTCGCAGAGCGCCGTGCCCTCGCACTCCGAGTCGGGGTCCTGCCCGGCGGCGACGGGGGTGCAGCTCCCCCGCGAGCCTGCCAGCCCGCATGAGCGGCACAGCCCCGGACACCCCCCCGGGCAACAGGAGCCGTCCACGCAGCGCCCGCCGAGACAGTCGGCGTCCCGCAAGCAGCTCCCGCCTTCGGGCTGCACGCAGCCACCCACCCCGTCGCAGATACGCGCGCCGCCGCACTCGCTGTCCGGGTCCGTCCCCACCTCGTAGGGGTGGCACCGCCCCTCGCGGTCGGGCTGGGCGCAGCTGAGGCATATGCCCCGGCACGCGCTCTCGCAGCAGAGGCCGTCGGCGCAGAAGCCGCTCAGGCACTCCTCGGCCCCGGAGCAGGGCGCCCCGAGCACGCGCGCGCAGGCGCCGCCGCCGTCGCAGACCATGCCCGCCGGGCAGGCGAGGCCGGAGCCCCGCGGCACGGGGCGGCAGCGACCTTCGTCGTCGCTCAGCGCACAGGTCATGCACGCCCCCTCGCAGGTCTCCTCGCAGCAGGTGCCGCCGGCGCAGATCCCGCTCAGGCAGTCCTCGCTCGCGGAGCAGGACGCGCCGAGGGGCCCGACGCAGCGCCCCCCGCTGCCGCAGACTGAGGAGCCGGGGCACTCGCCGTCGGGATCACCTCCGACCTCGTAGGCGACGCAGCGCCCCTCCTCTCCCTCGAGCGCGCAGCCTTCGCAGGCTCCCTCGCAGGGCTCCTCGCAGCACAGGCCGTCGACGCAACGGTCGCTGAGACAGTCCGCCGGGTCGTCGCAGGGCTCCGCGTCGGGGGCGCGGCAGGCCCCGAGCCCGTCGCAGACGCGAGCCCCGCCGCAGGCACCGCGCGGGTCCTGGCCCCTCGGAGACAGCTCGCAGCTCCCCTCGAGACCGGTGAGCGCGCAGGAGACGCAAGCCCCCTTGCACTCCTCTGCGCAGCACACTCCGTCCGTGCACACGCCGCTCGCGCACTCCCTGCGATCGCGGCAGGGCTGCCCGGCCTCCTTCTCCGGCAGGCAGACGGCCGCCGTGCAGTAGTGCCCCGCGGCGCAGTCCGCCCCCGTCGCGCACGCGCTGCGGCACGCGCCTGCCGCCTCGTCGCAGGCATAGCCTCCCGGGCAGGGCTCGACGCCACCGTCAGCGCACGCCCCGCGCCCGTCGCAGGTGTCCGCCGGCGAGAAGGTGGCGCCCGCGCACGAGGCCTCCCCGCACGCCGTCTCCCCCCCCTTGAGCCGGTAGCCCCCGGCCCCGTCGCAGCTGCCGTCCCGGCCGCAGCCCGCCTCCGCCGCGCAGTCCTCCTTGAGGTCCTCGCCCTCCCGGACCGGCGCGCACGCCCCGCCGCCGTCGCAGACCCGGCAGAGGCCGCACTCGGCGTCCCGGTCCGTGCCCTCCGGCAGCGCCGTGCACTCCCCTTCGCGTCCCCCGACATCGCAGGCCTCGCAAACGCCGCCGCAGGGGAGGTCGCAGCAGAAGCCGTCCACGCAGTGACCGCTGTTGCACTCCGACGCGTCGCCACAGGGCTGGCCGCGACGCTGCACACACACGCCGTCGAGGCTGCACACCGCGCCGTCGGCGCAACGCTCCGGCTGCTCCACCCCTGCGAGGCGCCCACAGGCTCCTATCTCGCTCGCGGAAACGCAGCTCCGACAGGGCGCCACGCAGCGCGCGTCGCAGCACACACCCTCGCTGCAGTAGCCCGACAGGCAGTCGCCGCCCACCGAGCAGGTCGCGCCCAGCTTGCGGCGGCAACGCCCGGCCCCGTCACACGCGGCGACACCGCTGCAGCCCTTGGAGTCCTCTCCCGCGGTCCGCGGCACGCAGGTGCCCTGGTTGCCCGGGCGGTCGCAGCGCATGCAGGCCTCGCCGCAGGCCGTGCGGCAGCACACGCCGTCGACGCAGAAGCCGCTGATGCACGCGCCGTCCCCGGCGCAGGGCTGCCCGGTGGTGAGGCGGCAGCGCGCGCTGGCATCGCACCCGAAGGCTCCCTCGCAGCTGCCCCGGTCCTGGTCGAGGCGGACGGGCGCGCAGACCCCGAACCGGCCGGGCAACGCGCAGCTCTCGCAGAGCCCGTCGCAGGCCTCCTCGCAGCACAGGTCGTCGCGGCAGAGCTCGCTCAGGCACTCCACGTCGGCGCGGCAGGGGGCCGCGAGCTCGAGCCTGCACACCCCGGCGGCGTCGCAGCGCCGGTCGCCGGCGCAGGTATCGGCGTCCTCGCCGGAGACCACCGGTACGCAGCGGCCGGCGGCACCGGGCGTGGCGCAGGTCCGGCAGGAGCCGGCGCAGCTCTCCTCACAGCAGAAGCCGTCGGCGCAACGCCCGCTCGTGCACGCTTCGTCCGCGATACAGGGGGTGCCGATCTCGTCGGTGGGCACGCACGCGCCCCGCAGGCAGTAGGTGCCCCGGTAGCAGTCGCCGCTCGCCTCACAGCTCAGGTGGCAGCGCCACTCGTCGGCGCAGGTGAAGGGCGCGCAGCTCCACACGCCGCGGGGCGTGCACTCACCCTCCGCGTCGCACTCGCTGACGTCGGTCAGCACCGCCTCGCTGCACAGGGCCTCCGCGCAACGCGCGCCCACGCCGAGCAGCTCCTCCTCGCAGGCGCTCTCCTTCTCGCCGACGCAGCGGCGCACGAAGCGCGCGCAGGGGTTGCCCGCGTCCGCGCAGGTCTCGCCGACGCCGAAGTCCTCGTCGGTCTCGCCGTCGCAGTCCTCGTCCGCACCGTCGCAGCGCGTCTCGTGGTCCCCCTCGGCCACGCAGGGATCGCAGGCGTCGCCTATGCCGTCGCCGTCGTCGTCGTCCTGGGCCGAGTCCGCGTGCTCGGGGCAGAGGTCCGCCCGGTTGAGCACGCCGTCCGCGTCCGCGTCGTCCTCGGGCCCGCAAGGCGGGCGGGGCACGGTGGCGCAGACCCCTCGCAGGTCGCAGATGTCCAGGGTGCAGGGATCGCCCTCGATGCAGTCGGCGTCGCTCAGGCACTCGTCCAACACCTCGACGCACTCACCCTCCACGCAGGCGTAGCCCCGCCGGCAGCCGGCCTCCACCTCGCAACCCTCGGCGCAGTGGACGCCGTCGGCGCAGACCTCGCCACCGCAGTCCGACCAGCCCTGGGACACACAGCTGCCCTGACCGTCGCAGGAGCCCGGCAGGCCCACGTAGCCACTGCGGCACACGTAGGCCCCGCACGGCGCCCCGGCCGGCTTGGGGCCCGCGTCGGCGCAGACGCTCGAGCGGGAGACCTCACCAGGGGCGACCTCCTCGCACACCCTCACGCCGCGCACGCAGACCCCACTCGGGGCGTCGTCGTCGCAGCTCTGCCCCACCCAGAAGTCCTCGTCGGTGCGGCCGTCGCAGTCGTCGTCGACGCCGTTGCAGACCTCGGCTCGCGCCACGCAGCAGTCCTCCGGACAGCGCACAGGGTCCTCGGCGAGGGCAGGGCACCCGCTGCAGACCCCGTCGCCGCAGTAGCCGCAGTCGCTCGGGCAGGTGTCCCAGGCCTCCGGCCGCTCGGCCACCGGTGAGCACACGCAGTCCCCGCAGAACTGGCCGCAGTCCGAGGGGCAGAGCTCGGCCCCCCCGTCCGCGGGCTCGCAGGTCAGGTTGCCGCAGCTCCCCCGCCGGCAGTCCGCGGGGCAGCGGCGCGGGTTCTCGCCGCGGTCGCAGGAGCCGTTCCCGCACTGGGCCGAGCAGTCCTGCGGGCAGCTCTGCTCGTCCTCGCCGCAGACGGGACCGGTGCACGTGCCGTCTCCGCATTCCCGCTCGCCTCCCTCGCCCACGCAGCAGTCCTCGGGGCAGCGCACCGGGTCCTCACCGCAGGGTGTGCAGACCCCGTCGCCGCACTCGTGGCAGTCGCAGGGGCAGCTCTCCTTG
>CAZQPP010000201.1:0-13580 GCA_964594295.1 uncultured Myxococcales bacterium | reverse complement strand
TGACCACAACGGGAACGGGGGTTTGGGGGCACGGGCACGGGCATGGGCACGGGCACGGGGGAGCGTGTAGGCGCTTCGCGCTACACGCCCCTAGGCCTCGGCGCCCCGGACCAGCCCCGCCGCGGCCTTGACCCACGCCGCGTCCGCGTTGAGCGAGGGCACGAGCAGGAGCTCCTCACCTCCGCGCTCCTTGAATGACTCGCGCTCGCGCTCGCCTATCTCTTCTAAGGTCTCGAGGCAGTCCGTCACGAAGGAGGGGCAGAGGACCGCGAGCCTTCGCACGCCGTCTTCGGCGAGGGAGCGCACGAGCTCGGTCGTGTGTGGGCCGATCCACGGTGTGCGGCCCATGCGGGACTGAAAAGACACCGTCCAGGCCCCCTCCTCGAGGCCGAGCCGGGAAGCCGCGAGGCGAGCCGTCTCGAAGCACTGGGCGCGATAGCAGGAGGCGTTCTCCGGGACCATCGGCGCGCAGCAGCCTTCGCTCGCGAGGCAGCGTCGACCCGTCGGGTCGGCCCGGAGCACGTGGCGCTCTGGCAGGCCGTGGAAGCTCACGAGCAGGTGATCGGGGCGGAGGTCGGTCAGGGTCGGCCGCGCGCTCTCGGCGAGCGCTTGCAGGTAGCCCTCGTCGTTGAAGAAGGGCTGCACCGCGGCCACCTGGGGGCTCCAGGTGATCTCGTCGAGGTGAGCACGAGCCGCGGCGAGGGCCGTGCCCGTCGTGGCTGAGGCCAGCTGCGGAAAGAGCGGGAAGATCACCAGCCTCGACACAGCCTCGCGCCGCGCGAGGCGAGCGACGCCCTCCGCGATGGAGGGGCGGCCGTAGCGCATGGCCAGCACGACGTCGTAGGCCGGGCCGAGCTCGCGTCCGAGGGCCTCTTCGAAGGCGCGGCCGTGCACGAGGATTGGAGAGCCCTCGGGGAGCCAGATCTTCTCGTAAGCCTCGGCCGAGCGCTTCGGCCTGAGGCGCAGGATCACCAGGTGCAGCAGGAGCCAGCGCAAGACGGGGTTGATGTCTATGACCCGCGGGTCGGAGAGGAACTCCCCGAGGTAGCGCCTGACGTCTCTCGTCTCGGTGGAGTCGGGGGTGCCGACGTTCAGGAGGAGGACGCCGGTGCGCTCGCTGTGCGATGGCTCTTCTTGTCGCTCGCTCAAAGCTGGTCCATCCAAACCCTGTGCTGGATGCGGGCGAGTCTCTCGAAGGGCTCGGGGAAGGTCCAGCGCGAGATGGCCTCGCGCACGCAGTCGGCGATGGGCTGCTGGTCGGGAGGGGCGCCGTCGACGACCAGGCTCCGGATGCTGCCGTCGGGGGAGATCTCGAGCTGCACGCGAAGGGGGATTGGGGGCGGCCGCCCCGCGCTGTCGAGGGCGCGGCAGGGGTGGAGGCTCCTGTGCTCCCTCTCGAAGACGCCGTGCACCTGCTCGATGGTGAGGCCTTCGACCTCGGTCGGGGGCGGGATCGGCCGCAGGATGCCGAAGAGCGGCAGGTCGTCCGGTCGCAGGATGTTGCCGAGCCGGAGGCTCACGCCGAGGAACAGGACACCCGCGAGCGCGAGGCCGGCGAGGAGCAGCACCAGGCGGCGGTTGCGGCGCCGCCGCCGCGCCTGAGCCTCGGCATCCGCGGCGACCGCCCACGCTGCAGCGGCCCCTGGGCCTTCGTCGTCGAGCTCCGAGAGGTCGGGCATCACCCGTGCCCCGCGGAGCACCTGCTCCGCGCGGATCTCGCGGCCGGAGGCAGCGGCGGAGAGCACCGTCGCCACCGCGTCGGCCCGGTAGGGGCGGCGCTCCGGGTCGGCGACGAGCAGGTGCGAGAGCAGGATCTTCAGGGACTCGGGCCAGGAGCCGGCCCCGGGGAGGGCCTCGAGGAGCTCCGGGATCTCCTCGTCTTCGCGCTCGGCGATCTCTGAGCGCAGGGTGCCTGTGGTCTCCGGCCCGGTGAGCGCAAACACGAGGGCGTGCCCGAGCTCGAGCAGGTCCTCGCGGACGTCGGAGCCGAAGCGTTGCGCCCGAGCCGCGACTCGTGCCCTGGGTCGCTCCTCGCCGGGGGCTCCCTCGAGCTTGCGCCTGAGCTCGGGCGCGAGGCCGTAGCCGAGCAGGCGGACCACCGTCTGGCCCGCGCGGGGGCCGATGAGGATGCGCCCGGGGCTCAGGTCCCCGTGCACTACCCCCGTGCGTTGAGCGTCCAAGACGCCTCGCGCCGCGTCGGCGAGCACCGCCGCGGCCCGGCACGGCTCCAGGACACCCTGCGCGGCGACCAGCTCCTCCTTGGACTGCCCGGCGGCGCCCTCGGAGACGACGAAGGGCACGGCCAGGTCCGGATCCACGCCGGCGTCGAGCACGGGCACGACGTGGTTCGACGGCACCCTGCCGGCCGCGCGCCCGGCTTCGATGAAGAGGCGGTGGTCGGCAGGGCCTTCGAGGAGCCCGGCGGGCAGCGCCGCGAGGGATACCCGCGTCTCGTCCCGGAGCGCCCGGTAGGTTGCGATACCGCCCGAGGCGTTCGCGGGAGCCTCGAGGAGGTACCGGGCCCCGAGCACGGTGCCCGGCTCGAGGTCGGGTAGGTCGTTGGGTCGAGCTGCCACGGCAACTCAGCCTTTACACCTACTCGCCGCCCGTCTCCACGTTCACGATCGTTCCGGCAGGGGAGCGGGCCTGGGCCGTGGCGTCTCCCGAGCGGCCGAGCAGGACGCCGCCGAGGAAGGTGCCCGTCGCCACTCCGGCGAGGCCGAGCAGGGCGAGCACCGCCACAAAGAGCAGTGGTCGGCGCACGGCCGGGAGCTCCTCTTCGGGCTCCTCGTCTGCCTGCGGGAGGAGCTCGGTGGGGCGCAAGGGCGCCATCTCCTCGGTGTCCCGGCGCCTGAGCGTGCTGGGGCCGTCGCTGGCGTGGTCGTCGTAGAGGGTCTCGACGCGGTCGGGAGGCTGCTCGGCCTGCTCGCGGCCGAGGGGCTCTCCACACCAAACGCAGGCGCTCTGCCCCGGAGGGACGACGACGTTGCAGGTGGCGCAGGTTCCGGACATTGGGCGATGTCGGTGGGTTGAAGGGGAGGTCGCGTCTTCAGGCGGGGCAGGCGTTTCGTAGCCGAAACGCCACTACGCGGGGCGTTTCCCGAGCGAAACGCCCTGTTCTTGTCTGTCATCGGCAGCGAGGGGGGCGGACTTGAGCCCTCGGGCGCCGTCCGAGGCCCCTGCGCTGGGCCGATCGCGCCAGAATTGCTAGGCTTGCCGGCCATGTTGTCTGTGCCCCGTTTGCTAGCCGGCGCGGTCGTGGTCGCGGCGCTGGCGGCGGCCCTGCCGTTGAGGGCCGCCAAGGCCGAGGTCGTGATCACCGTGCGCCAGGACGGCGCGGGCATGTACACCACCCTCGCCGAAGCCTTCGCGGCGGTGCCCGTGGAGATGGTGGAGGCCCACACCATCGTGGTCGAGGACAGCGGGGTCTACGAGGAGAGCCTGCACATCTCGTCGCGCCCGACGAGCGAGGAGCTCCCACTCGTGTTGAGGGCGGCCGACGGGGAGCGGCCCACAATCAAAGGCACGTCCAGCAACTACACGCTGGCGATCAGCTCGAGCTGGGTCGTCGTGGAGGGCTTCCGCGTCGAGGGGGGCTACCGTCGAAACGGAGTCTCGGTGGGCAACGTCGAGCAGGTCGAGCTCCGGCGGCTCGAGATCTTCGGCGGGGCGGACACCGCGAGCGGGATCTGGGTAGACGACGGGAGGCAGCTGCTGATCGAGGGCTGCGAGATCCACCACAACGTCGCCGGCGTCGGTCTCTACGACCGCTCCGTCCGCTACGTCACCCTGCGCAACAACATCATCCGGGACAACGAGCGCTGGGGGCTCCGCGTCTACCGTGACGGCGGGGACCACCTGATCGTGCACAACACGATCTACGGCAACGGCGGACGGCCCCTGTACTTCGGTGACAGCCGGAGCGGCTACGAGCCGGGCGCGCGCTCGCGGGTGCACAACAACGTGCTGGTCGGGCTCGGACCCGCGATCCGCATCCAGAAGGCCGCGAACGACGGCCTGCTCCTGCCCGGCATGGTCATCGACTTCAACGCCGTGCACGTGGTGGACGGGGGGCCCTACGCGCAGATCGACGAGCTGAGCTTCTGGGACCGGGCCGGCTTCGAGGCCGCCACGGGGCAGGGCACCCACGACGTGGTCGGAGATCCCGCCTTCGTAGAGCCAGAGCCCGCCGGCGACCGCGCCACGGACCTCCGCCCGCGCAGCGTCGCGTTGGGCTACGCCCTCGACAGCCCCGTCATCGAGACGGGCCTCGAGACCTGGTCCGCCGAGGCGGACTTCGCGGGTCTCCCGCGGCCGGAGGGCCGGTGGCCGGACCCCGGCGCTCACGAGCAGGCGGCGACCTCGTTCGCGCCGAACCTGCCCGTCGCCTTCGAGTTCTGGGACGTGCAAGACCCCCTCGCGCTGGGCAGCGGCTTCAACGCCACCGTCGTCGCTGTGAATTCGTCGGGGCTGGTCGCGGAGGGCTACCGGGGGAAGGTCCTCCTGTCCTCGAGCGACGAGCGCGCCGTGATCAGCGAGTCGGTGACCTTCACGGAGGCGGACGCGGGGCGTCACCGGCTGCGGGGAGACGTGCTGCTCCTGAGCGAGGGAGAGCACTGGGTGCGGGTCGAGGACGCCGAGGACCCGGCGATCTCCGGCGAGCGGCGCCACCTGACCGTGCGCTCGCGGCCTACCTTCAAGTGCGTCGTGCGCCAGGACGGTCGAGCCGACTCGGAGGAGATCGGTGGTTGCGTCGAGCTCCTGCCCGAAACCTTGACCATGCCCTCCATCGTCGAGATCGCCGACAGCGGCTCCTACCACGAGACGGTCAGCCTCGCGGCCGTCGCCTCGGAGCAGAACCCCCTCGTGCTTCGCCGGCGGGAGGGGAGCATGCCGGTTGTCACGGCCGCCACGCGGTACCAGAGCGCGGTGAGGCTGCTCGGCGGAGGCGCCACGGTCGAGAGCTTGAGCATCCGGGGCGTATACGAGACCCACGGCGTGGAGATCACGAGCCACGCAAACACAGTGCAGAGCTGCGTGATCCAGCAGGCTTACAGGAACAACTACGCGGGGGTGAGGATCACGGGTGGCGCTGACAACCAGGTGCGATACAACCTGCTCACGGGGAACAACTGGGGGGTCATCGTGTCGGGGGCGGGGGCCGCGCGAAACTCCGTCGTGCACAACCTGATCGTGGAGCAGGGCAAGGGAGGCATCTGGATCTACGGCGGCGCCAACGAGAACGTGGTGCGGCACAACACGCTCTTCGAGAACGGCACGGAGCTCCTAATCGGCCACGGCAGCAGGTGGCAGGACATAGGCAAGGGCAACATCTGGTTGGAGAACATCGCCTCCACACGGGCCGGGGGCATCGCCATCCGCTTCGCCTCCTACAAGAGCAGCGCCAAGATCCCCGAAGGCACCGTCAGCGACGCCAACGACCTCTTCGCCGCCGGCGAGGAGGCGGTCGTCGGGCGCTTCGAGGCGGAGTCCTTCGGCACCCTGGCCGAGTGGCAGGAGGCCACGGCCCTCGACGCGAGCAGCATCTCGGCGGACCCGCTCTTCGCCGAGCCCGGCATAGACTTCCACCTGAAGAGCGAGGGAGGCCGCTTCAAGGGCGGGGAGTGGGTCAGCGACGACGTCACGAGCCCCTGCATAGACGCCGCCCTGGCCGAGACCGAGGTCTGGGGGGAGCCCGAGCCCAACGGGGGCCGAGCCAACATCGGGTACTACGGTCAGTCTCCGGAGGCCTCTCGGACTCCGGCGGTGGACGGCGGAGGTGCGCCATGAGGCGGCTCCTGCCGATGGCGCTCCTGCCGGCCCTCCTCCTCGCGGCCTGCTCGTCGACCGACGAAGGACCCCGCGTGGTCGGCCGGGACGTCGGCTTCACGGTAGACTCCCATGGCGGCGGCGGCACGGTGGTGCTGCCCGAGCAACGCACGGACGCGGGAGCGGATCCCGGGCCGCCGGCTTCGGTGGACGAGGGCGCCCCGGACCCGGGAGCTGTCGAGCCCGATACCGGGCAGCCGGACCCGGGGCCGGGTGACCCCGGTGATCCGGGCGTCGAGCTCGACACGGGAGACGCGGAGACGGCGCCTGACGCTGCTGACGGCGGGTGTGCGGCCCCGGACATCTGCGAGGACGCCGGCGAGGACGCTCACGAACCCGATCCCGACGGCGACGGAGTGGCGGAGGACGAGGACAACTGCCCCGAGGACCCGAACCCCGGGCAGGAGGACCTCGACGGAGACGAGCTCGGCGACGCCTGCGACGATGACGACGACGGCGACGGCGTGCAAGACGAGGGCGACACCTGCCCGCTGGTGCCCGACGAGGAGCAGGTCGACACGGACGCGGACGGTGAGGGCGACGCCTGCGACGATGACGACGACGGCGACGGCGTCGCGGATCCGGTGGACAACTGCCCGCTCGTCGCCTCCGCCGACCACAGCGATCTCGACGCGGACGGCGAAGGCGACGTCTGTGACGATGACGACGACGGCGACGGCGTCGCAGACGAGACGGACATCTGCCCCGTGGACGTCGACCCGGACCAGGAGGACACGGACACCGACGGCCTCGGCGACGCCTGCGACGCGGACGACGACGGGGACGGGTGGGGAGACGAGGAGGACAACTGCCCCGGCATCCTGAACCCGGACCAGGCGGACCTCGACGGGGACGGGCAGGGCGATCTCTGCGACACCGACGCCGACGGGGACGGCCTCTCCGACTGGGAGGACAACTGCGCCATGGTGGCCAACGAGGGCCAGGTGGACACCGATGAGGACGGACAGGGAGACGCCTGCGACGAGGACGACGACGACGACGGGCGCCCGGACGAGCGAGACAACTGCCGCACGGTGGCGAACCCGAAGCAGAAGGACCTCGACGGGGACGGAGAGGGTGACCTCTGCGACAAGGACGACGACGGCGACGGTGTGAAAGACAACAAGGATCTCTGCCCCGAGGTGCCCGACCCCGAGCTGGGCGACCTCGACGGCGACGGGGACGGCGACGCCTGCGACGAGGACGACGACGGCGACGGTGTCGAGGACGAGCAGGACAACTGCCCGGCCACGGCCAACGAGGAGCAGCTGGACACCGACGGCGACGGTGTGGGCGACGGGTGCCAGGAGGACGACGACTCGGACGGTGTGCCCGACGGCGACGACGTGTGCCCCAAGGTGGCGGACCCCGACCAGGCCGACGCGGACGGAGACGGGACGGGCGACGCCTGCGTGGACGACGACGACGCGGACGGGGTCGTGGACGCCGAAGACAACTGCCGGGTCGTCGCCAACGCCGATCAGGCCGACACGGACTCGGACGGAGCGGGGGACGCCTGCGACGATGACGACGACGGCGACGAGGTGCCCGACTCCTCGGACCTCTGCCCCCTCGCGGCCGACCCGGATCAGCTCGACAACGACGGGGACGGGGCCGGCGACGAGTGCGACGACGACGACGACGGCGACGGCTCCCCGGACACGGAGGACTGCGCCCCCTTCGACGCGGAGGTCCGGCCCGGCAACGAGGAGGTCTGCGGGAACGCCAAGGACGACGACTGCGAGGGCGGCGCCGATGACGGCTGCCTCACGCCCATGGTGCAGGTGCCCATCGGCGGCGTCATGCGCGGCTGCAACGAGGCCCTCGACGCGGAGTGCGGAGGAGACGAGCTGCCCTACCACGCGGTGGTGCTCGAGGCCTTCGAGGTGGACGTCTACGAGGTCACCCAGATCCAGTACGGCAGCTTCGCCCGCGCGACCGGCAGGCAGGAGCCGCGCTGCGCCGGCTACGACCCGGAGCGTCTCCCGCGTCACCCGGCGGTCTGTGTGAGCTGGGGCGACGCGGCGGCCTACTGCGAGTGGGCCGGCCGCCGCCTGCCCACCGAGGCCGAGTGGGAGAAGGCCGCCCGGGGCGGCTGTGAGCTCTACCTCGACTGTATCGCCGAGTCTCCGCCGCACCCTTGGGGCCCGGACCCTGCCACCTGCGAGCGCGCGGTCATGCGAGGGGGCGGTGACGCCTGCGCCGGGGAGGTGACGCGCGAGGTCGGCTGGACGGCGGCCGCGGGTGGCTCTCCATACGGCGTGCACGACATGGCCGGCAACGTCTGGGAGTGGGTCGCCGACTGGTACGATCCGCAGGCCTACCTGACGCCCGGGCCGGCGTCGGGGCCCGCCTCGGGCACCCACAGGGTCATCAAGGGCGGCGGCTTCATGAGCGGCCCGCGGCTGGTGCGTGTCTCGGCGCGGGACTTCGGTACGCCAGAGCGTTTCTCGCACGTGTTGGGGTTCAGATGCGCACGAAGCCTTCCGTGAGCCCGCTCCGCTGGGGCGCGGCTGTCTTTGCTTCTCTGCTCTTGCTGGCTTGCGGGTCGAGCGAGGACACCGCTCTCCCGGGAGGACTCGGCACCGCGGACGCCGCGGGCGACGACGCGGCCCGCACCCTGGACGGGTACGCCGACGTGATCCGCCCGAGCCTCGATCCGGGCACCGGCGGCACCGGCTCCACCGACAGGGGCTCGACTCCAGGCGTCGACCCGGGCCCGGCAGGCGTTGACACCACGGGGAGCTCCGCCCCGCCGCGCATCGTGGTCGTCTCCCGCACCTACCGGGAAGGCGGCGCCCGCGCCGACTACTGGGACCTGCTCGAGCTCACGGTCGAAGGCGAGGTCAAGGTCGTCGGGCCGCCTTTCGAGATGGGGCGCGCGTCGTCCGGACGCGTCGTCTTCGTAGCCGGAGGCGTGGGGGCGGCCGCCCTCGACGAGGGGGGGTTGGGCGTGTTTCGCATCAGCGCGGACGGCAAGCCTCACGTGCTCAGAGACGGCTACAAGCCCGACTTCTACGCCGGCTCGGTGGCCCCGGCCCTCGACGGGAAGACGATCTGGGTCATCGACAGCGAGTGGGAGAACCTCGGCGGGGGCATCCACGGCGTGACCGTCGACGCACAGGACAAGCTCGGCTACCTCGGCCGGCTGCTCGCGGCCAAGCTGCCATACGCCCTTGCGCGGGTGCCCGGCCCTTACGAGCGTGTCCTGCTCGCGGCAAAGGAGATGGAGGGCTCGGGGGCGGGCGTGGAGGCGATGCTCCTCGACTGGACGGACCAGCCGCGCCTGCTCTCGGCCACCGACGCCTTCGGGGACGACGAGGCCATCATGACCGACGTGGCCATGACCAGGGACGGGCAGTACGCCCTCATCTGCGACAACAACGCCTTCTCGGGCCTGCCGAACCGGGTGGCCGTGGTGGAGCTCCAGGACGACAAGCTCCGGCCGGTCCAGGTGCTGCAGCCCATCCCGGACCCGGTTGGTATCGTGTCTTCGCCGCGCGGGGACCTCTTCCTGGTCGCCAGCGGCTTCGAGAACGCCCTGTTCCAGATAGCCTACCGCCCGGAGAACCCGACCGAGCCCTTCGTGCTCCTCGGTGAGCTCACCTACAACGGAGGCAAGCCGCAGCTGCCGGGCGCGCCGGTGTCCGTGCAGGGCGGGCCCCACGAGGGCATGGTCCTCGTGCCCGAGGTGCAGGGTATCCGCGTGCTGCGCTTCGACGAGGCTGGCGGCGTCGAGGATCTCGGCGCGCGGGCGGCGGAGCGTCAGGGCTTCTGGAAGAACCTCGGGTCCGTAGGAGTGCTGCCGGCGCCGTCGTCATAGGCCGCCGCAGCGGCCGGGGTGTCGGTCCACGCCTCCGGGTCCGAGCCGGCGGCCCAGCCAACGAGCAGGCCGAAGCTGAGAGCGAGGGTCCGGAGGAGGTGTGTGAAGGGCAAAGGCATTGTGTCTGCGTCGTCCCGGGGGGAACGCACGCAGGATACGTGCCAGGTCAGGGGCAGGCTCTCCGGAGGCGCGGGGCAACACCGTGAAAACAGGCGATTCTGTCCGCGGTCCGGCCCGACAGGCGCCGGCGACCTGCCCGTATGGGTGTCAAGACCCCGACCCGGAGGCCCCTGTCTCCGGGCGCGCAGGTCGGACGAGAGGGGCCGCAAGTCCCTGTTGCATAAGGCCCCGACGCGTTTGCGCTCTTCGAGTCGGATCCTTTACACCGTGTGGGCGGATCCTTACAGGAAGGAATGCTGGCGCCATTGTAGGAGTCCTCATGACGCGTTCTGGGTTTGCGGCACTGCCCACTCTTGTGTCTGTCCTCCTCCTCGTGCTCGCCGGAGGCTGCGGCGGCGGTGACGACGACAAGAGCGGCGCCGGCTTGAAGGTCTTCGGCGACGTGGGCCCCGGAGGTGGGGGTGAGACGGGCGACGCCTCCGGACGTGTCGACCTCGGCCCGCGCCCGCTGAGCGACGACGGGCTCACCGACGGCGTCACCATCGAGCCCGACAACCCCTGCGAGCGCTCCTTGAGGCCCGACGGCTGCGAGTGCACCGAGTTCGACCAGTGCGAGAGCGGCTACTGCGTGGCGACCGAGGCCGGGATGCAGTGCGTCGCGGCATGTGTGGAGAAGTGCGAGGACGGCTTCGCCTGCGTCGGCGTGCGCTTCCCGCCCGACATCATCTACCTGTGCCTGCCGCGCTTCGAGAAGCTCTGCCAGCCCTGCACCGACCACATCGAGTGCCAGACCAGGGGCGACCCCGACCTGCCGACCTGCCGGGACTACGGCGAGCTCGGGCGCTTCTGCACCGCGGCCTGCGAGAAGGAGGGGGACTGCCCCGAGGGCTACACCTGCGCCGAGCTGGACAGCCCCGACGGCGGCGTGACCCTTCAGTGTGTGCGCGACGACGGCGTCTGCGAGTGCAACAATGTGGGCAAGGCCCTCGGCATGAGCACGGCCTGCGACGAGGAGAACGATCACGGGATCTGCGAGGGCCGGCGCACCTGCGGTGACGACGGGCTGTCCGATTGCGACGCGGCGGTGCCGGCCGAGGAGACCTGCAACGAGGTGGACGACGACTGCGACGGGCAGACCGACGAGGACGCCGGCTGCGGTGCGCCCATCGGCTGCCAGGTGGACCCGGCCATCTGCGACAACGGCGACCCCTGCACAGTAGACGCCTGCGGAGCGGACGGTGTCTGCACGCACGAGCCGGCCGCGGACGGGACCGCCTGTGACGACGGCAACGCCTGCACCGACGGCGACGCCTGCGCGCTCGGTGAGTGCGCAGGAACGATGCGGGAGACCTGCTGCAGCGAGGAGGGCGTGTGCGTGGACGGCGATCCCTGCACTGTCGACACGTGCAGCGACGAGCTCGGGTGCCTGCACGAGCCGAAGGGCTGCGATGACGGCGACCCCTGCAGCGAGGACACCTGCGCCGAGGACGGGCAGTGCCGGCACGCTCCCAGGGACTGCGACGACGCGGACCCGTGCACGGTGGACGCCTGCGGTGAAGGCGGCGAGTGCAGCCACGAGCCCAAGGACTGCGACGACTCGAGCGAGTGCACCGAGGACTCCTGCGATGAGGAGGGCGAGTGCCAGCACGCCCCGGTCGAGGATGGGACCGGCTGCGACGACTCGAACGAGTGCACCGACGGCGACGCGTGCACCGGAGGCGAGTGCGGGGGCACGCTGCGCGAGGCCTGCTGCAGCGAGGAAGGGGCGTGCGACGACGGCGACCCCTGCACGGTGGACGGCTGCAGCGACGAGGAAGGCTGCTCGCACGAGCCGAAGGACTGCGATGACGGCTACGGCTGCACGGTCGACAGCTGCGGCGAGGACGGGGAGTGCCTGCACCTCGCGAGGGACTGCGACGACGAGAACCCCTGCACGGCGGACTCCTGCGAGAGCGGGGAGTGCGTGCACACGGTCGACTCCGCGTGCGCGGGCTGCGCGGAGGACCGCCACTGCCTCACGGACAACCCCTGCACGCCCGGCCGCTGCGTGGTCGGCACCGGCTGTGTCTTCGAGCCGAGGGACTGCGACGACGAGGACCCCTGCACCACCGACACGTGCATCCCGGAGGCCCCCGAGCTCTGCGTGCACATCCGCCCGCCGCTGGAGTGCGACGACGGCAACCCCTGCACGATCGAGGTCTGCGGGGCCGACGGCGAGTGCACCCACGAGGCGGGTCCTGACGGCGAGGGCTGCGACGACGGCAACGCCTGCACCGACGGAGACGCGTGCGCGGGCGGTCTGTGCGTGGGCGTGCTCCGGGCCACGTGCTGTAGCGAAGAGGGGGTGTGCGACGACGGGGATCTGTGCACTGTCGACAGCTGCAGCGACGAGGCGGGATGTGCCCACGAGCCCAAAGACTGCGATGACGACAACGTGTGCACGCTGGACAGCTGCGTCGACGGCGTGTGCCTCCATAGCCCCGGCGTAGGGCTTTGCGAATGCTTCATCGATCTCGACTGTGACGACGACAACCCGTGCACCATCGACAGCTGCAACGTCGATCTCGGGTGGTGCTCCAACGAGCTAAGGGAGTGCAACGACGGCGACTCCTGCACCGTCGACCGCTGCGACGCGGCCAGCGGAGATTGCGCGCACCAAGCTCGAGACTGCGACGACGGCGACGCCTGCACGAGCGACTCCTGCGACCCGCTGACGCCAGAGGCGTGCGAGCACGCTCCCGTCGACTGCGACGACGGCGAGGTCTGCACCGACGACAGCTGCGATCCAGCCAGCGGCTGCGTCCACGATGCGGTCGCCGACGAGACCGGCTGCGATGACGACAACGAGTGCACCGATGACGACGCCTGCGCGTCGGGCGTCTGCACCGGTGTCCTGCGGGCCGCCTGCTGCAGCGTGGAAGGGGTCTGCGACGACGGCGACCCCTGCACCGCCGACGACTGCAGCGACGATGCCGGCTGCACCCACGTCACCAAGGACTGCGACGACGCCAATCCCTGTACGGAAGACGCCTGCAACCACGAAGGCCTTTGCACCAACACGCCCAAGGACTGCGACGACCTCGACCCGTGCACCATCGACTGGTGCGGGGACGGAGGGGAGTGCGAGCACGAGGTCCGCGGCTGCGACGACGGCGACCCCTGCACCGAGGACTCCTGCGACGCTGACGGCGAGTGTGTGTCCGAGATCATCGAGTGCGACGACGGGGATCCCTGCACCGAGGACTCCTGCGAGGGAGACGCCGGGGAGTGCTTCTTCGATCCCGTCGAGTGCGAGGACCTCGACCCGTGCACGGTGGACTCCTGCGAGGACGGCGACTGCGTGCACGCCCTGGACCCCGACTGCGAGCTTCGCTGCGAGCAGGCCTCCGACTGCGAAGACGGAAATCCCTGCACGAAGGATGGCTGCACTGAAGAAGGCACCTGCGCCTACGCGCCGGCGGACTGCGACGACGGGGACTTCTGCACCGTCGACGTCTGTGATTCGGAGGTCCTCGGTGGGTGCGTGCACGTCGCCGGGGACTGCGACGACGGCGACCCGTGCACGGAGGATTCGTGCCTGCCGGAGAGCGGCTGCGTCAACGAGGAGAAGGTCTGCGACGACGGCGATCCCTGTACCGAGGACGTCTGCGGTGAGGACGGCGGCTGCTGGCACGGCCCGGGCAACGACGGCGCGTCTTGCGACGACGCCGACCCCTGCACCGACGAGGACTCCTGCGCGGGCGGCCTGTGCGGAGGCACGCCGGTGCCGACGTGTTGCGAGGTGGAGGGGGTCTGCGACGACGGTGAT
>CAZQPP010000200.1:0-13644 GCA_964594295.1 uncultured Myxococcales bacterium | reverse complement strand
TCTGTGGGGGCCCGGGGTTGGTAACACCCCGGGCTACCCGACACAGCCAACAGCTAGATCAAAGACTAGACTGGACATAGTCGTCCTGACATTCTCGCGGCCCCCATCACCCGGAGGTCTGACGTGAGCATCATGAAGACGAAGCTGACCGAGCTGCTTGGAATCGAGCTCCCCATCCTCGGCGGGACCATGATGGACCTGTCCACCGCCGAGTTCGTGGCGCCGATCTCCGAGGCGGGCGCCCTCGGCATCATCGCGTCGTGCATTTACAAGGACTACGACAAGTTCCGCGACGACCTGAAGCGCACGCAGGACATGACGGACAAGCCCTTCGGCGTGAACATCAACCTCTTCCCCATGATGCAGAAGCTCGACAACTTCAAGTACCTCGAGCTCATGGCGGAGGAGGGCGTGAAGATCGTCGAGACCTCCGGCTTCGCGCCCCCCGAGGATCTGATCTCCGCGATCCACGACCACGGCTTCACCTGGCTGCACAAGTGCGTCGGCGTCCGTTACGCCAAGAAGGCCCAGAAGCTCGGCGCCCATGCGATCACGGTGGTGGGCTACGAGAACGGCGGCGCGACGGGCAACCTCAACGTCACCACCCTCGTGCTCGTGCCGTCGGTCGTCGACGCGGTGGAGGTCCCGGTGGTCGGGGGAGGAGGTGTCATGGACGGCCGCACCCTGCTCGCCGTGCTGGCCCTCGGAGCGGCCGGAGCCATAGTAGGGACGAGGCTCGTGCTCTCGGAGGAGTGCCCGGTGCACAAGGATCTCAAGGCGGCGCTCTGCGAAGCGGACGAGCTGAGCACCGACATCATCATGCGCTCATTGGGCTTCGCCCACCGCGTGTGGATGAACGAGCCGGCGACGGAGGCGAAGAAGATCGAGGACTCCGGCGGCGGCATCGAGGTGATGTACCCGCTTGTCTCCGGCGAGGCGTGCCGGAAGATGTACGAGACCGGAGACATCACCGCCGGGTGCATGTCGGTGGGGCAGGGCATCGGCCTCGTGCGCCGGGTGATGCCGGTCAAGGAGATCTTCGCGGAGATGGTCGAGGACGCCCAACGCATATACGCCGAGCTTGGTGTCTGAGGGACCGGGGACCGGGTCCGGGAGCACGTGAGGCGCCCAGGAACCTACATTATTAAGAAAACCGCCGCTCTGCCGATAGGATAAATGCGGTGCACCGCTTTGCGCTGTGCCGTGCCTACCCTCTCATCGCTGGAGCTCTAGATGGCCGCCTCTGCTGAGCCGTCCGTTTCGGGCCTGACCGGACGCAGTAAGTCCACGCTCTCAAAGCTCGTCGCGACGACCGGTCACGATGCGGCGCTGAAGAGCCTTCGCCGCGACGCCTTCCTCGTGGGCGTCCAGGGCATGCTTTTCTCCCATGCGGCAATGGCCGTCGCGGCTATCGGCGCCATCGTCGTGGCGGGGAGCAGGCCCACGATGGTCACGGGCGCCGGGGTCGCCGGGGTCACAATCTGGCTGGCGGGCTGGTTCCTCTGGGCTCGCGGGCGCAGCGAGGTAGGCTGGGCGCCCGTCCCCTTCGTGCTGCTCACGTCCCTCGGCATCGGCACCCTAATGACCATCGCTGTCGGCATACCCAACCCCGGCATCGTCTTCGTGCCCGCCATGGTCGTAATAGCCGGCACCTCCCTCGGGCGTTGGTGCGCGCTGGGCTCCGTGCTGGGCTGCCTCGCCCTGGCTGCCGCCGGCATCGCCTTCGAGGGGGTGCTCTTCGCAGAGAACGCGACCTGTCCTTCCTGGCTCGCCAACGCCGAGTGTGCGGTCTTTCGCGACGTCTGGATGAGCCTCATCGGCCTGGTCGCCGCCGGCATGGTCACCGGCCTGCTCGCCACCTCCGTCCACGACCAGGTGGCGACCGCCGCCGCCCTCGCCTTCCAGCGCGCCGACGAGCTCCAACGCAAGCTCGACGCCGAACGCTCGGCGCGCCAGGGCAAGGCCTCGGCCGACGACGTGCTCAGCGAGGCCCTCCCCATCGGTGTCGCCCGCTTCGACATCTCGGGCAACGTGAACCACACCAACGATCGCTTCGGCGAGCTGGTGCGCCTCGCGCTGCCCGACCTGCCCGAGCTCGCCAACCTCGAGCTCCTCGCCCACCGCGTCCCGGGCCTCCGGGACGCCGTCGAGGAGGCCTCGGGCGAGCCCTTCGAGGTCTCTTTCGGCCCCGACGGCGAGGAAGGCATGCTCGCCTTCAAGGTGATCCAGGCCGGCATCGGCGCGAGCGCACCAACCGAGCGCATCCTCATCGTGGAGGATCGCTCCACCGATCTCCGCCTCGAGCAGCTCTCCGACGACGCCCAGAGGCTCGGCGACGAGTTCGCCTCCGAGCTGGGAAACAGCGTGAGCGTCGCCGGCGTCATGGCGGCGATGCTCAAGGAGACCCTGCCCGAGGGCAACGCCGACAGCAAGGCCATGTCGGTTGTGGTCGAGGCCTGCAAGCGGGCGGCGCGGGCCACCGCCGGCCTTGTCCGCCGCTCCCTCGGAGGGGACGAGGCGACGGCCCTGTACGTTCACACCTACGATCCCTCCCACGGCACGGAGCCCCTGGCCGCCGGCTCGGCTCACCTCCGCCCGCGCAGCGCCTTCGTCGTGCAGGACGACCCTGGCCTCGCGACCCTCATCAGGCGTGTGCTGGAGCGAGGAGGTTACGGCGTGGAGATAAGCAGCTCGGGCCGCGAGGCGTGCAAGCGCCTCAAAGACCTGGAGGGGCTCGGCCTCCTGGTCGTAAACCAGGAGCTCAAGGGCCTCGAGGGCGCCAGGGTCGCCGAGCTGGCCCGCATCCGCTTCCCCAACGTCGGCATCGTCAGCACCTGCGCCAAGGCCGCGGACACGGAGTGGGCGGGCCTCAACAAGGACGACGCGCCCTGCCTCGTGCTCTACAAGCCCTTCGCCTTAGAAGAGATAGTCGGCGCCCTCGCCCGCATCGGAACGACCCCACGGCGCAAGGCCGCGAAGGCGGGGTAGGGGCTCACAACCGGCGACGTGTAGAGAGTTGAGAGCCCTACGGCGCGTTGGGCAGGCTCGCCCCGATTGCCCGCCTTGCCTCCAGGTAGTCGTCGCTCAGCATCCAGGCCACGAGGTCGCGGATCTGGGCGCCTTTCAGTTGGGAGGAGAGCACCGTGCCCTCACCGGCGCTGATGCTCTTGGCGGCCACGGCGAGGTTGTCGGCTACGAGCAGCCCGGC
The DNA here is from genome assembly GCA_964594295.1 of uncultured Myxococcales bacterium. Lineage (GTDB taxonomy): Bacteria > Myxococcota_A > UBA9042 > UBA3505 > UBA3505 > CAZQPP01. The sequence continues at coordinate 10,436 of CAZQPP010000200.1, read as the reverse complement.
CCGCGTCGCCGCACGATCGACGTCGTCGAGGTACTGCTGCAGGGCGCCCTCCTGCTGGGCCTCCTTGACGGCCGGCATCAGGCGCCGCAGGCGCTCGGCGTCCGCCGGCGCGATGTGCGCGGAGATAGCCTTCGCGATCTCCTGCAGGGCCTCCACCGAGCCCTGGTCCTGGGTGTTCGGGTCCAAGAAGAGCTGGGTGGCGAGCAGAATGCGTTCGAGGCGGCCGGCCCCGTAGAGGGCACCCAGAGCGTGCATCGGCATGAGCAGGGCGAGGTGCCGGGCCAGCAGGTAGGCCAACTCTGACTCGGCGCGCCCGCCTAGCATGTCGCTGCCGACCACTATGCACGGCGGCATCGTGGGTTCCACCGAGATGCCTACGGGCCGGCTGCGGCGGTACACCTTGACCATGTCTAGGCCCAGGAGGCGGGCCGAGTGGCGGAGGACGCTCGTCAGCATGCACTTGCCGTCGGGCTCGATGGCGTCGCGCTTCTTCACGCCGACGTCCCGGAGCTCCTTGGCCACGAGCGAGCCCGAGAGGGCGCGGTAGAGGATGGCGAAGACCTCGCCCATCACGCTCGTCGGGCCCGGCGGGATGAGGTGCTTCTTCCACCCGCTGAGGTCGAGGTGACCGCGGGCCTGCACCATCAACGGCCGCCTGACCTCTTTGTAGTGGCGCTTGACCTCGGCCGGGGCGCGCCGGAGCACTACCATGATCTGCGCGGCGATCCGCGCGATGTCGTCCTCACCTGCCGTGAGCGCCACCTTGTAGAGGGTGAGGAGGGCGTCGCCGTCGTCGGGCTTGAGGCGGGCCACGGCGCGGAGCTCTTTGAGCACACCCTTGTGGTCGTCTAGGTGGTTGAAGATGTCGGCCAGGATGCTGTGGGTCTCGACATGATCAGGCTTGAGGTCCCTGGCGATAGTGAAGGCGTCGGCGGCGCAGCGCATGTCGCCGAGGCGGGAGCGGTAGATCTCGCCCAGCCCACTGTAGAGCTTGAACTGGATGTGCTCGGTGCCCGGCAGGTCGCGGACGCGGTCGAGCATCTTGCGGTATTCGCGCTCCTGGGTGTGCCAGTCGCGCTGCTCGGTCAGCGTCGCGTCGATGAGGGCGAAGGCGTCCACGCGCGAGGGGTCGAGGTCCAAGACGCGGTCGAACATGTCGACGGCCCGCACGGGGTCATCGAGGTTGTTCTTGCACACCTGGGCCGCCGAGATCAGGTAGTCGGTCTTCTTCTTGGTGTCCTCCTCGATGCCGGCCAGCTCCTCGAGCCCCCTGACGGTGTCGTCGAAGCGCTCCTCGGCGTTGTAGAGCTTCAAGAGCTCGATGCGCGCGGACCGGCCCTCGACGTAGACCGAGACGGCCTCTTGCAGCAGGCTCTCGGCGCGGTCGGTGTCCTGGGCCCCGTAGCGCGCGATCTCGGCCATGCGCAGGAGGATGTCGTAGCGCTCGAGCGCGTTCGACTTGAGGCCCGCGAGGGTGCGCAGGTCGTCGAGGGCACCCTCGTAGTCCTCGTACTGCAGTGAGAGCGTTACCAGGTCCTCGATGACCTGCTCGTTGTGGGGATCGAGAGAGATCACCTCGATGAGGTGTTCACGCGCCCTCGCGAGGTCGTCATTGACCAGCGCGATCTCTCCCAATCCTCGGTGTGCCCTTCCCATCTCGGGGAGCTCGGCGCCTTTGCCGCTCGAGACAACGGCCTGGAGGCTCTTCAGGGCCAGGTTCAGCTTGCCCACTGTGAGGGCCAACTCCCCCACCCGAAGGCGGGTGCGCATGTTCTCGGGCTCCACGTCGAGTGCGCGCTCGTAGTGCTCGAGGGCTCTGTAGTCGTCGCGCCGCCTGGAGGCGGCGTCGCCCTGTAGACTGTAGGCGGCGGCCAGCTCCGGACCCGGCGCACTGCGCCTCTCGCGCTTCCTCGCCAGGGCGCCGAGCAGGGGCTCGGCCGCGTAGGCCACCATGCCCTGCCCAAGGTAGAGCGCCGCCAGGTCCTCGAGGATGCCCTCGTTGCTCGGGTCCTCCTCGCTGGCCTGCTCGTAGAGATCGATAGCTTCGTCCTCCTCGCCGTTGCGTTCGGCGAGACGGGCCATGCGGCGCATCACCTCGGCGCGGTCGGGGCCAGGCGTGGTGCGGGCTAGGAGGGCGTCGAAAACGGCCTGCATGCCCTCTATCTGGTCTGTGGCCTCGAACAGGTCGGCCCGGAGCTCGAGCACCTCGGGAGTCTCGTCCAAGGGGTCGAGGGCGTTCTCGATGGCCTCGAGGGCCCGCGGCGCGTCGGCGAGGTCGAAGAAGAGCACGCGGCCCAACTCGACCGCCACGCGCCGCTTGACCGCCGGGTCGCTGATCTTCGGCAGGTGCCCGTGCAACACGTCGGCCTTGTGGGTGGTCTGCTCGAGGCGCGCGACGAGCTCGAGCCAGAGGTCGAGGATCTGCTCGTCGTTCGGACGGAGATCGAGCACGCCCTCGAGAGTTCGGAGCGCGTCATCCGGGTCGTTGATTCCCTCGAAAACGGAGACCGCATGTTGCAGGAGCTCGACTCGGCGCTGCGAGTCTTGCGTGCGGCTCTCCAAGTTGAGGTAGAGGTGGACGATCTCACCGAGGCGGCCCGCCTGCCGGTGCAGCCGCTCGAGGCTGGCGAGGGCCTCCGCGTCGCTCGGATCGGCCAGGAGCGCCTGGAAGTAGGCATCGGCGGCGCCCTCGTTGTCGCCTCCCGCCTCCTCGCGCAGGATGGCGAGCTTCCTCCAGGCACCGGCCCGTGCGCCAGGCTCCGCGACCGCCGATGCCCAACGCTCATAGGTGTTTGCCAGTGCCGCCCAGTCCTCGCGAGTTGCGTGCGCGGTCTCCAAAAGCTCATGAATCTCTGGGTCTTGTGGCTCGGCGACGGAGGCCTGCTCGAGTGCTTCGGCGGCGCGGTCGGCGTCGTCGAGTTGCTCGAGACAAAGCCTCCCGATGGACTTCAGGAGGGCGACGTGCCGCTGCGGATCTGCGTCAAGCAGCCGCTCCTGGGTGCGGACGAGGTCCTCGGTGCGGTCGCTGCCCTTGTAGAGGCGCTCCAAGGTGCGCAGGGACGGGAGGTCCCCGGGCTCCAGAGCCACGAGGGTCTCGAAGGCGTCGATGGCGCCGCCTATGTCCTCGAGCACCTCCTCCTGGAGCTTCGCGAGCCGCCTTAAGGGGGGTCTCTTCAGGAGAGGCTCGTCCTGGGCCTCGACCAGCGCGCCGAGGGCGGCTGCGAGGTCCGTGTGCCTCTCGAGGCGCTCGTAGAGATCGGCCTGGCGCTCCAGCAGCGCGACGCTGGGCTCCTCCTCCGAGGTGACCGTGCCTAGCAGCTCGAGGGCGCGCTCGGGATCGGAGGCCTCGTGCTCGGCCACGTCCACGAGCCGCAGAACGCGCTCCTCGCGCCGTAGGGGATCGAGATCCGCCAGGCTGTCGGTGCCGATGGCGAGGAGCTCCTCGAAGCTCCCGATCTCGCGCGCCTCCCTCAATGCGTGCTCGACGAGGTCGCCGTTCTCGGGACTGCGGTTGAGGGCGTCGAGCCACGCGTAGAGCGCGTTCTCGTGGTTGTCCAGGCGATCGCTGTAGATCTCGGCGACCTCACGCAGCAAGTCCACGGCCGCGCTCGTGTCCTGCGCGGCGTCCACCCGGCGTACAAGGACGTGCGCGAGCTTCTGCGGCTCGTCCAGGGTGCGATAGACCTGCTCCAGTAGCCTCAGGGCAGCCTCGTCGGCCGGGCGGCTGGCGATCAGGGACTCGAGGATCTCCGCGGCGTCGGCTGCCCGGCCGAGCCGGTCGGTGAGGACCTCGGCCTGGCGCAGGCGGAGCGCGGCGCGCTCGGTGTCGTCGTAGCCGGCGTCCTCGAGCTTGGCCATCTTGCCGAGGTGCTCGGCGATGCTATCGAAGCGGCCCTCGTGCTCGAGGCGGTCCAGGTAGGAACCGTGGGCCTCGCGATCGCCGGGCTTGTCCTCGAGATAACGAGCCCATAGGTCAAGTGGGTCGCCGGCATCTGGCTTCGCCGTGATCGTCGGCGGTCGGGGGACAGGAGCTTCCTCGGCACCTCCCGGCGCCGTCTTGTCCGGCTCCGCGAGGAAGGGCGCGAAGTCCCTCCTCGCCTCTGGATTCGGATCACACAGGGTGCGGACCAGGGACCGCAGGGGCTCGGGCAGGTCTGCTCCGAAGCTCGAATCGGGGATTTCGCCCGTCGCGAGCTGATGCAGGCTCACGCCGAGGCTGTAGAGGTCCGACTCGGGGACCGCCTTGCCCCGTTTCGCTTCCGGAGCCATGTAGGGGAGGCTCCCCAGGCGATCGCTGGTCATCGTAAGCTCGCTTCGGGCGTCGATATCCCGGGCGACGCCGAAGTCGGCCAACAACAGGCGGGCCCCGTCTTCGTCGAGCAGCATGTTCGAGGGCTTGACGTCGCGGTGAATCACCCCGTTTTCGTGGGCGAAAACGATGGCGGAGAGCGCCTGTCGGGCAATGTCCAACACCTGCTCGGCGGCGAGGGCTTTCGTCTCGAGGCGCTCCTTCAACGAGCCTCCCCGTGCAACCGGCATCAACAGGTAGGCACGGCCATCATCCAGATCCCGGAATTCGTCGGCCGCGAGAATATGCTCGTGCTCTCCGAGCCGGCGCATGATACTTGTCTCGCGCGCGAGACGAGCCCGCAGCCGCTGGTCGCCGCAGGTGCCTACGTTCATCAGCTTGAGTGCGCGCTCCTCTCGCAGGGCAGTGTCATTGACGAGGTAGACGGTCGCCATCCCTCCTCGGCCGAGGGTCTCCAACACCTCGTATCGTTGGTCGATCATCCGCCCCACGCCCAACCAGTCCGGGTTCGCGAATGACCGCGCAACATCGTTCTCATTGATCCAGGTGATCTCTTGCCGGCGCTCAAGCCACTCCTCGAAGCCAAGCCCGCGCTGGCGGATCTCGGGCAGCACCCTCGAGACCTTGCTGCCGCTCTCGTCGTTCCGGAGATCGAGCCACCTGGCATTCGGAGCGCTGATCAAGAGGAAGATGCGCTCCTTCCCCATCCTCGGGTCCTCGCGCAGGGACAGAAACGGGGTGACGTGGAGGAGCCTCCTGCCGTCCGGAGATGCGACGTAGAGGTCGGTGTCCAAGAGCCAGGCCGACCACTCGCCCGGTTCGGTGTGGCCTACCGACTCCGTGCCGTAGAAGGCCTGAATATGCCCCTGGAACCGCAACTGTGCTGTGGGGTGCGGTTCTCTTACCCGGCAGATTCGGTAGCCGCACATCCAGCGTGCGCTGGCCAGGAATCGGCCGAGGATCTCCTCGAACTCATGGGCGAAAGAGGCCGTTTCGACATCGCTGCGAGCCCCTTCGTGCGCATCGCTGTTGCGCATGCTCACCAACGTGTCCATCGTGCGTGCCGCATCCGTGAGCTTGCCACGCTCGTCGAATGCCCAAGTCGGCGCCTCAAGGAAGAACAGCTCCGCTTGCGGCCGAGTCGACAGTGCTCGCAGCGTCTCCAAGATGAGCCGTGCGTAGTGTCCCAGAGAAGGACGGTGCAAGCCTGTGATTGCATCTTCCACGGCCTCGGCTCGGCTGCCCCTGAGATAGTCGGGCAGCAAAAAGGCGACCAGCAACCGCAGGGTCACGTCGAAGCAGCCCTTCAGCTGCGAGACGTGGGCCGGTCCACCTCGAGAGGCACGCACCTGCGCCCAGGCAGAAGCGATCGGGTGAGGCATCTGCCTCAAGATCGCCCGCTCGAAGATCGGCGTCAGAGTCGACATGGCAGAGCGAAGATAGCAGCCTCTGTCGGGGCCTGCTGTCAAGCGCTCGGCGGCCTGCGGCAACGATGGTTGTACCAGGCATCAGGGCGTGCCGGATCGGCATCTTCGCCATAGCCGGTCATGGCAGCAGCAGCGGCGACGCCGACGTGCGCGGACAGGAACGCGTCCACGGGCTCCGACCTGCGGCTTGCGCCTGGCGTCGGGCCCGGCAGGCGCCTACTCCGCCGAACCCTCGCCCCCCTCCGGCCGCGGCCACTCGGGCTTGCAGTACTGGTCGCACCACTTCCCGAAGGCCTCGCTCGTCCTTCGGTGCTTCTGTCCGGTGAACTGGCGCAGGGTGTCGAGGGCCGCGTTCCTGACCAACTCGGTCTCGTGATCGAGCAGGGGGATTAGGGAGGGGATCGAGCTCTTGTCCAGGAGCTGCTGCACGGTCCGGGCGGCGGCACGGAGCACGAAGAGGTTGGAGTGCTGGAGTCGCGCCCTGACGTCCGGCAGCGCCTCGGTCAGCCTCAGGTCCGCCACCGCCTCGAGGGCGATGAGGTCGACCCGGATGTCCGGGAGCCTGGGCAGGCCCGCGATCAGCCTCACCAGGCTCAGCCTGGCGTCGGGCTCCCGGGCGAGGGCGAGGGCCCACCAGATGGCGACCCTCATGCCGGGGAGGCGCTCCTTCTTCAGGTGGTCGCGCGCCGCGGCGACGAACTCGGGGTCATGAACACGCCCGAGGCCCACGGCGGCGTAGGCGCGCACCGGCCAGAGCGGGTCGGCGAGGGCCTGGCGCTGCCAGTGGTGCACCCGGTCGTCACGCACGTGGCTGAGCTCCCTGGCGAGCTCGAGCTTCCACTGGCGGTCGCTCTTGTCGGCCTGGATGCGGGCCGCGGCCCGGGCCGCGGCGTCCGGTCCGAGGGCGACGAGCTCCTTGGCCGCCTCGCACTCCGGCAGCAGCCCACACTTGCCCCGGTCGAGGATCTCCTCCCAGAGCAGCTTCTCCTCTTCGCTTCCCGGCTCTGCCGAGGCTGACGGCATGGCCGGCGCCGGCGCTGCCCCGGTGTCCTCGTGGGCCGTGCCCGTTGCTGAGGGCGGAGCAGCGGCCTCGGGCGCCTGCTTCTGCACTTTGCACGCCGTGCCGGCGGTGAGGAGCAGGGCCGCGAGGAAGACAGGGAGTCGGTGGGTCAAGGAAGCACCCGCGCTGCTGTGGGTCTGTGCCCTGCCCATCAGATCGGCGTGAGTTAGGCAAGCGCCCGAGCCGAAGCGGAGGTCTCCCCGTGCTCAAGAAGTAGGCGATCGCGCGGCCCCGGCGGTGGAGCGCCCCGGCCCCGCGGAGTGGTGGCCGGGGGGGGCGGGGGGGGGGGCGGGCCGGGGCGGCGGGGTGTGGTGGCGGGGCGCGCGGCTGGCGCGCGCGCCCCGCTCCTGCCTACCCCCAGGCAGTTCTCATGGGAAGTCCGGATCGCAAAGGTCACCCTTTCCGTCGCCGTCACTGTCCCGCTGATCCGTGTTGGGGACCGTGCTGCAGTTGTCGCTGCGATCGCCGATTCCGTCGTTGTCGTCGTCGGCGTCGCAGGCGTCGCCCTTCCCGTCCCGGTCAGTGTCGATCTGGGCCGTGTTGGGGGCGGCGACGCAGTTGTCGCTCGAGTCGGGGACGGTGTCCCCGTCGGTGTCGGTGGGGATGCAGTCGGGCACCCCGTTGTTGTCCGCGTCCGCAAAACCCTCGTCGGTCTGCGAGTCGCAGTCGTTGTCAATGCCGTCGCAGAGCTCCGTGGCGCCGGGGTTGGCGATGGCGAGCACGTCGAGGCAGTCTCCCTTGATCGACGCCGTGTATGGCGACGAAGGCGCGCACAGGCAGCGGGAGTCGGTCGCCAGCCCGTAGCCGTCGGCGTCGGAGTCACGGTACCAGGAGGTGCAGCCGCCGGCACCGGGCTCGTCGATGACGCCGTCGCAGTTGTCGTCGCGCTGGTTGCACAGCTCCACGGCCCGGGGGTGCACCGAGGAGAGGCCGTCGTCGCAGTCGTCGGGCACTCCAGCGAGGTAGGGCTCCCTGGCGGCGCATTCGCACACGGCGTCGCGAGTCTGCCCGTAGCCGTCTCGGTCGTCGTCCCGGTAGTAGATCTGGCAGTTGGGGCCGTGCTCGTCGATGCCGTCGACGCAGTTGTTGTCGTAGCCGTCGCACATCTCCACGGCGCCGTGGAAGACCTTGGGGTTCTGCGGAGCGCAGTCGTTGGAGTCCGGGTCACCGTCTCCGTCGTCGTCCGTGTCGACACAGTCGGGGAAGCCGTCGCCGTCGGTGTCGAGGAAGGACTCGTCGATGTCGCCGTCGCAGTCGTTGTCCACGCCGTCGCAGACCTCTTCTGTGGGCTCGGGGGCGACGCAGGTGAAGCGCGCGTCGACGCACTGTCGAAGGCCCGGGCAGTTGGTGCGCGGGTGCCTGCAGGCCTCCTCCGGCTGCCCCTCGTCGGTCTTGCCGTCGCAGTCGTTGTCCTGTCCGTCGCAGGTCTCGGGGACCGGCAGGGGCGCGTCGCAGTCGCTCAGGCCGTTCTCGGTGCAGACGCGCTCGCCCGGGCAGCGGCCGTACTCGCTCACGCGCTCGCAAGGCGTGGTGGCCCCGACCGAGAAGAGGGTGCACGGGCACACGCCGGTGTCCGGCATGCACTGCCGCACGAGCTCGGTCCCCTCGTGCAGGGACTTGGTCTGGCAGGAGTAACCCTGGGGGCAGTCGGCGTCGGTCTGGCAGCGGGAGCCGCAGAATGAGCCCTTGCCGAGGCCGAAGGGCAGGCAGCGCTCGCCGGTGGTCCCGAGCTCGACCACCGCGCACTCGTTGTCCTCGGCGCAGGGCTTGCACAGGGTCGGAGAGATGGGAGGCACGCAGACCGACACCGGGTCCTGGCCGGGGGCGTCCACCGTGCGGCACTTCCAGGCTCCCATGCAGCTCTCGAAGCAGAACTCCGTGCAGATCTTGCCGTCCTGGGTGCTGATGCAGATGTTGCTCTTGCAGTCGGCCCCGCACCCGCAGAGCGACCCGAAGCCGCCGAGGCCGTTGCCGCGGTGGCACTGCTCGTCGTCCGCGTCCGGTTCCGAGATACCCGGGTCGGGCCCGGGGCCGCGAAGATCCGGCAGCTTCGGGGCTCCCTTGTCCGATTGCCCGCCAACCGAGTCGGGAGAGACGCCCACGTCGGTCAGGACTCCCGCGTCGTTGTCGCCGTGCATCGGGTTCTCGAACTGCTCGATGGAGCTGTCCTCGCCACGGTCGGGGCGCTCGATGCCGCCCGGGGTCGGGCCCGGGTCCTCGCTACCGCCACACCCGGCCAGGAGCACAAAAAGCGCCGCCCCTGCGAGGAATCTCTCGCGGGCGCGGCGCCCAGCTCGATGGACCGGACGGGTAGTCATCAGTTGCACTGCCTTGGGGGTTGGGTTGGGGGCACTTTTCGGTGCCAATCAGGATTATCGGCCTGCTCGCTCGGACCTTTAGTGCCCGAATGCGGGGGAGGCGTTTCCTAGCCGAAACGCCACTACCGCGGGGCGCCTCGCGTGCTCCGTTCCGCCGAGCCTGTCCTCAGCTGCCCCGCGAGACGTCCTCGTCCGAGCTCATGTCGATGCCTAGCAGCGCGGCCACGTCAGCCCCTGGCAGCATGGGGTCGAGGCGCCGGACGAGGTGCCGCAGCAGGGTCGGTGCCCCGTCGGCCAGGGCCCTGTCTATGGCCTGACGCACCGTGCGCACGAGGCCCTCGGCGCCGCTGAGGCGGAAGTCCACGTTGTCGAGGCCGAGGTAGGTGCGCAGAGGCGCCGGCAGGGCGACGATGTCCTCGATGCCGAGCTGGTAGCCGAAGCCGATGCGCCCGCCGGGGCTCGCGCTGAGCTCCTGCAGATCGATGAGCATCGAGGAGCCGGCTGCCCCCGGCGGCGTGCGGATGACCACGCCGCGTGGGGGCGTGCGCAGCTTCAGGGAGCGGATCAAGGGCTGGTCGAGGCTGCGCTCGGTCTGGACCGACACGAAGAGCGAGGTGCCGAGCGCGCAGTAGACCTCGAGGCCGACGCCAGGGAGGGCGACCTGGAGGGTCTCCGGCGCGACCGCGTGCAGGTACAAGAAGAGGTCCTGCGCCAGGGTCGGCGCCACCTCGCCGAGCTGCCCGCCGGCCAGCTCCGGCTGCACGCTCCTGCGCAGCACCCGAACCAGCTCTCCGAGGGTGTCGAGGAGGTTCTCGTCAGCCGCGGGGGTGTAGCCCGGCCTCCGCATGGTCTCGGGGAGGAGCGGGCCGAAGCGCTCGTGGAGGCGGAACTCTATCTTGTTGGCCGTGATGGAGCCCGCCAGGCCGAAGAGATCCCTGCGGTCGCCCTCGGCCCCCACGTGAAACACGCCCGTGGCGAACTCGTAGCGCAGCCTGTCGATGCGCACGTCGGGCGCGAAGCGCACCGTGGTCAGCAGGCCGGGGTCGCAGCTCAGGCTCACCCCCGTCGGGTCCACCGCCACGCCGAAGCGCGCGCCGCCGGGCAGGATCACCGACGCCCCGCGGCCGCGGTAGAGCACCTCGTCCCGGGTGACCGTGACGCTCGCCTCGAGGCTCCACAGGGCCTTGCGCGCGTAGGTGATCAGGTCTGTCGGGACCGAAACGCGACCTGGCTGAGCTGGTGAGGGCATCGTTGCGGTCTCTGGCTTCACGCTACACTATAGTGGCGCCCCGGCGCCCCCGCCAGTTGACGCGCTTTTTTGT
>CAZQPP010000199.1:0-13655 GCA_964594295.1 uncultured Myxococcales bacterium | reverse complement strand
CCGAGCACCGGCGGATCGTAGGACCTTGACGGCAGGCGATCAAGGGAAGTCGTGGGGCGGCGCGGGGGCTCTCGCGAGAACGGAGGCCGGCGGCCTTGCTCCGCACTTCCGAGTTGCTAACATCCTCCGACTGATGACAACACACACCATCGGCCGGTGGGTGGGGATGGTCGCCGTCCTTGCGGCAGGCTGCGCGGCCACGAACCCCGAGCCGACGACCACTGACGCTTCCACGCCGCCCGCGCAACAGGACGTGCAGGGGGGCAGCGATCCCGACGGGGACCCGGGCACGGGGCCGGTGCCCATCGAGGTGATAGGCGACCCGGGGAAGGACGAGGGCAACGACTGTCTCGACGCCTTCCCGGGCCAGGTCATCTTCACCGAGGTGATGATCGCTCCCAAGGCGGCCGCGGCCCCCGCGGGCTGGTGGATCGAGGTCTTGAACCTCGGCGAGAAGGAGCTTCGCATGCGCGGGTGGGAGCTGATCGACGGCGCCGGCGGCTCGGCTCCCCTCGACCTCCCGGAGGGCGCGGCGCTGCCGTCGAGAGGTTACGCCCTCATAGGCTTCGAGGCCGACCCCGAGAAGAATGGCGGCATAGAGCCCACGGTCGTCATGGAGGGCGTCACCCTCGACAGCGGCGTGCTCGTCATCATGGCGGCCGAGACGGAGATCGACCGCGTGACCTGGAGCGCCGACGAGGGGTGGCCCCTGGAAGACGGCAGATCTATGAGCCTTGACCCACAAAAGCTCAACTTGTTGGACAACGACTCCCCGGGGTCATGGTGCACGGGCAGGACGCCCTTCGGGGACTGGGACTTCGGGACGCCGGGCGAGCCCAACGAGGCCTGCGCGCCTCCGCCCTCCTGCGGCGACGGTGAGGTCAACGCCGAAGGAGAGCAGTGCGACGACGGCAAGGACGGCGACGACGCGGACGGCTGCCGGGACGACTGCACGCTGAGCTGCAGCGAGCCTGGAGCAGACTGCGCGGACACCCCCGGCGACTGCCGGCGGCCCGTGTGCGTCGACGCGGACGAGGGAGCCGTGTGCGGGGGCGAGGGCGACGACTCGGACCTGCCCGATGCCCCGGGGCCTTGCCAGCTCCCCTCGTGCGTCGCCGGCGTCCCCTCCTCGAGCGCTGCCGAGGACGGCGCCCTCTGCGACGACGGCCTGGATCCCCAGGGCGACTACTGCCTCGGGGGAGTGTGCGTCGCTCCGGCTTGCGGAGACGGCGTGAGAGGACCGACGGAGCCCTGCGACGACGGAGGCCTGCTCGCGGGCGACGGCTGCTCGCCGACCTGCGAGCTCGAGGAGTGCGGCAACGCGGTGCAGGACCCGGGAGAGGAGTGCGACGACGGCAAGAACGGCGTCGACTCGGACGGATGCAGGGACAGCTGCCTGTTCACCTGCAGCACCGCGGAGATCGACTGCGAGATCGCAGACGGTGACTGCCGCTCGGCGGCCTGCGAGGCGGCGGGGCTCGGCAGGCTCTGCGGCTACAGCCCGGACCCGACCGACCCGCCGGACGACGGAGACCCCTGCACGGTGGGGAGCTGCAACGACATGACCCCGGTCACCGCCCCCGCCGTGGACGGCACGGCCTGCGGCGAGAGCGAGGCCTCGGGCGACTACTGCGTGGGCGGCACCTGCCAGGCGGCGGTCTGCGGCGACCTCGTCCAGGGCCCCCTCGAAGGCTGCGACGACGGCAACGAGGACCCTTGCGACGGCTGCCTGCCCAGCTGCGAGCTTCACACGAACGTCTGCGGCGACGGCCACGAGTGCGCCCCGGAGCAGTGCGACGACGGGAACCAGAGCCCCGGCGACGGCTGCTCGCCCCTGTGCGTCATCGAGGTGCCGCCCGAGCCCTGTCCCGCGGACATGGTGCTCATCCCCGGCGCCGCGGGAGGCGACGGGCCCGCGGCTTTCTGCGTCGACCGCTTCGAGGCCTCCCGCAAGGACGCGACGGCCTCGGGCGAGGGCAGCGACGACAGCGAGGCCCGCTCCGCGCCGGGCGTCCTGCCGTGGTCGGTCAGGCCCATGAGCGCTGACACCCTCGCGACCTTCACCGCCGCCTGCGCGGCCGTGGGCAAGCGCCTCTGCGCCAAGGCGGAGTGGGGCCGGGCCTGCACCGGCCCCGGGGGCCTCACCTACGTCTACGGGAACACCTACGAGCCGGAGACCTGCACCTCGGTCGACTCCTTCTGCGCCGAGTTCTGCGAGGCCAACAGCGTCGACCCCTGCGTGACCACGCCGAACTGCGGCTACACCCTCGCCTCGAGCTACCCCGACGCCGATCCCCCGCCGATGCACATCGCCACGACCGGCTCCATGCCGGGCTGCACCAACGAGGAGGGGCACTTCGACATCGTGGGCAACGCCTGGGAGGTGGTGCTCTCGGAGGACGACGCGCGCGGCTACGAGATCCGGGGCGGGGCCTGGAACTGCGCCAACGCCGCGCAGCGCCACCGCTGCGACTTCAACGCCGGCTGGGACAATCTGTTTGCGGGCTTCCGCTGCTGCAAGGACCCGGACGAATGACCTCCGCCAAGCTCGCTGGGGGGAGCGCCGTCCTGCTTGCGGTCGGGCTCGCCTTCGGCTGCGCTGTGGAGTCGGTCTGCTACCAGAACACCGACTGCCCCTCGGGCGAGCGCTGCGTGCCGGCCACGGGCAGGTGCATGGTGGGTGACTGCGCCGTGAAGGAGGACTGCCAGGGGGGCTTCGAGTGCAAGGACCGGCGCTGCGTGCCGGAGGAGAAGCCGCCTGACTCCTCCACTTGTCCCACGACCCTCGAGTGCCCGGAGGGCATGGTGCCCGTGTCGGGGACGTGGTGCGTCGACCGCTACGAGGCGTCCCGCGCGGACGCGAGCGAAGCCGACGCCGGCACGGACGGGAGCGTGGCGATCTCGAAGGCGGGCGTGATGCCATGGGCCGTCAAGCCGATGACGGCCTCGGCCTTCTCTGAGTTCCGCGCAGCATGCGAGGCCGCCGGCAAGACCCTGTGCGGCAAGCACGAGTGGCAGTACGCCTGCGCCGGCGAGCAGGGGCGCAGGTTCGTCTACGGCGAGGACTACGACCCCGAGGCCTGCAACGCCGTCGACACCTGGTGCGACGACTTCTGCGCCGCCCACGGCATCGATCCCTGCGTGAGCTCGAAGAACTGCGGCTACACCTTGAGCGCCAGCTTCCCGGACCGCGATCCGCCGGCGATGAAGATCACGCCCACCGGCGCCATGGCGGCCTGCACCAACGAGCTCGGGCACTTCGACGTAGCCGGCAACCTCTGGGAGGTCGTGGTCTCGGAGGAGGATCCGCGCGGCTACGAGGTGCGCGGCGGGGCCTACGACTGCGCCAACGCCGCCGAACGCCACCAGTGCGGCTTCAACGCCGGCTGGGACGACCTCTGGGCTGGCTTCCGCTGCTGCTGGCGGCCGGAGTGCGCGAGATGACGCAGCTGCTCCTGGCCGTCTTGCTGCTCGCGCCTTCGGAGGCGCCCGCTGCGGCGGAGCCCTGCCGCGGAGACTGCTCGGGCGACGTCGCTTGTGAGCGGGAGGCGATAGGTTGCCTGGCCGGCAGGGGCCGGGAGCGCGACGCCATCGAGCGGGCGAAGGCCCTCGTCGCCTCGCGGCCGGGTGACCCGGCCCTCGCGCGTCTGCTCGCCGGCCTCTACGAGGACGCGGGCAACCGCTTCTGGGCGCAGCGCACGCTCCACGCCGCCCTCGAGCGCCACCCCGACGACTGCGAGACGCGCTCCTGGCTGGCGTGGCTCCACGTGCAGGAGGGCGACCTCGACCTCGCCGAGGAGCGTCTCTCGGAGCCCGGCTGCCCCGCGAGCGCCGAGGGCCGCGCGCGCTGGGCCCTCATCCGCGCCGGCATCCTGGGCGCGCGCGAGGACACGAAAGGACGGGCGGCGGCCGTTGGAGAGGCCGGCGCTTCCGAGCACATGTACTCGGAGGATCGCCCCGTGTGGCAGGCCCTGAAGCGCCGCGACCCAGGCTGGCTCCCGCCCGTCGAGCTCCGCCTCGAGTCGCTGATCGGCTACACGAGCAACGCCTCGGCCGGGCTGCCGCTGTCCAAGGCCGGCCCGGAGCGCGGGGGAGCCTTCCTGCGTCTCGACGCCGTGGCGCGCTTCGTCTGGCCGCTCATGAGCGCCCTCAAGCCCTCGGCGGAGTTCTCCTTTCGGGGGCAGGGGGTGGACGACTTCGACCGCGACGCGGAGGTGGACCTGCGAGAGGCGAGCTACTCCGAAGGCAGCCTCCGGTTGGGCCTCTACCTGGGCTCGGGCGCTCCCCTGCGCGGCTTCCTGGGCTACCGGGGAGACCTCTTCCTGCTCAACCAGGGCGACCGCTACGAGGACAAGCCGCAGCTCTACCACGAGGGGCACCGCGCGGACGGGGAGCTCGAGCTGGGCGGCGGGCTCACGCTCTTCGGGGGCGGCGGCAGGCGGACCTTCCGGCACCTCGCCCGGTCCCGCTGGGAGGTCGACGGGGGCCTGGGCTGGGGTGGGCCCCTCGGCACGAGGGTGTCTCTGCTGGTCGCCGCGGCCGGCCGCTTCTACGCGGCCGACACCGAGGAGTACACCAGCCACGGTGGCACCGCCCTCGCGGTCGCCAACGTCGGGTTGGGCGCGGGCTTGCTCGCTCGCCTCGGCGTGTCGGGAGGCTTCGACCGCTACCCGGACTCCCCGGCGGGCGTCGGAGGACGTGACATCCTGCTCCGCCCCTCCGTCGTGTTGTGGAGCCCGCCCTGGCACGGCATGCGCGCCGGGGTCGGCTACGAGCTCGGGTGGCGCGACTCGACCTCGGAGGTCAGCTTCTCCTACACCGAGCACCGAACGCTCCTCAGGTTGAAGTACGTGCTGGACGCCGGTCCCTTCGGCCCCGCGGTCGCAGAGCGCGCGAGCCACGTGCCGCTTCGCTGGGGAATCTCGGGGCCGGGCGGCCGCGGCCTCGACGAGGAGCGGATCCAGGACCTCCTGCGCAGAGACGAGGGGACGCGCCGCGGCTCCTCTTGCGCGAACTGAGAGGGGCACGATGAAGCTGCTGGACAGAGGCCTCGCCACCGCGCTCCGAGACGCGCTCGTCGTGACCGCGGCGGCCTCACTGCTCGGGGTCCTGGTCAACGCCACGGTGCACCCCGAGGCTATCCCCTTCATCGCGGAGAAGGCCTACGAGATCATGGTCCCATGCCCGGAGCCCGGCGGCCCGGTGGAGGCCCTCGAGCCGGCGGATCCGAAGGTCTCGGCGGAGACGACCACGGCCGTCGACGCGCGCTCAAAAGAAGAGTTCGAGGAGTGGCACGTCGAAGGGGCGATGAGCATCCCCTATGACTGGCTCGACCCGACACCCGAGGAGAAGATCGCGGAGCTGGCCAAGGAGATTGCGGCCAGCCGCGCCCACCACGTGGTGGTCTACGGCGACGGCGGCGACCCCGACACCGGCGAGTGGCTCGGCAAGGAGCTCTCCGCCAAGGGCATCAAGCACGTGTGCTTCGTGAAAGGAGGGGCGGAGGCCCTGAAGAAGCCCGGCGGGGGCTCGGCCCCGGGAGGGCAGGGGCCATGAGCGCGCGCGTCCTCACCTGGCGCGGCCACCGCTGGCTCGGGCTCGCCGCGCGGCTGTACCTGGGCTGGGTCTTCGTCGCCGCCTGCCTTCACAAGATCGCCCACCCGGCGGTCTTCGCCCTCGACACGGCGACCTACGACATCCTGCCCCTGGCCCTCATCAACCCCATGGCGATCATGCTGCCCTGGGTCGAGCTCTTCGCCGGCGCCATGCTCATCGCCGGCATCCGGGTGCGCGCGGCGGCGATGATGACGGCGGGCATGATGGTGATGTTCATCGTCGCCCTCGCGATGGCGCTGCACGCCGGCATCGACATGTCCTGCGGCTGCTTCGCCTCACAGGCCATGGAGGAGGACCCCATCGGCATGAGCACGGTGATCCGGGACCTCGCCTGGCTGGCCCTCGGCCTCTACGTCATGGTCTTCGACCGCGACGCCATTGGCCTGGAGAGCCTGCTCGCGCGCAGAAGGAGGAAGACCGATGTTGTCGCTTCGTAGCGCCGCGCTCGGCGTGTTGCTGACCCTGGTCGCGGCTCCGGCCGTTGCCCAGACCCCCACCTGCGACGCCCTGGAAGGCAGCAAGCGGGCTCTGGCAGCAGAGATTCTGAAGAGCGAGCACCCCTACGACTGCTGCGACGACACGATCGCCGCCTGCCTGTCCCGCGAGAAGGTCTGCCGCCTCGCCTTCCGCCTCGCGGAGAACGTCTGCCGCAGGGTGAGGTTCGGCCAGGACAAGCAGAAGGTCAGCCGTGCCCTGAGCCGCCGTGCTCAGAGCATGCTCCCTGGGAAGAAGGCGCAGATCGACCTGAAGACGGCACCGCCGGCCGGCGCGGCCGAGGCACCGGTCGAGGTGGTCGTCTACGCCTGCGCGCGTTGCCCCTTCTGCAGCAAGATCATCCCCGAGCTCTACGCGACCTTCACCGGCGGGGCCCTCAAGGGCAAGGCGAGGCTCCACCTGAGGGTCTTCCCCATCCGGAACCACGAGGGATCCAAGGAGGGCGGCCTCGCCCTGATCGCGGCTTCACGGATGGGCAAGGTGTGGCCCTTCCTGCTCAAGGTCTACGAGCGCTTCGACTCCTTCTGCCCCGACGCCCTGTCGACCTGGGCGGCCGAGGTCGGCCTCGACAAGGCGGAGTACGAGCGCCTCTACGCCGACAAGGGGACGGTCTCGCAGCTTGTCGAGAGCAAGAAGGAGGGCCTCCGCAACAAGGTCTCGGCCACGCCGACCTTCTTCTTCGGCGGCCGGCGCTTCATGGGCGAGGCCACCGCGGACGAGATAGTCGACCTCGCCGAGGAGCTCTACGAGCGGAAGAAGGGGCTGGTGTACCGTTGACCGGGCGCCACCGGGCGCGGGAGGAAGACATGCGTCAACAGCACTCGCGACGGGCTCCGCTCTTCGCCGCCCTCGCCCTCGCGGCCGCCGCCGCGAGCTGCAGCGGCTCCCCCGCCTCCTCGGAGGCTCCGGGAGACGTCACGGTGGTGGTGGGGCGCGACGCGGGGCGTGACCTCGGCTCGGCCGGCGGGCGCGACGACGTCCCGGACACCAGGGTCGCGCTCCCGGACGCCGGCGACCCGGGCTCGAAGCCGGACGCGAGCGCCGCCAACGAGCGCTTCGGCCGGGTCTGCGAGGAGCACGCCGACTGCGAAGGCGGCTGGTGCATAGAGGGCCCTGACGGCAGCGTGTGCACGACCGAGTGTGTGGACACCTGCCCCGAGGGCTGGGGCTGCAAGGGAGTGTCACTCTTCGGGTCGGAGGAGCAGATCTCGGTGTGCGTGCCCAAGACCGCAGACGTGTGCCGCTCGTGCAAGGGCCCGAGCGACTGCGGCGGAGTGCCGCTCTGCGCCCTCGGCGCCGAGGCCACGGGCGAGGAGGAGGAGGGGACCTGCCTGCTGGCCTGTGTCGGCCTTGGCTCCGCGTGCCCCGGCGGCTTCGCGTGCCAGTCGCGCGTGCTGCTGCCCGGGGCGGAGCCGGGGTGGGTGTGCGCGCCGGCCGGCGGCCTGAGCTGCTGCGCCTCTTCGAACGAGGGCTTCGAGGCCGAGTGCGTCCGGGAGAACGTGCACGGAGCGTGCGGCGGCAAGCGCGTCTGCGAGGGTGAGCGGGGTTGGACGCCCTGCCTCGCGGCCATGCCGGCGGCCGAGGTCTGCGACGGCGAGGACAACGACTGCGACGGGGAGAGCGACGAGGGTCTCGGCGCGACGTGCTCGTGCGGGGACGGCAGCTGCGTCGCCGAGGTGGGCGAGAGCGCGCTGACCTGCCCGGCGGACTGCGCGGCCGCGGGAGACGGCGTCTGCTCGCCCGGTGAGAACCCGGCCGAGGTGCCCGAGGACTGCTGCCGCGGGGCCGAGGCGGGGGCGGGATGCGGAGACGGAGTCTGCCTCGGCTACGGCTGCGGTGAGAACCCCGAGAGCTGCCCCGACGACTGCGGCACCGCCTGCGGCGACGGCACCTGCGACAAAGGCGAGAGCCCGGCCGCCTGCCCAGCGGACTGCGTGCGCGAGGTCTGCGGAAACCAGGTCTGTGAGCCCAACGACGGCGGCCCGGAGGAGTGCCCCGGCGATTGCGCCGCCGCTTGCGGGAACTGCATCTGCGAGGGCACCGAGGGCTTCCAGAGCTGCCCCATCGACTGCGGCTCCTGCGGTGACGGTGTGTGCAGCGCCTGCCCGGCCCTCGGTGAGACCCCGGCGAGGTGTCCCGCCGACTGCGTAGGGCTCGTGGGCGAAGAGCTCTGCAACGGCGTGGATGACGACGGCGACGGGGAGACCGACGAGGAGCGCGCGGGAGGTGTCGGGCTCTGCGACGACGGCGATCCCTGCACGGAGGACAAGTGCGCTGGAGAGGCGGGTTGCGCCCACGGGCCGGCCGAGGACTTCTCCACCTGCGACGACGGCGAGGTCTGCACGATCTCCGATGCTTGTGTCGGGGGCGTGTGTGTCGGCGAGGTGAAGGAGGGGTGCTGTCACTCGGACGCGGACTGCCCGGACGACGGGGACCTCTGCAACGGCACACCGGCGTGCGACAAGAGCGACGCGAACCCGGCGAAGTGGCGGTGCTTCACACCGGAGGACAGCGTCGTCGAGTGCGAGGGGTTGGAGGCGGGCGCCTGCGAGAAGGTGGAGTGCGCTCCGGAGACGGGGCTCTGCGCGGTGCTGCCGGTGGAAGACGGCAGCGGCTGCGACGACGGCGACGAGTGCGTCCTCGGCGAGAGCTGCGCCGGCGGCGTGTGCGCGGGCGGCGAGGGCAGGGACTGCGACGACGGCAGCCCGTGCACCGTGGACAGCTGCGACCCCGGCTCCGGCTGCGTCCACGACAGCATGGCCCTCGACTCGACACCCTGTGACGACGGCGATCCCTGCACGGTGGACACCACCTGCTCGGAGGGGGCCTGCGCGGGTGGGGCGGCCGACCCCTGCGACGACGACAACCCCTGCACGAGCGACACCTGCAGGAGGGAGTCGGGCTGCACCCACGACGAGGCCTCGATGAACGGTGAGCCTTGCGACGACGGCAAGGTCTGCACCGAGGGCAGCAGGTGTACCGGCGGCGCCTGCGTTGGAGGCACCGACCCCTGTGACGACGGCGACCCCTGCACACGGGACTCGTGCAGCGAGGCGGAGGGCTGTGCCCACGAGCGGGCGGCGCCGCCCTGCGGCGACGGGGTCTGCTCCGACTCATGCGGCGAGGACGCGGCGGCCTGCTTCGAGGACTGCGGTCCGAAGCCGGAGGGCTTCGTGCTCGTGCCCCACGGAGAGCTCCTGATGGGCTCACCCGATGAGGAGCCGGGGCGGCACGGCGACGAGGGCCCCCAACGGCTCGTGAAGATCACGAGGGGCTTCTGGATGAAGGCGACCGAGGTGACCCAGGGCGAGTGGAAGGCGCTCGTGGGCGCGGACAAGAACCCCAGCAAGTACCCGTCCTGCGGTGAAGACTGCGCCCTGGACCGGGTGAATTGGTGGGAAGCCCTGGCCTACTGCAACGCCCTCTCCGTGCGGGAGGAGCTGCCCGAGTGCTACTCGCTGACCGGCTGCGACGAGAAGGCACCCGGGGAGGGCATGGAGTGCGCCGGCGTCACGGTGAGCGCGGAAGGGGAGAACCCGGTGCTCTGCGAGGGTTACCGCCTTCCTACCGAGGCCGAGTGGGAGCACGCCGCGCGAGCGGGGTCGTCGAGCGTCGGCTTCGACGGCCCGCTGACGGTCGACCCGGGCTCCTGCGAGCTCGACGCCGCCCTCGACGCGGTCGCCTGGTACTGCGGGAACAGCGAGGTGAGCTACGAGGGAGCGGGCGACTGCAGCTCGGCCGGGGGGACGGCCTCCTGCGGCCCACACCCGGTGGGGGAGAAGCAGCCCAACGGATGGGGCCTCCACGACATGCTCGGAAACCAGTCCGAGTGGGTGTGGGACACCTACGATGCCGGTTACTACGAGGGCCGCCCGGACCCCGACGCCGACCCGACGGGCCCGGCTCCGGGGGATGAACGCGTGGTGCGCGGCGGCGCCTGGGGCAGCGTCGCGGGGAGCTGCCGCGCGGCGAGCCGGAAGCCGGCCTCGCCCGGGCTCCGGGACAGGTTCCGGGGCTTCCGCCCGGTCAGGACGGGTGAGCCGCTGCTCGTCGTCACGCCGGCCGAGGAGCTGGACTTCGGCACCGTCGGCGAGGGCCAGAGGGTCGAGCGGGTGGTCAAGCTGGCGAACGCCGGCGCGGCGCCCCTCGATGTCCACGAGCTGCGCATCGAGGACGACGCCTCTGACGAGCTTCGCTTCGGCCTCTTGGAGGGGTGGCCCTACCTCGGGCAGGCGCTCTCGGTTGCGGTGTCGGAGGAGATCGAGGTCGGCATCGTCTTCGAGAACAAGGTCGGTCCGGCCGGCTCCGCTCAGGCGACCCTCAGGGTCGTGAGCGACGCGACCCCGAGCCCGGGTTACCCCCTCCTGTTGAGCGCCCGCCGAGCGCCGGGGCCCGAGTGCGACGCCCGGCTCGCGCCGTCGCGGCTCGACTTCGGCACCATCCCCTTCGGCACGGTGAGGGACATGGGCTTCACCCTCACCAACGTCGGGACCGGCGACTGCGAGATCTTGGGCTTGGACGATGCCGACCGCCTGCGCGTCGACGACTGCTCGTTGGGCTTCCCGGGCTTCCCGAACCCCTTCGGGACCTGTATCCGCGGCGAAGGCGCGGGCTCCCAGAGCTCGCTCAGGTTCGGCGTGCTCGAGCCGCCGGCGCCGGCGACCGTCGAGCCCGGCAAGTCCGTGACCATCTCGGTCCGCTACACGGCGCCTGCCGGCCCGGGCCTCTTCACGGGCGTGGAGGGCCTCGACACCAACAACGCCCTGCTGTCCATGAAGCTGAGAGACACACACCGGAACGAAGACGTCTGGGTCCCGGCGGCGGCCGCCAACGCCGCGAGCCCCGGGCAGGCCAACCTGCAGGCAAGGGCGGCGGCCGCGGAGGTGGCGGCGATCCCCCACGAGGTCGAATTCGGCGCCACCACCCCGGGATGCTCGTCGCGGGCCGTGACCGTGAAGCTCTACAACAAGGGCGCGGCGCCGCTCAGCGTGAGCGGGATCAAGCTCGGCGAGGACTGCACGGGAGAGATCGAGCTTGTGAGCACGCCGTCGCTGCCGGCCGAGCTGCTGCGGGGGAGCCCCCTGTCCGTGGAGCTGCGCTACGTGCCCACGGACCCCGGCCGGGACCTGTGGTGCGCCCTCGAGGTCAGGTCGAACCACCCCAGCTCGCCGGAGCTCGCGATCCCAATCTCCGGAAGGGGCAGCGACGGCAACGCGCAGGTCGACAGCTTCACCGGGCTCTCCGGCAGGCACGTGGACATGCTCCTCGTCGTCGACACCTCGGGGAGCATGACCAGGGAGCAGGGCGAGCTCGCCGCGAAGGTCGCGGACCTCGTGGTCGAGTCCGTGGCCTGGGGCAACCACTACCGCATCGCCGTGACGACGGCCGACGTCGACGAGCACGAGGGCCGTTTCTTCGGCAGCCCGCGTTGGGTGGCGCCCGACACACCCGATGGCCTCGAGACCCTCGCCGCGAGCATCGCCGCCCTTCCGCAGTCCCAGGGGGGCATCGAGCAGGGCTTCGACGCCGTGCACCGTGCCCTCACCCCACCTCACTCGAGCTTGCCCGGCGACCCGCCCTTGCCATGCGCAGACGAGTCAGCGTGCCGGGCACCCTACGGGTGCTACGCGGACCCGGAGGACTACTCGGCCGAGCCCGGGTCCTTCTGTGGCGGCCCGAATTGGGGCTTCCTCCGCCGCGACGCCGCCTTGGAGGTAGTCATCCTGAGCGACGAGGCGGACCAGTCCGCCGCGGGGCTGGACTTCTACCGGGACTTCTTCAGCGAGCTGAAGGGCCCTCGCGAGGAGCTCCTGCGGGTGCACGCCATCGTCGGCACCGACGGGCAGACGGCGCAGGCATGTGGAGTCGATCCCGACGACGCCGACGCCGGCGCCGGTTACGTGGAGATCGCCAACGAGACCGGCGGCGTGCTCGGCAGCATCTGCGAGGAGGACTACGGCGACACCCTGCGAGCGATATCGGCCCTCGTCTTCGGCCCGAAGACGCGCTTCGTCCTGAGCCGGGAGGCCCGCCCGGGGAGCGTCGAGGTGAAGGTGAACGGCAGCGCGTGTGAGGCAGGGTGGATATTGGACGAGCCGAGCAGCAGCGTGGTCTTCGAGGAGGATCACCCGTGCCTGCCGCAGGCCGGCGACAGCGTGGAGATCAGCTACGAGGCGATCTGCGTCCCGGTGGAATGAGCTAAGCTCGCGCCCCGGAACGAAGAGGCTCGGTGACCATGGGTTTGACGTTGCGCTTCTGCCTCGTGGCCGCGCTGCTGGTCGGCGCCGTCGGGTGCAGAGGGGAATCCGGAGCTGTGACAGACGCGGGCGCGCAGGTTTCCGCTTCGGACCCTGGCGAGGTCGCGGTCGGCGACGACGCCGCTCCTCCTGACGTCCCCTGCGAGGCTCCGAGCCTGGGGCGCATATCGCTCCCCGATGACGACGCGCCGCACGACGCCCCGGTGGAGTGGTGGTACTGGACGGGACACCTCCAGGACGAAGAGCGGCGCTGGTACGGCTTCCAGGTGACCTTCTTCCTGTTTGGCGCAGGAGGCATGCGCGCGTCGCTGGCCAACGTCGCCCTGACGGACATCGCGGCCGGCACCTTCGACTACGACGCGGAGTTCTCGTTCGCACCGGTGAAGCGTCCGGAGGTCGGCTTTGACTTCTCCCTTGGGCCGCACGGCGCGCGAGGTGGAGGCGGCGACGACGTGCTCCACGCCGAGATTGGCGAGGCGCGGTTGGACCTGGTCTTGGAGCAGGGGCGTCCGCCGGTGGCGCACCACGAGGACGGCTTCACCGAGTACCCGGGCGGTGGCGACACCTACTACTACTCACGACCTCGCATGCGCGCCGCGGGCACACTCGAGATCGGCGGAGAGGTGCGCTCCGTGAATGGCCGGGGCTGGTTCGACCACCAGTGGGGGAACCTCGGGCCGGCCACGGAGCGGGGCTGGGACTGGTTCGCCGTCGGGCTGGACGACGGGCGGGACCTGATGCTCTTCGTGCTCCACCCGCTCGCCGGAGACGACGCCCCGACCCTCGTCGGCGGGACCTTGAGGGAGGCGGGCTGCGGGTCGACCGAGCTTTCGCCCGATGAGGTGACGATCACCTCCCTGGGCAGCTGGGAGAGCCCGGTGAGCGGATGCACCTACCCCTCGGGCTGGAACATCAGCGCGGGCGACCTGGAGCTGAGCGTCACCCCGGCGCTGGAGGACCAGGAGATCTACGTCAGCAACGACCCGGCCAAGACCTACTGGGAGGGTGCGGCGCTGGTGGGCGGAGATGTCGCGGGCCGCGCGTACGTCGAGCTGGCGGGCTATTGCGCCCCGAGCACCCCCGCGCCGCCCCCCGACGCCGGCTCTGCGTCTGACGCCGGCTCTGCGTCTGACGCCGGCCCGGTCCCCGACCCCGGCCTGGTCTCCGAACCCGACACGGACATGGCCACCGCCACGGCCACTGACCCCGGCCCCGACACCGCGCCCCCCCCCCCACCCCCCACCACGACCCCCCCCCCCCCACCCCCCGCCACCCCCCCCGCCCCCC
>CAZQPP010000198.1:0-13689 GCA_964594295.1 uncultured Myxococcales bacterium | reverse complement strand
AACCCGGAGGAGGCAGACGACTACATCGCCGGCTGCATCTACACGGGTGACGCCCAGTGCGGCAAGACGATGGCGTGCCGCTCCCCCAGCCCGACGGCCCTGACCAGGGTCTGCGTGCCCCTGACCGACGCCCCCGCCGAGCCCGCGAAGAAGAAGGGCAAGGAGGTCGACCGCACCAAGATCCGCATGGCGAGCTACCGCTTCGAGATCACCATCGAGCGCGAGGGCTACGAGCCCCGCAAGTTCCTCTTCGCATCCGAGGCGCTCCCCAAGCTCCCCGACGACACCCAGCTGCTGACGTGGGAGAAGCTCGGCCCGGGCCACTACGTGATCAACTTCCCCGGCGCGGACCTCGCCCCCAACGTGGAGACCGCCCTCGAGCTGCTGAGGAAGGCGCACGTGGACATGAAGTGCGAGCTCCCCAAGGAGAGGGATCCCGCGGCCCGTGACGCCCTCGAGGAGCAGATCCGCATCCGGCACCAGTTCCAGACCACCTCCGACTGGAACCGCGCCCTGACGCTCGTCAAGGAGAAGGCTCCCGAGCAGTGGGCGCAGATCGAGGAAGAGGTGAAGAAGGCGCCGTGCCCCAAAGACTGATCCGGAGAAGCACGCCCCTGCTGCTGTGGCTGCTCGCGGCCGGCTGCGGGGGGCCCTCCTTCCTCGTCCCGCTCCACGGCGACCCCGAAGAGGCCCGTGAGCTGCTCGCGGAGGAGGGCTACACCCGGGACGACCGCCCGGCGAGCGTGCGCACGACCGAGCGCTTCTTCGGGGCGCTCGAGGACGAAGACGCCCAGCTCTGCTGGTATCTCATGGACCTGCGCGCCGCCGCGGCCTGGCAGGCGGCGCTCACGCCCCCTGGCGGGGAGGGCCCCACACCCGAGGACGTAGCGGCGCGGCTGCGCACCGCCTGGCCCGCACAAACACCCGACAAGGTGGAGCGCATCGCCTACGATCCGAAGGCCAACACGGCGCGGGTGCGCGCGCGCTGGGCGAAGGCCAACCGGAAGGCGGAGATCGACCTTTCCCTCACCTCGGTGGGCTGGCGCCTCGTCATCCTGCCGCCGGGGGCTCGCCTCGCCGCCGTCGACCGTGAACCCAGGCCGACCGACGTCGCGCCGCCGATAGAGCGCGATCTCGAGGAAGACCCCGTGAGCGCCCCGCCGCGCCACTCGAGGCCGCCATTCGCCGGAGGCGGGCTGGGCTACTGAGGAGCGGCGACCTTCCTGCCCCCATGGGCGCGTGCTAGGTTGTCATCATGCGCCCCAACATGCGCGCCATGCTCCTGGTCGCGGCGCTGATCGCCGCCGCGGTCGCCTCGTGGATGCAGCTCCGCCGCGAGGGCCCGGCCGGCACGCACCAGAAGATCGCGGGGAGCGACGAGGCGGTGCACTTCACGCCGCGGGGACACGTCGACGGCTCCACCGCAGGCAAGCTGAGGCTCTACGATCGTTCGCACGCCGTCGTGATCGGGGTGGACCGCTACGAGAAGCTGCCGCCCCTCCGGGCCGCCGAGCGCGACGCCGAGGAGCTCGCACGCGTGCTCGCCGCCAAGGGCTTCGCGGTCGAGAAGCTCCTTGGCCGCGCGGCCACGCGGGAGGCCGTCGTGCGCGTGCTCGGTGACGAGCTCCCCGCGCGCGTGGGCCCGCGGGACAGGGTCCTCGTCTACTTCGCCGGCCACGGGGTGAGCCGAGGGGCGGGAGAGTCCGCGGTGGGATACCTGCTCGTCGCGGACGGCGACCCCGACCACCCGGCCGCCACGGGCATCCCGATGACCGAGCTCGTGCGCTGGTTCGGGGAGTACCCCGCCAAGCACGTCATGCTGCTCGCCGACGCCTGCTACTCGGGGCTCGCGCTCAGCACCCGGAGCGTCGGGCTCAGGCCCGCCATGGAGCGTTACCTCGAGGCCGTCACGCGCCGCCCGGTGCGGGTGGTCTTCGTGGCCGGCGGCGAGCGCGAGGAGGCCCACGAGTGGCAAGGCCGCGGGTTGTTCACCCACTTCGTGCTGCGCGCCCTCGATGGAGCCGCGGACGCCAACCGGGACGGCATCGTCACCTCAGACGAGATCGTCGCCTACGTGAAGCCCGAGGTGTCGGTCACGGCCCAGCGCCTCTGGGGAGCCAACCAGCACCCCCAGAGCGGGCGCAGCGGCGAGGGGGAGCTCGTCTTCCTGAGCCCGCTCGGAGCCGAGCTGCCGCCGGCGGCGACCGGTCCGGCGGCGACCGGTCCGGCGGCGACCGACCCGTCGCCTCCGCGGCTGGGCAAACCAGCGCCAGCGGCATCCGCTCCTGCGGCAGCGGCCCGGCCGGAGGGCTTCGCGCGCATCGCGGCCGGCAGCTTCGTCATGGGAACACCGATAGCCCGGCGCCCGCGCGACAGGGACGAGCACACCGTCCGCGTCGAGATCACCCGCCCCTTCCTGCTCGGCGCCAGGGAGGTCACCCAGCGCCAGTGGCAGGCCGTCATGGGGAGCAACCCCTCGACATTCAAAGGTTGCGGCCCCGACTGCCCGGTCGAGGAGGTGAGCTTCTTCGACGCCCTCGCCTTCACCAACGCCCTCTCCCGCGCCGAGGGCCTCGACGAGTGCTATGAGCTCGTGGGCTGCGCGCGGTGGGGCGATGAAGCCCGCCTGGCCTGCCGAAGCGCGCGGTTCGAGGGTGTGACCTGCACGGGCTACCGGCTGCCCACCGAGGAGGAGTGGGAGTATGCCGCGCGCGCCGGGACTACGACCGCGACCTATGCCGGCGACATTCAGATCAGCGACAGGCGCCGCGCTCCGATCCTCGACGCAATCGCCTGGCACGGAGGAAACAACGCGGCCTCATACCCTGGGGCCGTGGACTGCAGCGGGTGGCGCGGACGCCGCGGCTCGGAGGTCGGCTGCGGGACCAACCCGATCGGCCGCCTGAAGCCCAACCCCTGGGGCCTCTTCGATATGCTGGGCAACGTCTGGGAGTGGGTGTGGACGAGGCCCGACCCGAGGAGGGGCGACTACGGCGCCGCGTCGGTCGCCACGGCGAGCCGCAGGGTCTGCCGTGGGTGCGGCTGGTACAACGACGCGCGGGACTGCCGGGCCGCGAACCGCTTCTACCTCGAGGGCCACCACCACTACTTCAACGTGGGTCTGCGGCTGGCCCGCAGCCTGCCGGAGTGAAATGCGGTCGCCGCGGCACGCGTTCCCGGCCGAGGAGGCGGAGCATGAAGCTCGTTAAGCGCGTGTGGTTCCTCGCCGGCCTCGTCGCCGTGGCGCTCGTCGGCGGCGGCGTGGCGGCCTGGTGGGCGTTGCGCCCGCCCCACGACCCTCACGCCGACGTCGCCCACCGCCCCGAAGGCGTCAAGCCTCCGACCGTGCGCGCCGTGCCGCGGGCTACCATGGAGAAGGTCCGTGCGCGCCTGCACAAGGCCCTCGAAGGGGCGGGCCTGCGCCCGCGCGCGCCGATCTTCATCCGCATCATCAAGGCGTCTCGCGAGCTCGAGATCTGGGTCGAGCAGGACGGCGTCTTCAGGCTCTTCCGCAGCTACGAGATCTGCACCTTCAGCGGCGACCTCGGCCCGAAGCTCAGGCAAGGGGACTACCAGGCCCCCGAGGGCTTCTACTACGTCAAGCGCCGGCAGCTGAACCCCTGGAGCGCCTACCACCTCTCCTTCAACGTCGGCTACCCCAACGCCTACGACCGCGCCCACGGACGCACGGGCAGCGCCATCATGATCCACGGCGCTTGCGCCTCGGCGGGCTGCTTCGCCATGCGGGACGGCCCCATCGAGGAGATTTACGCCCTCGCCGAGGACGCCCTCGACGGCGGCCAGGCTTTCTTCCGTGTGCACATTTTCCCCTTCCGCATGACCCCCGGCGAGATGCGCCGCCACGCCGCCTCCGAGCACCTGCCCTTCTGGCAGAACCTGAAGGAGGGCTACGACCTCTTCGAGAAGAAGAGGCGCCCACCCAACGTGGAGGTCGAAGACGGGCGCTACGTCTTCAACGAGGGCTGAAGGCTCCTCCAGCGACGGCTGAAGACCTCATCGGCGACGGCGGAGCGCTCTCATGGCGCGTCCCCCGGGGCCTCCACCTCCCCGGGCTCGACGAGGCACAGCCCACGCATCGAGCTGATGCGCGCAGGGCGGACGGGGCGGCCCATCTCGTCGGTCATGTCTTCGAGCATGGGGGCGTCCGGCCTGCAAGGGCGGGTGCGGGTCAGGAGGAGCGCCTCCTCTGCGCCGAGCCTCACCACCGGGCCGGCCGGGCGGACGAAGCCCTCGGGCAGACCGAGGAGCTCGGCGCCGTGCTGGGCGGCGGGCTCGTCGAAGCGGGAGTGGACCACCGCGGAGCGCGCGCCGGCGGCCCGGGCCGCGAGCAGGGCCTCCCTGAAGGCGGGGCGCGGCTGGATTTGCCAGCTGTGGCCGAGGGCCGACCAGAGCCCGACGAGCACCAGGCCCGCCGCACAGAGGAGCGCCGCCCTCCGCGAGAGGCCCGGCCCCCAACTGATGCCGCCGCCGGTAGCTACGGCCGCAAGAGGGACAAGGTGCAAGAAGTTGCGGGGCAGGCCCAGGCGACCCGTGGCCACGGCGACGCTCCCGAGGAGCACCGAGCCGGCGAGGGCCCAGGTCACGACGCGGAGCAGATCGGCGTCCTCGGCTTCGGCCCGGTCTCCGGCAAAGCGAAGGCGGAGGAATCGGCCGGTCGCACCTGCAGCCGCCAGGCCCGCCGGGAGGAGGGCAGCGAGCACGCAGCCGGGCAGCATCACCCGCGCGAGCAGCCCTTCTTGCAGCGGCGTCGCCGGGAGCACCGCCGGCAGGATGGCGGCCGCGCCGACCGAGACCGCTCCCATCAGGAGCAGGGGCACCGAAAGCGGCGGGGGCTCGACCTCCCGAGCGCGCACCTCGGAGCCGCCCCATGAGCGCCAGACCAGGAGCAGCAGGCAGATCCACAGCAGGGCCCCGGCCGCCGCCGCGGTGTCCCAGGGCAACCCGCCCCAGGGTCCGAGCTCCCGAAAGAAGGTGTCGAAGCTGTAGAGGCGGCGGAGGTGCGAAGAGAAGCCGGCAGGCAGGCCCAGGGCCTGGTGGAGCAGCACCGCCACCCAGGGCGAGGCTGCCGTCGCGCCCCCCGCCAGGCCCAGACCGAGCCAACGGGTGCGACCCCGGTCCAGCTTGCCGAGGGCGCCGGCGCCGAACGCGAGCCCGAAGAGCAGAATCCAGGCGACGTGGTGCAGCCAGAGCCCCACGCCCGCGACGAGCGCGAGCACGACGGCCCGCCGGCGCCCGGGGCTGCGGAGCAGCGCGCTCGCGGCCCAGCACAGGAGCAGGGCCCAGAGCCCCAGCAGCGGATACGACCGCACCTCCTGGCTGTAGTGCACGTGCCCGGCGTGCACCGCGAGCAGCAGCCCGCCTGCCAGCGCTTGCAGCGCGCCCGCGCCGGCTCGAAGCATCAAGAAGGGGACGAGCGCCACGGTAGCGAGGCCTGCGGAGAGCCCGAGGGCCCTCAGCCAGAGGTCCCCGTCGGAGAGCAGCGCCGTCCAACCGGCGAGGAGGAATACGTAGCCCGGTGGGTGTACGTCCGCGAGCGCGATCCAGCGCAGGGACACCCCGAGCGGCCTCTTCGCGGAGTCGCGGGAGATCACCTCGTCGATCCACAGGTCCTCGCCGGCGATGCCCCACAGGCGCAGCACGAGAGCGGCGACGACCACACCCGCGAGCAGCACGAGGCGCTGCCCTGCCCTGCCCCCTGGCCGGCCGGCTCGCGAGCTCAAAGGCCCAGCAAGAAGGCGAGCGTCAAGAGAGTCCCGCCGTTCCAGGCCGCGTGCAGGATGACGGAGGGCAGGAGGTGCCCGGTCCGCTCCCTGACCAGGCCGAGCACCACGCCGAGGGCGAAGAGCACGAGCACCTTGCGCGCGGTGAAGTGGAGGACCGCGAAGGTCAGCGCCTGGGCGACGTTGGCCGCGGCCGCCCCCATGTGGCTCCGGAGAGCTCCGTAGAGGAACCCGCGGAAGAGCAGCTCCTCGAAGAGCGGCGCTATCACGGTCACGACGACCAGCAGACCGAGCACCCCGCCGTTCTCGAAGGTGTCGAGCACCACGGGCAGCAACGGCTCCACCTGCTCGGGCGCCCCGGGCATGAGCAGCGCGGTCACCCAGGCCGCGACGAAGACGACGGGCAGGGCCAGCGCGAGCCCGAGGTAGCCGAAGCCCAGCCAGCTCACCAGCTCGCGCCTGTCGGCGGGGTGGAAGAGGCCCACGCTCCCCCAGCCCGAGCCCACTCGCTTGAGCGCCCACGCCACGAGCAGGGTGCCGGCCAGGGCGAGGGGCACGTAGTGCAGGTACATGGTCGCCACGTTCTGGGACTCCGCCTCGGCGACGACCACCATGTCCCAGACCACCAGCGCCGCCCCCCAGAGGGCCACAACGCCGAAGGCGTCGAGCAGCGACACCCCCTCTATTGGCCTCTCCGAGATGCGGCCGTCGCTGAAGAGCCTCGGCGCCAGGGTCAGGGCCACGAGGCCGAGCACCAAGGTAAAGAGCCCGAAGAGCCCGAGCAGGCTCCACCTCGCCAGGCGGATCTGGGTCTCCATGGGCGGCCCCGCCGCCTGCTGCGAGTCACCCCTCGCGAGGTTCTGTGCCCGAGCCCGCAGCCAGCCCGGCGCCGACTCCGGTACGCGGTCCGGGAGCAGGTTCGGGTCCTTCTCGAGCACGGCGAGCAAGGTGGAGAGGGTCCAGGCATCCCGACTCGGCTCACCTCTGATCTCGTCTCTGAGCTTCCTGACCTTCTCGATGAGCCCGGCCCTGCTGTTCTGGACCCGACCGGCGAGATCGAGGCGCTCGGCCACCTCCTCGCCGCCCTCGGTGGGGTTGGCGCCCGCGAAGGCCTCAATCACGAAGCCCTCGTTGACCAGCATCCTCACCTCGAGGCGGACGCGATCCTCCTCGCTGCCCCCACCTTCTCCGGTGGAAGCCAGGGCAACGGCCAGAACGCCCATGGCCACTACCAGGGCCCGCGCCAGCGCCGGTGGCAGGATCTGCATGCGGGCGGCCTACCACAGGGGGACGCGGTGCGCACTTTCGAGCTCCCCACGAGCACGCGAGACGCGCCCACCTCGCGCGGCAGCCGGGCGTGGAGCACAGGCGCCGCTACCCGGCTCAACGCTCCCCGGCGACTCCGACGACGTCCACGGGCAGCGCCTCGATGACGTAGCCGACGGACATGGCGTCGGGCTCACCGTTCCCGTCGCCGTCGAGGTCGAGGAACGAAGACAACACCCCCTCCAGGCGCTCCTGGTCCCAGGGGCCCGTGACCCCTTGCATGCGCTCGAAGAACGTGACGAGGTGCTTGCGAGGCAGTCGCCCGCTAAGCAACCCTTCGCGCAGAGACAGGGCACCGCTGGGCTCGGCGACGAGGCGCCCGACAAGACGGGGCTCGTGTACCTCGATGGGCAGCACGGTCTCCGAGCCGATGTCCGCAGATCCCGGCTCCCAGGCCAGGAGCCAGGGCACCGCTCGGCCGACCACCTCGAGTCGCCCGTTCAGGATGCTCCCGCTCAAGACGCCGGAGACCGTGCTAACGCAGTCTGCACGAAAGGAATCGGCGCGGACATGCACTGGGCAAGGCGCAACCGAGGGGTCGTTGAGATCGCAGTCGCTCCATTCGTAGCGAGGGGGTCCGCCGCCCACACCTTCTGTCGGAGTCGCCACGTTGCCGGGCTCGGGCACGGCCAGATTCACACGCAGCTGGACAGGGCTCGGGTCGCCGCGAAGCTCGACGAGGCTCAGCAGCAGCCCCAGGCGATTTGCCCGAACCACGTCATTGGCGTAAGCGCGCGCTCCTTCGCCTTGCGAGACGTCAGCGAGGAAGGCCTCCCACTTCAGCAGACCGTTCTCCAACCCGTCGCGGCAGTCGAAGCTCTGGCCTCCCCTCGGCCAGCTCGTGCCCGGATCTCCGTCGACATCCGCCGCCGTGGTCTCGTCGCAGACCATCTGGGTGCCGAAGCCTCCGATGCCGAGCTTGTGCACACGCGTCACCGCCAAGCGATCCTTGAACGCGCCGAAGTCGACGGCCTCGAGATCAGCGCACGTCTCGCAGCCCGCTCCCGGGTCACAAGGCTCGCACACCTCGGAGTGCGCGCAGCCGCCGTCGGCACAGTCCGTGAGCCCGTCGCCGTCATCGTCGAGGCTGTCGGCACAGCTCTCCACGAAAGGCACGCAGAGGTAGACAACATCCATCCCCGGGCCTGCAACATGGCGGCACGCGAAGCCCTCCGGACAGTGGTCTTCCATGTAGCACAGGTTCGTGCACATGCTCCCGCCCCAACCTTGAATGCACCAGCCTCCCTGGCAGTCACCGTGCCGCCGGCAGGGATCGCCGAAGCGGCCGTGAATCGGCACGTCGGGCGCATCGGCGGCGTCTGCCGCGGCATCGGGGCTAGCGGGCTGCTCGGCGGCCACCTCGGGCAGGTCAGCGGGATCGACGGTCTCCTGCGCGTCCAAGATGTCGGGGCCCATGATCCCCGCATCGCCGGACGCTTCCGTGCCCTCCTGAAGGGCGGCGCTATCGACGTCGGCCGGCGGCTCGGGGCGCTCGGAGCGGGGCGCGAAGAAGCCACAGCCCGACAACACGACGCAGAAGCCGGCGAGGACGAGGCTCCCTCCGCACCCTTGGATGCCCGCGAGCGCTCTCATGACCAAGGAGTAACACCCACATCGGTCTCTCCACCACCGAACACGCGCCTCGGCCCCTTCCAGCCTGTCCGCGCGCCGCGGCCGAGCGAGCGTGGCGCCACCCGACGCTTCGGGTACGGGACCCGCCGGCCGCGCAGGCCGAGGCAGCATTCCGGCGCGGGTGCCTTTCGGCTAGAATCCCTCCCCCACCTCGGGAGGCTGCCTTGACCCGCTGCGCCATCTTCACCGCGATCCTCCTCTCCGCCGCGACCGCCCTGCCCCTTCACGCGGCCGAGAAGGTCCTGCAGAACGAGAGCCTCGAGAGCTTCGAGGGGCGCCTCACGGGAGTCGAGATCATCGAAGGGGAGATCTACGCCTCCCGCTTCGAGGCGGCTCCGGGGGACTACCCCATCCGCCTGAAGGCCGTGCGCTTCGTCATGGTCGGCAACGGCGCGGAGGACGCGCGCTGCGGCGCCTTCACCATCGCCGTGTGGCGCGACGGCGGCACCACCGAGGCGGGGGAGCTCATCTTCGACACCGAGAAGCTCGGCGACATCGAAGCCGGCGGCACCGTGGCCGTGATCAAGGCCAACCCCTCCGCCATGCAGGAGCTCCCCCTCGAAGGGGAGCTCGGCGACGTGACCCTCAACCCCATCGAGATCCCCTCGGGCGCCTTCCGCGTGGGACTGCGCTACGCAGGCGAGTGCCCGGCCGAGCTGAGCCCGGCGCCCATCCTCATCCACGACGCGACCGGAGGCGCGGCGGTGCACTCCTACCTCTACGGGGCTGCCCCCGGGCAGCCGAGCCAGTGGCTCAGCACCTCGGCGCTGGCCATGGGGGAGTGGGTGCTCCGGGTCGTCGTCGAGACCAGCGGCCCCGGCGAGCCCGCAGATGCCGGCGCGGGCGGAGACGCCGGAGCCGCGAGCACGGACCCCGGCGGCGCGACCACCGATCCGGGCACCTCCACGGCCGACGCCGGCGGCGCGGGCGACACCCCGTCGCCCGGCGACTCGACGGCACAGACCGGCGATGTCGACTGGGGCAGCGCCGTCAACGACGACATCGGCGCCGGCGACACCGTGCCCTGGGACGGCGCTCCGAAGATCACCGGCATAGAGCCCAGCCAGATCACGGCGGGGGTCGCCACCGACATCAGCATCCAGGGCAGAGGCTTCGCCGCCGACGCGGAGGTCTCGCTGACGCCGGGAGCGCACTCCCTGCCCGTGAAGTCCTCCCGGCCCTACGTGATCGACGCGACCGTGCCCGCGAACGTGCCCGCGGGCATCTACGGGGTCATCGTCGCCAACCCCGGCGGCGGCGACGCGTTTGCCGCCGCGGCCCTGAGGGTAGTCGAGGAGCGCGGGAGCAGCAGCGGCAGCTGCGCCGTGGGGAGCGCCGGCGGCGGCGCGGCGGTGCCGGCCCTGATCGCGCTGCTGCTCTGCCTCGCGCTGGCGAGGAGGCGCGCCGGCGAGGAGCTCTGAGCGTCAGCGCTCCTTCTCCTCGAGGTCCTTCATCTCCCCGAGGAACCAGCTCTTGTCGGCCTTGCGCCACAAGCAGGCGTAGATCGTCTTCTTCAAGATGGTGCTCGCGTGCCCGGTCCACTCCACGCGCAGGTGAACCTCGGCGGTGTCCTCGTCCATCATCCTGACCGAGAGGGTCTCGACGTCGGCGATGCGCCGCTCCCTCGACTCGGCGTCGAGGCGCACCATTACCTCGTCCCGGCGGATGGGCAGGACGAGCTCGGCGGCCAGCCCGGGCCGCGCCCAGCGGAGGGCCTTGTTGAACTTCTGCACGCGGTTGCTGAGCGAGTCCGGCTCGGGGCGTGCCCCGCCGCAGGTAGCTGCTCCGCACATGATGAGCAGCACGAGGAAGGAAGCGCGGAGAATCGTCATGAGGACCTCCTCAGGCCGAGCAGCCTGGTGACCGCCGCAAGCTCAGCGCGTCCCAGCTCGCCGGTCAACACCCAGATCAGCGGGCAGACGAAGAGCAGGACGACGAGGCGCAGGGCCACCTGAGAGAGCTCCGGGGCACTCGTCAGCCAGAGCGCGAGGCCGGCCGCGGCGACGGCGCCGCCGCAGATCCTCAGGCCGGAGAGCCAGGGCAGCCCCACATGGAGCAGGCGGACGATCGCGAAGGCGGAGGCGAGCATGCCGAGCAGCGGGCCGAGCACGGTGGCCCAGGCCATCGCGATGGCGCGGGTGTAGGGCACGCCCTCCAGGCTGCCGGCGCCGGTCACGAGCAGCAGGTGGGCGAAGGTCGCGAGCGCGCCGATGATCAGCACCCGGCCCGGGTAGCCGGCGGCGGTGAGCATGCTGGTGAGCACCACGTAGAGCGCGAAGCTCACCGTGCTGGCGGCCATCGGGATCAGGAAGACCACCCCGTCCCTGTAGACCCGGCCGAAGAGCAGGCCGAGCAGCAGCTCGTCTGAGAGCACGATGAAGCCGCAGAGCAGGCTGACGAGGATGAGCGCGAAACGCACGGCGCCCTGGACCGTCGCCTCGGTCCGCCGCCGGTCCCCCGAGAAGGTCGCCGCGGAGAGCACCGGGAAGACCACGAAGGTCAGCGAGATGATCCCGGAGTAGGGGATCATGGTCACGTTCCGCACTGCCCCGTAGAGCCCGGCGAGCGAGCTCGTCGCCTCCCGGGCGAGGGTGTCCGGGTCGAGAGCCGCCCCGCCGGGCGACAGGCCGCAGAGGAGCGCCGCCCCCAGGCCGCCCGCGGCGCCGAGGGCGTCCAGGCTCGCCTCGTGCACCAGCCCCTTGAGCAGGACGACGTCGCCTTGGAGCAGCAGGTTCAAGGTGAGGTTGAAGCCCATGACCCCGCCGATGAAGCGCAGCATCCTGCCGGGGCGCATGGCCTCGCCCTCGCCGCCGGCCCCGCCGGGGGCGCGCCTCGCGATGACCACGAAGGCCGCCGCGGCCATCAGCACGGCGATGAGCGAGAAGGCCGCGAAGATACCGACGACGCCGAGGCCGACGAGGACTGCGGCGATGATGCCGCCGGTCTTCAGGGTTGCGAAGACGATGTCGAAGAGCGCCTGGGTGCGGTAGTGCTTGAGGCCGTTGGCGACCCCTATCCAGGTGGCGTAAACCCCGTAGACCGCCACGACCACGGTGGCGATGCGCAGGGGCAGGGCGAGCCCCGGGTCCTGCCAGAGCAGGTCGGCGACGAGGTCGGCGCCGACGAAGAGCAACAACGCCAGCGTGAAGGCGATGCCGCCCGCGGTGCGCTCGGCCCGCCGGCAGACGAGGCGGGCGCAGGCCGGAGACTCGGAGACACCCTTGCTCGCGGTCTGCAGCGCGCCCGCGAGCACCACCATGCTCGCCACCGCGAGGAAGCCCGCGACCACCTTGTAGGCTCCGAAGAGCGCCGGGTCGCCGAGCAAACGCGGCAGGCCGATGTTGATGACCGTGGCCGTGACCAGGAACCAGAGCTTGGCCGCGGTCAACCAGAGGTAGCCGCGGCCGAGCTCACCGGCCGGGGCGCTCTCCTCCGGCCGCGCGGATCCTTCTCCTCTCGTCCCCAAGACGGCCCGCTTACTTCACCGCCTCGTCGATCTGCTTGCGCAACACTTCGCCCGTGGCGCCCAGGAGGACCGTGGCGTAGAAGCGCCGGAGGTCCGCCTCCTTCTTGTCGTACTTCTTGGCCTTCTCGAGGGCGTCGATCTCGTCCATCAGGGCCATGCCGTCGATGGCGTTCTGGGCGAGGGCGGCCATGTTCGGCACGTCGGCGAAGACCATGGGGAGGGGCGGAGACTTCTTGTCTGCGGTCAGGGCGCGCAGCTTCTCGAGCAGCACCTTGCTGCGCCAGGTCTTCGCGCAGGCCACCGCGAGGGCCTTCTGCTGGAGGGTGCCGCTGTCGAGCAGGGCGAGCACCTTGCTCTTGCTCTTGGGCGCGTGCTTGGCGACCACGTCGCCGCAGTAGTCCACCATTGACTTGGCGGGGTCGTCGGAGCCGTCGGTGAGGTTCACCTTGTCGTCGAGGGCCGGCAGGGAGAGCGTCACGCCCTGATCGCCGAGGTGCTCGGTGAGCACGTTCATGGCGATGCAGCGGTCGTCGACGTCGTCGGCCTTCAGGCTCTTCTTCAAGGCCTCGAGGGCACCGGCCTTGTACTTCGGGTCCTTGAGCGCCGACCCGGCCCCGGCGAGGGCCGCGTTGAAGGCCATGGCCTGGACGTCCTCGTCGCGATCGGGGTCCTGGTAGAGGGCCATCATCTTCGCGAAGGCGAAGCCCGCCTTGGCGTCGCGCATCATGGTGACCTGGTCGAGGGTCCAGTCGATCTTCGGGTCCTCGTGCAGGGCGAGCAGCGCCCTGGCGAGGGTCTCGCGCGCCTCGTCGGACTTGAGCCGGGTCAGGTAGTTGGCGACCTCGGTCAAGGCGAAGCCGTGGCGCACCAGCAGGCCGGCCCCCATCACGCCGTGGTTGCCCAGCTTCTTGATCTGGACGACCCGGATGCGGGCCTCGATCTGAGCCTTGATCGTGTCCTTGGGCGTGTCGATCTTCAGGCCCTCGAAGGCCCAGTCCGCCACCGCCTTGCGCAGCGCGTCGGCGCGCTCCTCGGGCAGGTGCGCGACCAGCATGAGCAGGCTGTCCCGTGCGCGGATGGGCGCCTCGCCTTCGCCCTTGAGAGCGGGCAGGGTCTTGTCGGCGAGCTTGGCCGCGAGCTCCTTGCCGTCCTGGGCGCGGCGGAGCATGCGCGGGATCTCGAAGGCGAGCCCCTTCTCGGTCATGATCTCCAGGGCCCGCAAGCGGACCTCGGGCCCGGCCTTCGCCGGATCCATCATCAGCTCCTCGATGCGATTGAGGCCCTCGGAGTTGTTCGTCCAGCGCTGCAGATCCTCTTCTTCCACCGTGCTCTTGCAGCCCGAAAACACGACGACCCCGACCAGCAACGAGAAGGCCAACCACCGCATGCCGATTCCTCCGCTTAGACCGCGGAATCTAAGCACTGCGCGGGTGTCCGTGTAAAGGGCGCCCGAGGGCATGGCCGAAGGCATGGCCGAGCCGAAGGCATGGGGTCAGGTGTCTACATTTGACACTTGGCGCCGAG
>CAZQPP010000197.1:0-13710 GCA_964594295.1 uncultured Myxococcales bacterium | reverse complement strand
GAGCTGGGCGAGTGCGACGCGGAGGGGAGCCTCGTCGGCGGAGGCGGACCAGGGTTGACCCTCCAAATGACCGCAGCGGCACCAGGCGACGAAGTCTGTGCCCCGGACCAGCTCCATCGTGTAGAAAGCTGCCCCGCGTTCCACGTGCAGGTCGTAGAATTCGACGATGTTGCGATGCACGACATCGGCGAGCGTGCGGAACTCACGCTTGAGGCGGTAGACAGCCTCGGGCGCGAGCTGGTCGACGGTCTTGAGCGCGACCAAGTGGTCGCGCTCGCGGTCCTTGGCTTCATAGACCACGCCCATGCCGCCGGCTCCCAGGCGACGAACGACCCGGTAGCGCCCGGATTCTTCGATCTGCTCGGGTTGCATCCTCTGTGTCTCTCCGGGCAGCCGCACCAATTCCTCGGAGCAAGCCTACTGCACGCGAGACCCGGATAGAAACTGCGGAGCGGCAGGCAACCGCGGCCGGCCCCGGACACGGCGTCCGGGTTCAGCCGGCGCGGGCCAAAGTTGGCTGCGCTCCATGTCTGTGGCAGCCTTGGCCCACAGCCACTCCCTCCAAGCATTCCAAGCGTCTTCACGAACGTCCGCCGTGTGCACCTCCCCCAGCCAGGCCAAAGGTCCGGAGGCACGCAAAACCGGCGCCGGAGCGAAGGAATCGCCTCACGGTCATCGCGTGCTACGAACCCGCCTCGAGCCATGGAGAGCCACGGGAGATGCAAAAGAAAACTATATGTAGGCAAGCCGGTCCGGCACGGTCGCCGGCATCCGGTCGGAACGCTTCCCAGGTGGCGGATTGCGTCCGCCGACACAGCGCCGCCGTCAACTTCAACAGCCCGCTCTGAGCGGGAGTCAACGTGACACCCGGTTTCCGGTGGTAGCCCTACTCCATTAGTAGGGAGGCTCGTCGAGTTGAAGTAGAATGGCTTTCGCGCTCTTTCTCCAGAGCCTTTCGTCACCTCAGGCCCCGGGGTGCCACAAACACAAGTCGTCCATAGAGGTATTCATATGGTCCGCAGCTATGAAGAGATGGTGGGGGGGCTCGGGCGCGCCGTGCAGTTCCGAACCGAGCGGTTTCGGGCGCAGGACAAGTGGCAACGCTTTCGTCCTTCTCTGGTGTCGCAGGGGCACGCCTTCCCTATTCACGATCTGAGCATGAACGGTGTCTCGTTCATCGCCGTGAACGGAGCGCCTATCCCGCCGGTCAGCACCATCGTCGAATTCGGCATCCGCCTCGGCGAGGTCGCCGCCTACTCGGGCGAAGGGGAGATCTGCCGATTGGAGCCCCACCCCAAGGGCCAGAAGGTGGCGCTGCGGCTCACCAGGGACTTCATCGACATCCAGGGTCTCGAGCGTGCCCACGACGACCTGGTGCTGGAGGAAGAGCTCTCCTTCCTCCCTATGCAGGACGCGAACCTCATCCCGTCTGAGTACCGGCAGGTCTGCTCGGACATCGTCCACCTGATCCGTCGCTACAAGGACGTCCTCGATCGCGCCGAGAAGCGCTTTCGGCAGGAAGGCAATCTGGGCCTCGAGAGCCTCGAGCGCCTCGCGGATCGCTGCGAAGCATCCTTCCGCGCCGAGTGGAACGAGCTGCGGGTCAAGGCCAACCACCTGCTGTTCCCGGTAGTGGCGGATCGCAAGATCATGAGCGCGGTGAAGCGCTACACCATGACCACCGTTGCGCCCGAGTTCATGGTCTCTCCGGGCTGGAAGCGCGCCAACAACAAGCCCCTGGGCTATCCGGGGGACTACGTGGTCATGAACTACCTGTATGCGCAAGACCACAGAGGAGACACGGTCTTCGCGCGCATGCTCCACAAGATCGGCGTCGAGGTGCCCGTGGGCGCATGCGTCCCGCCGAGGATGCGCATGCTCGTAGACGCGATCCGCGAAGCCACCGGCCGCGAGCCGGCGGACGGCATGGAGGTTCGCGTGGCGAGCCTCGGGTGCGGCCCTGCCCGCGAGGTGGAAGAGTATCTGACGGAGAATCGTCCCCCGAGGCCCGTGCGCTTCACCCTCATCGACCAGGACGACCGAGCCCTGTCCTACGCCTACAAACGGGTCTTCCCCAAGGCGCGCCAATACCCCGATCTGGCTTCGGCCACGTGCTACTACGCGTCCTTCGGGCAGATCCTGAAGGACGACCAGCTCCTCAAGGAGTTCCCGGGCCAGGATCTCATCTACACCGCCGGCATCTTCGACTACATCCGCCTCGGCGCGGCGCAGGCCCTGCTCAAGCGCTTGTACGACAGGCTCGCCCCCGGCGGCTGCCTGATCGTGGGCAACATGAAGGCGCCAAGCGATGGGTTCTGGGAGCTGGAGTTCATCATGGACTGGACCATCCTCTACCGGACTCGCGACGAGGTGCTCCAGATGGCGGAGCTCGTGACGGACGCCGAGATCGAGCTCCTTGAAGATCCCACCGGGTACACGTACTTGATGTACGTTCGCAAGCCGGCGTGAACGTCACCCCGGAGGAGCACGCGGAGTTCCTCGCGGCTCAGCGCGAGCGCAACGTCGGTGCCCTGCGCGTCGCCGTCTTCATCGGCTACACCTTCGTTCCAGCGTTCTGGCTGCTTGACTTCGTAGTCATGCCCGATCACGTGGTGGAGCTCGGGGTCCTTCGCGCTGTCCTCGCGGCCTGCGCCATCGTCGTCGCGGTGCTCATCGCGGTTCGCCGCGACCTGGTCACGCGGCACGCGACGGTGTTCTCGGTTGGCATCTCGCTGCTCATCGCGTGGGGCATCGGCGCCACGGTCTTCGTGCACGAAGGCTACGACTCGCCCTACTACGCCGGCATCTGCCTCGTGGTCATCACCGTGGGCTTCCTGTTCTCGTGGCGCACCACTGTGGCCGCTGGGTACTACCTCGGCGTGTGGCTCCCCTACACCCTGCCTGCAGCTGTCGGTCTGGTCGACGTTGGGACGCCCGAGCTCTTCATCTCGAGCCAGTTCTTCTTGATCTCCACCATGACGATCTCGGGGATATCGCAGCACTTCCGGTCCCGCCTGGAGGAGCGGGAGTACCACGGCACGCGCGCGCTCCACGCGACCACGGCCTCGCTGGAAGAGGCGCTCTCGAAGCTGCAGGAGATGGACAAGCTCAAGTCGCAGTTCTTCTCCAACGTCACCCACGAGCTGCGCACGCCGCTGACGATGATCCTCTCCCCCATGGAGACGCTCTTGTCTGCGTCGAGCTCCGGCGGAAACGACAAGGCGATCTTGCGCTCCATGTGGCGGAACGGCCTCAAGCTGCTCAAGCTCATCAACGACCTCCTCGACCTCGCGAAGCTGGCAGAGCGCTTCTTGCGCCTGCGCCTTGCCAACACCGACCTTCAGGCGGAGCTCGAGGAGCTCGTTGAGCACGCACAGCCCCTGGCCGCGCGCAAGTCGATAGCGCTGAGGCTCGAGGTCGTAGAGCGGCCTCAAGGGCTCTACGTGGATTCGGAGAAGATGGAACGGGTCCACGTGAACCTGCTCTCGAACGCGCTGAAGTTCACCTCGGAAGGAGGCGAGGTCGTGGTCCGGCTGTGGGTCCAGGACGACGCGGCCTGCGTGTCGATCCAGGACACCGGCATAGGGATCGCGCCGGACAAGCTGAATGCCATCTTCGACCGCTTCACCCAGGCAGAGGGCGAAGTGTCTCGGCGATTCGGGGGCACGGGCATCGGTCTGGCCTTTGCGAAGGAGATCGTCGAGCTGCACGGCGGCTCCATCGACGTGCAGAGCAGGTCGGGCGAGGGCAGCACCTTCACCGTGCGGCTCAGGCTGGGCCAGGAGCACTTCGACCCGAACCTCATCGAGCGCAGGTCGGGCAGGCCCAGCACCGAGAGCGGGCTCCGGCGGGCGGAGGACATGGAGCCCAAGGAGTGGGCGCGGCAGCTCCGGGAGCGGAACGACTACCGCTTCATGGACCTCGACATGGCGACCGAGCGCCGCGTCGTGGCCGAGCGCGACGACGAGGGAAAGGAGACGAAGGTCCTCGTCGTCGAGGACAACCCCGACATCATCCGCTTCGTTAGCGCGCTGATCAGCCAGGAGCACGCCGTGTACACGGCCTGCAACGGGCGAATAGGTTACGAGCTGGCGCTGCGGGAGAAGCCGGACCTGATCGTGTCCGACTACATGATGCCCGAGCTGGACGGGCTGAGCATGGTGGCGGCGCTGAGGAAGGAGGAGGCCACAGCAGACACCCCCATCATCATGCTGACGGCCAAAGCCGAGGTCCAAGATCGCCTCGAAGCGCGTGAGAAGGGCGCCGACGTCTACCTGAGCAAACCCTTCAACCCCAACGAGCTCATGGCCGCCATCAGGCGCGAGCTCCAGAAGCGCGGCCGTACGGTCAAACACGTGATCAAGGCGCAGTCGCAGAGCCTGGAGGTGATCAGCGCGAGCCTCGCCCACGAGATCCACAACCCACTGTCCTACATTCAGGGTGGTGCGCGCCTCATGGGCGAGACCCTGGAGAAGGCGCAGGCAGCCTTCAGCGACACCTCCCTGTCAGTCGAGGAGCGGGAGTCGAGGCTCGGGAAGCTCGCCGCTCGCATGCGCCGCCTCAACACCACCCTCGAGAAAGGAGTCCACCGGATCCAGGCAGTGGTCGACCTGTTGAGGCGCTACGCCCGCGAGGGCTACCCGGACGCCCCGACCCGCATCTCCATCGACGAGGCGGTGCGAGAGGTCGCCTCCCTCGCGGCACCCAAGCAGGCGAGCGCGGTGACCGTGGACCTGCGCCTCGGCGCCCCCGACGTGGTCGTGCTCGCCATCCCCCAGGAGCTCAACCAGGCGATCGGGAACGTCGTGCAAAACGCCGTCGACGCGATGGAGGGGAAGACGGGGACGGTGTTGGTGGAGAGCGGCGTCACGGGGGACATGTGGCACCTGCGAGTCCGCGACCAGGGCTCCGGCATCCCGAAGGACGTCCGCTCCAGGATCTTCACGCCCTTCTTCACGACCAAGCCCGTGGGCAACGGGATGGGGATGGGCCTCCCGATCACGCAGCAGGTGATGAAGGACCACGGCGGGTCGGTGGACGTCGAGTCAACGGTGGGCGAGGGGACGACGGTCACGCTGCGCCTGCCGGTGGCGCGCGCCGCTTGAGGGCGTCTCGCCCGCTCCGGAGGACACCCCACAGACTCGCCCACCCTCTGGTTTTCACGTAAGCTTCGCCCCTTGTGCCAGCTGTCTTCGAGAGAACGATGAGCCCCCTGAGAGCCCGCCGCGCCGCCACCCACCTCGCAGTCGTGGTCCTCGTGCTGGCGGCATGCACCAAGTTCACGCCCAAGGTCCAAGACACCAACGACACGGTCGACCGGACCCCGTGCGCGAACGACCGAGACTGCCAGTACGCGGTGGTGCCAGAGTGCGCGCCCGACGACCCGAACCAGTGCGACTGCAAGCACCGGGTCTGCGACACGCTGGCAGGTTGGTGCACCTTCCCGGTCAAGTCGGACTCCTGCTTCGTCCTGGACCCACAGACCAAGAAGGGGCGCTGCTACGGGAGGCTGAGCACGCCGAGCGAGGATCGCTGCCTGGTGTGCATGCCGGACAAGTCCCAGGGCGAGCTCCAGCCCAAGGCCTGCGCGAGCGGGGCCACCTGCGACCCGGCCTCGGGCCAGTGCGTAGGTGGGGCCGACATCCTCGAGAGCGACGTCTGCGTCGGCGACGCGTGTCAGGATGATGTTTGCGGTGGGCTGGGCTGCTGCGTCGACAG
Source organism: uncultured Myxococcales bacterium (assembly GCA_964594295.1). Taxonomy (GTDB): domain Bacteria; phylum Myxococcota_A; class UBA9042; order UBA3505; family UBA3505; genus CAZQPP01. Next base: position 7,992 of record CAZQPP010000197.1, on the reverse strand, counting down.
CACCTCCTGCCCGGAGGTGCCGGGGGCGTGCAGCAAGGCCACCTGCCAGGACGGCGTCTGCCGCGAGTCGACTCAGCAGGGAGACTGCGTGCGCACGCTCAACACCATCAGCTGCTGCGCCAGCTGCGCGGTGCCTTCGGAGGCGGAGCCGGTGGTCTGGGCGGTGGAGCAGCCCGAAGACGAGCCGCTCGGGTGGCGCTTCGAGGCCGAGCCGGTGCCCAAGGCCAGGTTCGGCCAGAACAAGCCCAACAGCCAGAAGAAGGCGTGGCTCATCGGGCCCATCTTCTCGGTGTCGAGGGCATGCGCCGACAGCAAGCTCCGCATCCAGATCGAGCATGAGGGCGAGATCAGCGGCGGGGTGCCCCACGTCGTGGTTCGCGGGCTCGACACGCTCGAGTGGAGGGACCTGGGCAACCTGCCGCCACCCAGCCCGGAGCGGCCCTGCGAGTCGGGAAACCCCATCATCACCGACTTCGCCTTGGAGGATCCGCCCTCGGATCGCGTGCAGATCGCGCTTCGAGCGACGCTGTCGGGCATCACACCCACCGGAGAGGTGGCCGTGAGGCGGGTCTGCCTCATCGCGGGCGAGGGCCCCGAGTGGGTAGACGCTCCCAACGTGCTGCTCGGCCAGACCGGAGCGCCGGCTTCCTGGTCGGCGCGCGCCGAAGACCCCGACGGCGACGAGGTGAGCTACAACGTCGTCTCCAAGCCGGAGTTCGTCGAGGTCAACGACGGCCTCGACGAGCAGGACCGGCCCGTGGTGCTCATCTCCGCGAACCCGGGGGTCGCCCACGTGGGAGAGCACTGCGTCGTCCTCGACGCGCGGGACTGCGGGCCCAGCGGCGGGCGCATCACGCGCCTGCACATCCCGCTCTCGGTCTCCCCGGTCGGTGAGTGCGGCGACGACCGCCTCGACGCCGGCGAAGAGTGCGACCTCGGCCCGACCCCGCCGGCCAAGCTCTGCTCGGACCAGTGCGCGGCGCCGGAGCTCGTCGTGCCGACCCTCATCGCGGGCGACCAGAGCAAGCCCTCCATCGCGGCCTTCCCCGGCGAGGACAGCAGGATGGCGCTGGTGTGGCCCTCGGGCGGCACCGCCCAGGACCGGGACGTCTACCTCCGCCTCTCGGACACCCACCCGGGACCGGGCGCCGACGTCTTCCCCAAGGCCGAGGTCCGCGTCAACCACGGGGCCGCGGGCGATCAGATCGAGCCCGCCGTCGCCGTGCTGAGCGCTGCAAGTATCGTAGTGCTCTGGCAGTCCGACGTGAGCGATCCGGGCACGGGCATGACGGTCTCTCACGTGGAGCTGAGGCTCTTCAACGGAAACGGTGAGGACCCGTCTCCCCCGGACGGCAACGGCAGGCCCTATCCGGCAGGCGACCAGGACGTCGGCCGCCTCGATCCGTCGGTAGACCGATTCGACGACACCCACTTCGTGGCGGCGTGGATCGAGAGAGAGGCGATCGCGGGCGGCTCCAGCACGCGCCGCGTGATCGGCAACGTGGTCTCTCTCTCCCAGATCGCGACCCCTCCGGACCCCTTCGAGGTCGTTGGGGGAGCAGACGTCACCCGCTCCACGCCCATCGTGATCAGGAGGGCGGAGGACCTGCTCTTCGTCTGGCACGAGCTCGACACGTCGGGGATCACCAGCATCCAGTACGCGCTGTGGCGCAGCGACGGCTCGGGCGCGGTGCTCCCGCCCCGGCCGGCGGATGACGCCAGCTCCGGCGCCGCCGGGCTGCCCTCGGCCCAGCTCCTGGACGACGGCACCTTCCTCATCGCCTGGGAGGCGACGATCGCGAACGGCACCGGCCGGAACATCCGCGTGCGCCGATTCGACTCGGCGGGCGCGGCGATGGGCGCGTCGGCGCTGGTCAACGAGACCCTGTCGGGCACCCAGGGCAGCCCGGAGATGGGCGTCAACGGCCTCGGCGAGGTCATGGTGGCCTGGCACGGTCAGGCCAACGGGACCGGCGACTTCGACATCATCAGCCGCCTGATCACCTCGCCGCGCAGCCTCGAGGCGCCCGACCTCGTGACCCACGCGCGCTCGGAAAAGGACGTCAACCTCCCCTCGAGCAGCGACCAGACCCGGCCCGCCGTGGTAGGCCTCCACGACGGTCGCTTCGGCGTGATCTGGCAGTCCGACGGGCAGGACGGCAGCGGCGCCGGGGTCTTCCTTCGTGTAGCCCGCCTCGAGGGTCTGTAGACAGTGATCGTAGCCGGTCTGAACCACTCGAACGACGCCGCCGCGGCGCTCGTAAAGGACGGCCGGGTCGTCCTCGCCTGCGCCGAGGAGCGCTTCAGCCGCCAGAAGCACGACGCCTCCTTCCCGTCGCGCGCCCTCGACTTCGCGCTCTCGGGTGCCGGGGGCAACCCCGAGGGCTGTGACGCCATAGCCTTCTTCTGGAACCCCGTCCTGCACATGGACGCGGCCCACAGGCGCTTCACGACCACGCCGAGGAGCCACCTCGAGTTCCTCTACAGCCTGCCGACCCACCTGCTCGCAGGCCAGGATCACTCAGCGCTGCCTTACGCCGAGCTGAGCGTGCCGCGCCCCGGCGGCAGGCCGCTGCGCATCTTCTTCGTCACGCACCACCTCTGCCACGCGGCCCACGCCTTCTTCGAGACCCCCTTCGACGAGGCGGCGATCCTCACCATCGACGGCTACGGGGAGCGCGACGCCACCCTCATCGCCAGGGGCCGGGGCACCGAGATTGAGCCCGTCTCGTCAGTGCCCTTCCCGCACAGCATCGGCTCGGTCTACGCCGCCCTGACGCAGTACCTCGGCTTCCGCGCGAACAGCGGCGAGGGCAAGGTCATGGGCCTGGCCTCCTACGGCAAGACCCGCTACCGAGAGGTCTTCGAGCAGATGCTCCGCCCGAGCCCCGACGGCTTCGAGGTGGATCTCTCGTTCTTCTCGTACATGATGGACGCGCGCACCCGCTACACCGACCGCCTCGTGGCGGCCCTCGGTCCGCCCCGCGCGCCGGACGAGCCCCTCGAGGAGCGGCACCGGGACGTGGCGGCGTCGCTCCAGGTGGTGGTCGAGGATCTGATGGTGCACCTCGCGCGCGTCGCCCGCGAGAAGACGGGGAGCGAGAACCTCTGCATGGCCGGCGGGGTCGTGCTCAACTGCGTGGCGAACGCGCGCGTCGCCGCCGAGGCGGGCTTCGAGCGCTGCTTCTTCCAGCCAGCCTGCCACGACGCCGGCACGAGCGCCGGGGCGGCGCTCTACGTCAGCCACTGCCTGCTCGGCGAGCCCAGGAACCCGCCCGACGTGAAGACCGACTACCTCGGCCCCACCTTCAGCCCCGACCAGATCCGCGCCGACCTCGAGGAGAGCGGGCTCCCCTACACCGAGCTCGAAGACCCCGCGGAGCACGGCGCCGAGCAACTGGCCCGAGGACGCTTCCTCGGCCGCTTCGACGGGAGGGCCGAGTTCGGGCCGCGGGCCCTGGGAAACCGCAGCATAGTGACCGCGCCGGGCCCCGAGGCCGTCAAGGACGCGCTCAACGCGCACGTGAAGTTCCGCGAGCCCTTCCGCCCCTTCGCCCCCTCCGTGCCCGAGCAGAGCTGCGGCCGCTTCTTCGACCGGGACGTGCCGAGCCCCTTCATGCTCCGCGTCTACGATACCCGCCCCGAGCACGTGGAGAACCTCGGCGCCATCACCCACGTGGACGGCAGCGCCCGGGTGCAGACCGTCTCCGAGGAGCAGAACCCGGGCTACCTGGCGCTGATCGAGGCATACGGGAACAAGACCGGCGTCGACTGCGTCTTGAACACATCCTTCAACATCCGCGGCGAGCCCATAGTCCAGACCCCCAAGGACGCCATCAAGTGCTTCGCCACGACGGGCCTGCACGACCTCTACGTGGGCCCATTCCACGTGGAGAAGAAGGGGCCCTCCCGACCATGAAGCAAACACCTACAGTCGCCATCATCGTGGCGCTCGCCTTCGCGGTCGCCCTCTGGGCCTACTTCCGCTTCCGGGCGGAGCCCGGGCCGCCACCTCCGCCGATCGTCGAGGTCTCCTACTCGGTCGACGGGAAGATGGGCAACGACGGGCCCGAGCTCGTCGAGAAGCTCGCCCGACAGGTCCCGGGCGTCGTCGACGCCCGCTTCGACTACGTGACCGACAGGCTGACCCTCCAGGTGCTCCGCCGCGCCTTCGACGAGGCCAGCCTGGCCGAGACGCTCACGAGACCCGGCCTTGGGTGGTCCCTGAGGCCCGCGCCCGCGGCCGCCGACTAGGGGCCGCTCTTGCGGTCCCCGGCCGCGCTCAGCGCCGCTGCGACCAGGCACGCTCCGGGGCCGGCGCGGCGCGCTCGAAGACACGCTCGGGGTCCATCTCGGCGGCGAGGCTCTCGACCACCCACGAGCGGCTGAGCAAACGCCTGCGGATGGTGTCCATGCGCTTGCGCCACCACTTCGTCACCCGCCGGCGCCGCCAGTTGTCATAGCCGCCGAGCGGGTCCGGCTTCAGAGCCATCAGGAAGGCCGACTCCACCGGCAGGAGCTCCGAGGCCTCGCGCCCGAAGTAGCGCCGGGCGGCCCGGTCTACTCCGTAGAGCTCGGGGCCGAACTCGATGCAGTTCAGGTAGAGCTCCAGGATGCGCCGCTTGGGCACCTCACGCTCGACGGCCCAGACCAGGACGGCCTCCTGGAGCTTGCGCGAGAGCGTCTTTCGGCGGTCCAGGAAGATGTTCTTGACGAGCTGCTGCGTGATGGTGCTCCCTCCGTACACGTAGCGCTCTCGCTCGAGGTTCAAGATGAGGGCGCGGCGGATGAGGCCGGGCGCGAACCCCTGGTGCTCGAAGAACCTCATGTCCTCGGTCGCCAGGGCGGCGCCCCACACGTGGGCCGGCAGGTAGTCCAGCGGAATCCAGTTGTCGGTGCCCGGGCCGACCCGCACCAGGCTGTCCAGCTTCGGGTCGCGCACCTTGAACACGGCTCCCGGGTGGAGCAGGCGTTTGACGCGAAAACGCCCGAGCCGGTGCGGTCGGCACCGCTCCACGCTCGCCTGCAGATCGAGGTCGAGGGAGCGCAGGCTCCCGAGCTCCGCGCCGGCGCTGAGGCCGAACGCGGCCACGCCCTCGAAGAGCGCGCCGCGCAGGTCCTCGCGCAAGGCCTCCGGCACGGCCGCGAAGAGCTCCGCGCAGCCCTGCTCGGGCACGTCGAGGTCCAGCCACGCAGCCCCCGCATCAGGCTCTTCGTGGAGCAGCACCAATCCCGCGCGACCGTCGACGCTCACGCCAGGAGCGAGCCGCGCGCGCACCGCCGGGAGGAGCCAATGAGCGCCGCCCGGTACGGGCTGGCGCCGCAAGACCGCCTCGACGGAGAGACCGGGAAGGCGAACCGGCGCGTCCGCGACCTTGGGGTGCTCGAGCACGATCGCTCCGAGCCGAAGCTGCGCCGAGAGATCAACGCCTCCGGAGGGGTCGAGGCGCAGCGCCAGCTCTCCCCGGGCCGGGTTCTCCCCTTCGAGGCGGAGGCCGAGCTGCCCGTCCGCCGGCGCCCTCTCCGGCCGATGCAGCTCGAAGGCGGCGGCCACGTGGGTGCCGGCACCTTGCCCCGTCGAGGCCTCGAGGCCGCTCAGCTTGAGGTGGTGCGTCGCGGTGTCACCCTCGACCAGATCGACCCACACGTCGTCCGCGCGGAGCGAGGCCGAGCCGCCCGGGCTGCGTCGCGACAGCGCAGCGAGCCATGCCGAAGCGGAGCCCTGGGCGGACTCCGCCACCTCATCGAGGGCGGCCAGGGTCGAGGCCACGGCCGACAGGGGATCGGCGCGCTCGGGCGTCTCCTCTTCAGCGTCGGCGCCCTGCGCCTCCACCGACGGAACGGCCGCGGGGGCCCGCCGCAGCTGGACCTCGAGCCTGGTGAGCTCGAGCGTGCCCGGCCAGGAGAAAGCCTCGAAGGCAGAGGCCCGCACCCTCTCCGCCTTGACGAGAGCGCTGCCGCGCGCGTGCTCGAGGCGCCCACCCACCCCGAGGAGCGCGAGGCAGGCGGCCCCGCAATGCTCTGCGCGGCGGAGCTGAACGGCGATCGGGCCGAAGCCCGTGGCAGCGCCCTGCGCTTCGAGGAGGACGTCGTCCGCTCTGTCGAAGCACCACTCTCCCGAGACGCACCAGGTGCCGGTGCCCGCTCCGAGGGCGACGAGCCCGGCCCGAACGCGCGCCAACACGGCCCCCTCCGCCCCAAGCGTCGCCTCCACTCCCGCCAGGTGCACGTGCTCCCCGGGGCCGACGTGGGCTGCTTGGGCCCCCACGTCGAGCTGCAGCGCGCCGGCAGCCCCACCGGCGATCGCGAGACGCGCGCGCCCCGGCCTCAACACGTGGACCTCCAGCGTGGCCACGGGATCGTCGGTCCCCAGGCGGAGAGACACGGTGCGCCCGTCGTCGCCGCGGAGCTCGGCGTCGAAGCGCCCCTCCGATGAGAGCTGGGCGGCGCCGTGAAGGCGCCCGATCGGGGACAGGTCGAGGCCCTCGAGCCTCACCTCTACGCGCACGTCCTCCAGATCGACCCGGCACCCGGCCGGGCAAAGCTGCGGTAGGGCGGAGAGCATCCCGCGAGGGGCCGCCCCGGACGGCGCTCCTCCGGATCGCCTGGCTCGGAGCAGGGTCAGCCGCACCCCGCGGACCTCTATGCGGCCGACAACGGGCCTCCTCATGCGGAGGATCCCTTCGAGGTCGAGGGGCACGCGGATGCTGTCCACGTCGAGCTGCAGGTCGACCGGGCCTGCCCTGAGCGGAGCCGCCCGGCGCAGGCCCCGGACCACGACCCCCTCCGAGGCTACGAGGCGCACGTCCACCGAGTCGGCGAAGCCAGCCCGGGCGAGGCGGTCTCGAAGCCCGTCGCGCAGGACGAGGAGGCTCAGGGCCAGCGCGAAGACGACGAGCAGAACACAGAAGCCCGCCAGCACGAGAGCATAGAGGCGTCTGGAGAGATAGACCTTGGACACGACAAAAGGATAACCCGCCTCGGCCGAAGGGCAATACAGCGCGTGAGGGAGCTCGGGGCGCCGGCGGCTGCGCTCCCGCGGAGGGTACAAGTAATAGAAATTCCCCCAATCCAGGCTAAAGTCTCTTCCGTATATGCCGATCTACCCGCCAGCAAAGGGCGAGTTTCCCCTCGGACCCGCGTGCCTTCGCTCTCGAAGTCGGATGAACACGATGCACCTTCCCGGTAGCTCCTCAAACGCACTGTCGCCGAGACCGCTCAGACACCTGCTGGTGTTGTTGCTGACCGTCTTCGCGGTGGCAAGCTGCTCGCAGCGATCAAACCCGACGCTGCTACCCCTGTCGAGCGTGAGCGGGGAAGGAGCCGACGCGATGTCGACCGTCGACGCCGGGTTGGTGGGAGCCGACTCCGGCGCCTCCTTCGGCCAGGCCAGCCTAGCGGCCCTCGGCGACCCGACCGTGAGCATCGTGCAGCCGACCCTGCAGACCGAGCTCTCCCTGCCCGACGGCGCCAACTACTACGACCCGCCGAGCGCCAGCACCATCGACGTGACGGTCACCCTCGACGTCTCCGGCTTCGTCCTCGCCGAGCAGGGCAACCGGGTACACATCTACTTCGACGGGACGCAGGTGGACACGGTCTACTCGACCGACGACTTCGACATCACCGACGTCGAGGCCGGCGAGCACAACATCGCGGTGGTCCTCGCCGACGAGAACGGGACCGAGCTGACGGCCGCAGCCGCCCAGGACACCACGCTCATCCGAGTCAGCCGCGTGTGCAACACCGACAGCGACTGCGACGACGGCCGCCAGTGCAACCACGACAGCTGCATCGCGCACCCCACCAAGCGCCTGTGGAAGCAGTGTGTCTACGGCCCGGTCCCCGACCCGGACTGCTGTGACAGCGCCTTCGACTGCCCGGCCGGGTGGGTCTGCCAGTCGAACAGCTGCATCGAGTGCCTCACCGACAACGACTGCGACGACGGCCTCTTCTGCACCATCGACACCTGCTCGAGCAACTCCTGCTCGC
>CAZQPP010000196.1:0-13777 GCA_964594295.1 uncultured Myxococcales bacterium | reverse complement strand
TCCGCGCCCGGGTGAGCCTGGGGGTCGAGGGGTTGGCAGTCGGCCGCGTCGACGTAGCCGTCGTCGTCGTCGTCGGCGTCGCAGGCGTCGCCCATGCCGTCGTGGTCGGTGTCGAGCTGGTTGGCGTTGTGCTCGTCCGGGCAGTTGTCGAAAACGTCCGCGTGGCCGTCGCCGTCGCTGTCCTCCATCTCGCAGGGGCCGGGGAAGTCCTCGTCGGTCTGCCCGTCGCAGTCGTCGTCGATGCCGTTGCAGGACTCGGCCGCGGGCACCTGCCCCTCGCAGGTCAGGCGGCTCCCCGCGCAGCGCGTGACGCCGTAGCAGAAGCCGAAGTCGTTGTGGAGCGTGCAGGCGTCGCCGTCGGTGCCCTCGTCGGTCTCGCCGTTGCAGTCGTCGTCCGCGTCGTTGCAGACCTCCGGCATGGGCGTCGGGGCGTTGCAGAGCTCGAGCACTCCGCGCGTGCACACCCTCACGCCGGGGCAGCCCTGCTCCGGGTTGGGGTTCCAGCACAGGGCGTCGAGGCCCTCGTGCTCTTCCGTGCACCCGCACTCGCCGCTCTCGGGTACGCAGATCGGGACATCGCGTCCGACGTCGCAGTAGTAGCCGTCGTCGCAGCCGAGCGAGTCGGAGCACAAGAAGAGGCAGAAGTGCCCGGTCGTGCCGCCGAGGTCGACGCAGAGGCCGCCGGGCTCGTCTCCGGCCGCGTCGCAGTCGGCTGGTGATCGGCACGGCCGGCAGCCACGTGCCGTGGCCGGCATGCAGATGCGCTCCTCGGTGGTGGAGGCGCTGACTCGCCGGCAGTCCCACCCTTCCGGGCAGGGCTCGTCGGGCGCGCAGGGCTGGGCACAGACCGAGCCCTCGGGGAGAGGCACGCAGGCGCGGCTCTCGCAGTCGCCGTCCACGGTGCAGGGTTGGCCGGCGCCGGCGGGCGCTGTGTTGACCTCTCCATCGATCGGCACGTCGCCGAGGATCTGTGGCGCGCCCTCGTCGACGTCTCCCGGGCCGATGTCGGTGGTAGGCGCGAAGATCGGCACGTCGCGCGGAGTGCTCGGGGGTTGCGCGTCGGGGCCGTACCGCGGGTAGGCTGGGACGTCGACGTTCTGCGCGGTCGTCGGGCTCGTCGCGTGGACGTCGGAGCCCGAGCCGCAGGCCGACGCAAAGACGGCGAGCGTGGCCGCGGCCGCCAGCCGGAAGCTCGTTCGGCCTGGTCCCGCAAACAAGGAGTTTCGGCACGAAACTCCCCGCGTAGGGGCGTTTCGTCTTCGAAACGCCCGCCCCGCAAACACCGCGGTAGGGGCGTTCTGCTTCAGAACGCCCGCCCCCGCACGCACGCCGTCGAGCGTGGGGGAGCAAGGCGCCGCGGGCTTCGCGTTTCGTTCTTTGTGGTGCTGCATGGGGCACTCGGGGCAGGGTAAGAGCCGCCGCCGGCCGTCTCTCACAACGCCAGCTGGAGGGACTGTCGGTTGCGGGCGGATCGCCATGATCATCGGGCGATCCCGCGCCGAACTTGAGTCGAGCAGGTGCGCGCGGCGCTCCCGAGGCGCTCTTTTTCGCCACCGGTCGGATTGGGGTTAGCTTCGGCCCGCTACCTGGAAGCCTGGAGAGAAGCCATGGGAGCCCAACTGCCGCGCGACCTCGTGCTGCTCACCATCGCGTTGACCGTCGCGTGCGCCGGCTGCAAGTCGGAGGGCTCAGGCGACCCGGAGGGCGAGAAGCTCGCTGACCACAGGGCTCTCCCGGAGATCACCGAGCGCAAGGACCTCGAGTCGAAGCCGGACGTCGAGAGCCCGATCTCGGAGGGGGTGCTGGTCAAGGAAGACATCAGCGAGGCGTGGCGTGCCTCCCAGGACATGCTCAAGCTCCTCGACGACGCCCTCTCCATCCGCTCGGACTACCTCGGCGACACCATCACGGGTGTGGCGGGCGAGACAGGCGGGCCGACCTGCGAGGAGACCCGCGGCCAGGGCTTCAGGGTGGGGTGCTTCGTGGTGAAGCGCTGCGCTGAGGAGCCCACGCTCGAGTGGAGCGGGTGCGCGTGGGGCGGCGAGGGCTCGATCACCCTGGCGAAGGACGGGCTGGCGAAGCTCGAGGCCACCTTCGCGGGTGAGAGCGTCAAGGGCAGCCTCAACATCGAGAAGCCGAAGCTGCGCGACGGCCTGAAGGTGACCGGCAAGCTCGACGCGTGGGGCACGAAGTACGACCTCGACCTCGAGCACAAGCCCAAGAAGGGCCTCGGCGGCAAGCTCGGAATGGAGATCTCAGGCGGGCGGCTCTTCGAGGCGAGCCTCGAGGACGACGTGGAGGTGGGCTCCAACTGCTCATGTCTCGGGCGGGGCAAGGTGTCGCTGTCGGGGGACTTCACCGTGGAGTCCACCGGTGTACCGCTGCCCCTCGGGGAGTACCTGGTGGCCGCGGCGCGCTCCGTGCTCGACGGGGTAGAGGCCGAGGACCTCGCCGCCCTTGGGGACAAGCTGATCGTGCCGGTCGACACCTCCGGCGACGTGGGCGCGATCTTCACGGGCACGGGCGCGGCGGGCGCCGACGACGGGTGCGCCAAGCCCACCTTCGAGATCGAGCTCAAGCCCGGCGAGAAGCTCGCGGCCGAGACCGACGCCGCCGCGATAGGTGCTGCGATCCAGGCCCTCGACTGCCCCGCTGACTGCGCCGCGGCCGAAGGCTGCGAGCTGCCCTGCGAGGTGCTCAAGAAGGCCCATGCCGCCGTGGCAGCCGAAGTCGAGAAGGCCATCGAGGAGGGCCTGAACCCGGGCTTCGCCAGCTACAGCGTCACCTTCGTTCACCCGAGCATCGAGGAGATCCTCTGCAAGATCCTCCACGACTCCGACGACGACGGCACCTGCGACCCGAACGACAACTGCCCGCAGGACGCCAACGCCGACCAGCGGGACACGGACTTCGACGGCGTCGGCAACGCCTGCGACGCGGATGACGACGGCGACGGCGTGGCGGACGACGACGACTGCAAGCCAACCGACAAGCGGGCTCCCTCGTGCAAGGGCAAGCAGTGCGGTGACGACGGCTGCGGCGGGGACTGCGGCACCTGCCCGGGGGTGGCCACCTGCGAGAACGGCAAGTGCGAGCACGGCGACGTGGACACGGCCATCGCCGACGTCTCGGCGGACCCCGTGCGGATCGAGATCAGCGGCAAGGGGAGCTTCCTCGTGCACGGCCTGTCGCGCATCGGATGGGACATCGGGGTCATCGAGCGGGACATGGGCAATGGCACCTCCCAGAAGTCCCTCGGGAACGTGGTGGTGCCCGACATCACCTTGACCGGTGTGCGCGCCGAGTCGGGCTACGGAGTCCGCACTCTCAAAGACTGGATAGAGGAGCCCGCGCCCGGTGGCTTCCCCGACGCCAAGGATGCGTGGATCTTCCTCGAGGGCGTCGACGGAGAGAAGGCCACGGTGCTGCTCTACTCGATCCTCCCGAAGACCGGGCCCAGCGACCCCACCATCACCATGGACAGGGGCCAGGAGGTGCTGGCGAAGCTGGTCCTCGAGATCTACGAGCACTACGATCTCACCGGATCTCCGCACGATCTCCTCGACGTGAGGGACCTCGAGGGGCCGCCCGTGCTGTACCCCTGCCCGGCGCCGGGCGACTACGTGGAGATAGACGGAGTGGACCTCGGCACCGCAGGCTGCTCCAACACCAACCGCCACGTCCAGGCGGCGTGCTGGGGAGAGGGCGAGCTCAAGTGGCCCGCCACCGGCAGCAGCGAGGCCGTGTACCTGACGAACCTCCGGCAGGGGTGGTCCGCCTACGACTGGATGCGGGACATCAGCGACGCCGCGGCCGAGAACCGATTCCCCACGAAGCGGCACATCTCGATCGTGGGCTTTGACGCGAGCTGCGACGAGACCAGGCGCCTCAACGTCTTCGAGGCCTGGCCCGCCCGCATCCACGTCTTCAACCCGACAAAGCCCTACGGCGAGACGCCGCTGGTCGACATCCTGATCGTCAACAACTGGAACGAGCTGTCCCGCTGATCGAGCCGCCGCGTGCTCTTGGCGCGCGGTCGGCGCCGCCGCGTGCTCTTGGCGCGCGGTCGGCGTCGCCGCGCGCCAGAGGCGCCGCGACCGGGACGAGGGTGCACCCTCGGCAGGCCATGTACGGCCGCCTTGAACGGTTGAGCCGGTATCGCTATGTTCTCTCGGCTTGGACACAACAGAGAGCGGGTAACTCAATATGCGAAACCTCCTAGTCCTTTTTGTCGCCGGTGCCTTGGCCTTCAGCATCAACGCCTGCGGCTCCGACCCCGACGACGAGACCCCGGCGCCCGAGTGCACCGCTGCCGCCGACTGCGACGACAGCGACCCCTGCACCGAAGACTCCTGCGATGCGGATGAAGGCAAGTGCGCGCACGAGGCCAAGTCCTGCGACGACGATGACAAGTGCACAACCGACTCCTGCGACGCCGCGACCGGCGACTGCGCGAATGACGCCAAGACCTGCGACGACGGCGACCCCTGCACGGTCGACTCGTGCGACGCCGCGACCGGTGAGTGCGCGACCGCCCCGGCCGACGACGGCACCGAGTGCGACGACGGCTTCGCTTCCACGACCGACGACGTCTGCACCGCTGGCAAGTGCGCCGGCACCGTGAGCGCCGAGGCCACGCTCTTCCGGGTCAACGAGATCACCCTGTTGGCGCCCGAGATCACGTACGATCTCGCCGGCACCCCCACCGTCATCAACGACCTGCTCGGTGGCTTCATGACCGCCGAGCTTGGCAAGAACGACTGGGAGTTCCTCTTCTCCGTGCTTCCCCTCGAGCCCGGCCTGCCCGCGACCTTCCACTTCGGTGAGGGCGGCTGCGACTACACCGACGACACCCCGTCCGCCTGCAGCTTCAACGCCGAGGGCCGCCAGGCGACCTTCGCGGACGTCGACCAGAAGACCGAGGGCACCTGCGGCACGACCGACGAGGCCGCGCCCTGCTTCGTCTCGGGAGCGGGCCAGTTCTCGCTGAGCGACATCGACCCGGCCCACTTCGGTGAGGACGCACCCGACATCGACGGGATCGTATTCGGCGCCTACACCGGCGACCCCATCGACACCATCAACGGCACGGTCGAGGGCTTCCTGCCCAAGGCGACCCTCGAGGAGTCGAACCTGAGCTTCGAGATCGGCGAGACCACCCTGACCGCCCAGGAGTTCATCGCGGACATTCCCACCGAGACCGTCGACGGCGTAGAGGGTTGGACCGTTCGCGTCGGCGTGGTCGCCACCACGGTAGACGCCCGCTGACACAGTCCGCATCGGCCGCGCTCATGGGCCACCGCCCGTGGGCCCGGCCGATGTCGTCGTCGAAACCGGTGAAGGCGCCGTCAGCGCTGGCTCTGACGTGTGTCATGATCCGCGGTCGCATAGAGGGCTTGACCCGGCTGCTTGCGCATCCATGCCGGGCCTGCTTGTCTTCGGCGCCTGACGCTCCGAAGCCGAGAAGAGCCACATGACCGCAAGCAGCGACGACAAGGTGTTTCGCTCGCGAAACACCCCGCGTAGAGGCGTTTCGCCCCGAAACGCCTGCCCCGCCAACAGCCAAGGGAGCTCGGCGCCGCCGGACAAGGCAGCCGCCGAGCGTGAGCCCGAGCACAAAGAGCAGATAACCGTCCGCTTCGCCGGCGACTCCGGTGACGGCATGCAGCTCACCGGCTCCCAGTTCACTACGAGCACGGGAGTGGCCGGCTACGACCTCGCCACGATGCCGGACTTCCCCGCCGAGATCCGCGCCCCGGCGGGCTCGGTCCAGGGGGTCTCCTCCTTCCAGATCCGCTTCGCCTCGGACGCCATCTTCACGCCCGGAAACGAGCCCGACGTGCTCGTCGCGATGAACGCCGCCGCGCTGAAGAGGCACCTGCCCGAGCTGCGGAGAAGCGGGCTGCTCGTCATCAACACCGACGGCTTCGGCGCCACCGACCTTCGCAAGGCCGAGTACGACACAGACCCCCTCGAGGACGGCTCCCTCGAGGGCTACCAGGTCGTGGCGGCGCCCATGACCGAGCTCACCGAGAAGGCGCTGGCGGAGAGCACCCTCGGGACCGGCGACAAGCGCCGCTGCAAGAACCTCTACGCCCTCGGCCTGCTCTACTGGCTCTTCCACAGGGACCGGGCGCCGACCGAGCGCTGGCTCCAGGAGAAGTTCGCGAAGAAGCCCGAGCTCGTCGAGGCCAACCTCACCGCCCTCAAGGCGGGGCACCTCTACGGCGAGCTCAACGAGCTCTTCCAGACCCGCTACGAGCTGCCCTCGGCCAAGCTCCCGCCGGGCACCTACCGCAACATCGAGGGCAACCTCGCCCTCGCCTACGGCTTCGTGGCCGCCGCGGAGCGGGCGGGCGTGACCCTCTTCCAGGGCAGCTACCCCATCACGCCGGCCACCGACGTGCTCCACCATCTCTCCCGCCTCCGCAACTTCGGCGTGGTCACCTTCCAGGCCGAGGACGAGATCGCCGCCATCTGCGCGACCGTCGGCGCCGGCTACGCGGGCACCCTCGCGGTCACGACCACCAGCGGTCCCGGCCTGGCCCTGAAGGCCGAGGCCGCCGGCCTCGCGGTCATGGCCGAGGTGCCCTGCGTGATCGTGAACGTGCAGCGAGCCGGACCCTCGACGGGGCTGCCGACCAAGACCGAGCAGTCCGACCTCATGCAGGCCCTGCACGGCCGGAGCGGTGAGTCCCCCATGCCGGTTCTGGCCGTCGCCTCTCCCGGAGACGCCTTCCACTGCGCCTACGAAGCCTCGCGCGTCGCGCTCAAGTACGCGACGCCGGTGATCGTGCTCAGCGACGGATACGTCGCGTCGGGCGCCGAGCCCTGGCTGGTGCCCGAGCTCGACGAGCTGCCGGCCATCGAGACCTGCTTCGTGCGCGAGGCCGAGGGCTACGAGCCCTACGCGCGCGACCCCGACACACTCGCCCGCGCCGTGGCGCTGCCGGGCTCCGCGGGCCTCGAGCACCGCATCGGCGGCCTCGAGAAGGAGGATCTCAGCGGGCACGTGTCCTACGACTCGGACAACCACGACCGCATGAGCCGCCTGCGCCGCGACAAGATCCTCGGCGTCACGCAGGAGATCCCACCCTGCGAGGTCTTCGGAGCCCAAGAAGGTGAGATCCTCGTCGTCGGCTGGGGCTCGACCTTCGGCTCCATCCGCGAGGCCGTGGGCGAGCTCGTTGCTGAAGGGCACAAGGTCGGCCAGGTGCACCTGCGCTGGCTCAACCCCTTCCCTTCGGACCTCGGCGACCTCTTGCGGCGCTTCGAGCACGTCGTCGTGCCCGAGGTAAACCTCGGCCAGCTGGTGCGCCTGCTCAGGGCCGAGTACCTCGTCGACGCGCGCGGCTACAACCTCGTGCGCGGCCTGCCCTTCAGCTCGGGCGAGATCGCCCAGCACGTGCGGGGACTGCTCGAGGAAGTGCCGGCCACCCCGACCCCCGCGACCGAGGGAGACGCATCATGACGCAGACAGCTCCAGGCGCGGAGGGCGCGCGGCCGCTGACGCGGAAGGACTTCGCCAGCGACCAGGAGGTGCGCTGGTGCCCCGGCTGCGGGGACTACGCCATCCTGGCGACCATCCAGAGGGTGCTGCCCGGGCTTGGCGTGCCCAAGGAGAATTTCGTGTTCGTGTCGGGTATCGGCTGCTCGTCGCGCTTCCCCTACTACATGGACACCTTTGGCATCCACGGCATCCACGGCCGCGCCACGGCCATCGCCACGGGTGTCAAGCTCGCGAACCCCGATCTCTCGGTCTGGGTCGCCACCGGCGACGGCGACGGCACCTCCATCGGCGGCAACCACCTCATCCACGTCATCCGCCGAAACCCGGACATCAACATCATCCTGTTCAACAACAGGATCTACGGCCTGACCAAGGGCCAGTTCTCACCGACCAGCGAGCTCGGCAAGGCCACCAAGTCCTCGCCCTGGGGCAACATCGACCGCCCCCTCAACCCGATCGCCCTGGCCCTCGGCGCCAACGCCACCTTCGTCGCCCGCACCATCGACCGCGAGCCGAAGCACATGGCCGAGGTGATCAAGGCCGCCCACGCCCACAAGGGCTGCTCCTTCGTCGAGGTCTTGCAGAACTGCAACGTCTTCAACGACGGCGCCTTCGTCTCCTTCACCGACCGCAAGCTCAAGCACGACAACGTGGTTCAGCTCGTCGAAGGCGAGCCCCTCGTCTTCGGCAAGGATCGTGACAAGGGCATCGCCATGCACTGCCGAGGCGCCGGCGAGGTGGTCGAGCTCGAAGGCGAAGACCCCCTCGCGCGCGACGTCATCATCCACGACCCGACCCGCGACAACATGACCTACGCGTCGATGCTCGCGCACATGGGTCCGCCCAACGCTCCCCTGCCTATCGGGGTCTTGCGCAAGGTCGAGGCGCCCACCTACGAGAAGGCGATGTACGAGCAGATCGAGGCAGCTCAGCAAAAGGCGGGCCCGGGCGACATCGCCGAGCTCATCCGCGGCCGGGACGCGTGGGTGGTCGAGTAGGGGCGCTCCCTGCCGGCCGCGCTTCAAGAGAGGGACGACATGGACGAAGTCATCCGCCTCGTGGAAGAGGCCGTTCGCCTCATGGACGAGCACCCGCACCTCGAGGCCCTGGCCATCCTCGTGGCGGCGATGCTGGCCGGATACCTGGTGGAGATCCTCACCGCCCGCGTGCTCCTTGGGCTCGCGAGAAAGACCGCGACCGACCTCGACGACGAGATCGTCAAGGCCCTCCGTCGCCCCCTCTTCGTGTCGGTGGTGCTCGCCGGTGTCTGGTTTGCCCTTCAGCGCTTCGGCCTGTCCGAGGCCGTCCTCTTCCTTGCCCGAGGCCTCCTCGTGACCGCCGCCGTGCTCTACTGGTCGGGCGCGGGCATGAAGATCGGCAAGCTGATCCTGGAGCGCCTCGCCGAACGGGCCGACGACTTCCGTTTCGTCCAGACCCGCACCGTGCCGCTCCTGGACATGATCTTGAAGATCCTCATCGTCGGCGGCGCCGGCTACGGAGTGCTCCTGGCCTGGAGCGTCGACGTCACCGCCTGGCTTGCCTCCGCCGGCATCCTGGGCATCGCCATCGGCTTCGCGGCCAAGGACACCCTGGCCAACCTCTTCTCCGGCATCTTCATCCTGGCCGACGCGCCTTACCAGAAGGGCGACTTCGTGGTGCTCGGGTCGGGAGAGCGCGGGCAGGTCACCGACATCGGAGTTCGCTCCACCCGCCTGCTCACCAGGGACGACGTGGAGATAGTCGTGCCCAACGCGGCCATCGCCAACGCCAAGATCGTCAACGAGTCGGGCGGCCCCTCCGTGAAGCAGCGCGTCCGCGTGAAGGTCGGCGTGGCCTACGGCAGCGATATCGATCGGGTGCGCGAAGTCCTGATTGAGATCGCCGCCGCGTCGAAGTACCTCATCGCCGACCCGGCACCCCGCGTGCGCATGCGCGGCTTCGGCGACTCTGCCCTCGACTTCGAGCTCCTGGGCTGGGTCGACGAGCCGGTGCTGCGCGGGCGCGCCTTGGACGAGCTCTACTGCACGGTCTACAAGCGCTTCGACGCCGAGGGCATCGTGATCCCCTTCCCGCAGCGGGACGTGTACATTCACGGCGAGCAGGCATGATCCCTCCAGGCACGGTGGAACACATGCAACGAGCACGAGTGCTTGCGAGCCTGGTCCTCGCCGCTGTCCTCGGGGCCGGGTGCGGCTCTGGCGACCCCGCCACGGGGCAATCCTGCGAGGCAGGCGAGCACCGGGACTGCGACTGCGCGGCTGAGACCTTAGGCCTGCAGCCCTGCAACCCGGCGAGCGGGGCGTGGTTCGACTGCC
The DNA here is from genome assembly GCA_964594295.1 of uncultured Myxococcales bacterium. GTDB lineage: Bacteria > Myxococcota_A > UBA9042 > UBA3505 > UBA3505 > CAZQPP01. The sequence continues at coordinate 3,952 of CAZQPP010000196.1, read as the reverse complement.
GATGCCCCAGCGCGCCCTCCAACGCAGAGACGGCGGTGGTCGGGAACCTCGAGTGGGAGAAGGCACCCAACCCGAAGAAGCAGCACGCCTTCGCCTTCACCGACTGCCGCGTCAAGGGCTGGCGTCTGCCGTCGCGGGCGGAGCTCAAGAGCCTGTACTCGAGCTGCAGCGACACTCCAGGCCCGCTGTCTCTCTTCCCTTCGTGCACCTGCGCCGACGGAGATCCGTGCAAGATGCTTCCGCAAGACAAAATGTGGACCGGAGAGTACGCGGGCACCTACTCGGGCCTCTACCCCGACGCCTGGGTCGTCGACGCTCAGAACACGCGAGAGTCCTACTTCATGGCCATGTCCGCGGAGCACAGCTACCTGTCCCTCTGTGTGAGGCAGACCCGGAGTGGGTCGGGGGAGTAGCGCCGTGGCGCAGGCGGCGACTCTCAGCCTTCGCTCGACTGCGTCCCCTTCTTCCACACGTCGTGCACCCGCTCGATCGTGTACCAGGAGTCGCTGCCCTTGGCCTCGTTGTGCAGGCCGACCTCCTCGTCACCTTTGAGGCCCAGGAAGCGCCCGGTCCGGCGCCGCACCTTGCCCGAGGCGGTCTCGACCTTCACGACCAGCTCGACGTTGCTCCCGTGCTTCTTCTCGATGCCGCGCAGGAAGCGCAGCAGCTCCTCACGGTCTTTCTTTGCCATGCCCCGACCAGAGCACAGTCGGCGGGGCCGTGGCAACGGGCCACAGGCGGCCCCCGCCGCGCGTCTCAGCGCCTCGCAGCACGCCACGAGGTCTCCGCCGCGGTGGAGGTCACCGCCGATTAGGAAGACGACGTCGCGCCCGTAGAAGGCGCACATCTCCGGGACGCGCTCGAGGCTCATGCCGCCGGCGGGGACCGGGAAGATGCGCGCCACGGATCCCATCGGGGCCCCGGTGCCCTCCACGATGGAGCGGCACTCCTGCTCGGAGAAGGAGAAGCGGCCGCCGTAGTTGGGGAAGATCGTGGCGTCGGCCCCGGCGAGGCGCATCAGCCTCCCGAGCAGCACGTCGTGGGAGATGCCGGAGCCCGGGCTCAGCAGGAAGCTCCCGAGGAGGGCGGGGTGGGCCATGATGGGGAGCGCGACCTCGTCGTCGCGGGCGAGGGCGCGCATGGAGTCGAAGCCGGTCAGCCCGGGCGAGATCAGCAGCCCGCCGGCGCCTGCCAGCTTCGCGAAGCGGGCGCGCTCGGGGAGCGCGGAGGCGCCGGCGCTGACGTTGGGCAGGTAGAGGCACGGGCGCCCGGTCCTCTCGCTTGCGCGGGCCACCGCCTCGGCGCAGCGCGCCACCCGCTCCTCGAAGGGGCAGAAGGGCTGGTCGGCCAGGCCGTGGTCGTCCTTGATCATGTCCATGCCGCCGAGGGCGAAGGAGGTTGCCAGGTCGGCCAGCTCGGCGGGGGACAGGCCCATGGGTTTGAGCGCGGTGCACAGGAGGGGTCGCCCGGGTGCGCCGAGGAGGGCGCGGAGGCCGGCCCTCCCGAAGCGCGGGCCGCCGAGGCGCTCGAGCAGGCTGGCCGGCAGCTCGAGGCCCTCGAGGCGTATGCCCGGCTTGAGGCTGATGTTGCCGAACAGGAGGTTCAGGAGCTGAGTCAGCTCTCCGCCGGCGACCTCGACGGAGAAGGCGATCTCGACCTCGTGACGATCCGGCGCCAGGGGTCGCATCGAGTCGATGCGGCCGATCACCTTGGCGGGGATGTCGCCTGCGCCGATCAGGTCGGCGGGGAACTCGACGGTCTGCTCGACGCAGATCTCTTGCGCCCTCTGCATGGCCTCGACCCTGTCGCCCGTGAGGCTGTAGGTCGCCCTGATGCGCTCGCCCGTCAGCTCGAGGCGCTTGCCTTCGCCGATGCCGCCGCCTCGCGGGCCCCCCATCTCAAAGCCCCTCCGCCTTCGAGGTGTCGTGGGCGGGGGAGGGTGGCGGAGTCGCCCGCAGCTCGGCCTCTTCGATCCCGAAGAAGGTGCCGATCATGTCTTCGACGGCGCGCAGGAGGGCCCAGGCGTCGATGCCGTACTCCCACATGAGGTGCTCGCGGCTCGCGCCGTGGGCGTAGACGTCCTGCAGGCCGAGGCGCTTGAGCTTCGTGCCCACGCCGGCCTCGGCCATGATCTCGGCCGTCGCGCTGCCAAGGCCGCCAATGATGCTGTGATTCTCGATGGTTATGATGCCATGCCGGGCCGACGTCAGCGCACCTGTCACCGCCGCATCGTCGAAGGGCTTGATGGTGCTGACGTGGAGGTGCTGCACCCGCAGCCCGCGCTCCTTCAGCAGGGGCGTGAGCCTCATGGCCTCGGCCGTACAGATTCCCTCGCTGAGGATCGTGACGTCTTCCCCTTCGGAGAGCACGCGGGCGCGGCCGAGCTCCATGGGCTCGTCGCTCGGGAAGAGGCGCGGCACCTGGCCGCGGAGCACCCTCGCGTAGACCGGCCCGTCCACGGTATCCGCCAGGTCGAGGAGGCTCTCCACGTCGGTGGCGTCGCCGCAGGAGAGCACCGTCATGTTCGGGAGGACGCGCATCAGCGCGAGGTCGTCTACAGCCTGGTGCGTCACCCCGCCCGGGGTCGTGATGCCCGGGAGGAAGCCGAGCAGGCGCACCGGGAGGTTGGGGTAGGCGACGGACATCGCCACCTGGTCGAAGGGGCGGCGGCAGACGAAGACCGCGAAGGTGTGCACGTGGGGGCGGAAGCCCTCCCGGGCGAGGCCCGAGGCGAAGCCCATCATGTTCTGCTCGGCCATGCCGAGGGAGAAGAAGCGGTCGGGGTAGGCCTCGCGGAAGTCGTCAGCCTCGCAGGACGACGTGAGGTCCGCCGAGAGCACGAGCACGTTGGGGCGCTCCTCGGCCCAGCGGACCATGTTGAGCGCGTGAGGGCGTGTGACCATCTCGCTCATGGCTCGGCCATCTCGGCGAGGGCGGCGAGGTAGGCGCGGCGCTCCTCGGGGCTCTTGAAGCGCACGTAGTGGAACCTGGGCGCACGCGCGCGCATGACGTCGAGGCCCCGGCAGGGGTCGGTCCGGGCCAGCACCACGAGTGGCTTTCCCTGCACGCGCTCAGCGGCGGCTGCAGCGAGCGTCTCGACGTCGTGGCCCTCCACCTCTACGACGTGGGCGCCGAAGGAGCGCAGGCGGTCGGCGGCCGGCTCGATCTCCATCACCGCGTCCATGGGGCCATCGCACTGCTGGCCGTTGACGTCGAAGAGCACGCCGAGGTTGTCGAGGCGGTGGAAGGCCGCGGCGGCGAAGGCCTCCCAGGTCTGCCCCTCCTGCAGCTCGCCGTCGGTCATCATCACCCACACCCTGCCGGTCTCGCCTTTCAGCTTGCGCGCGAGGGCGATGCCTCCCGCCTGGCTGATCGCCTGCGCGAGGGAGCCGGCCGTGAGCTCGACGCCCGGCGAGTGCTCCGCGCCGATCATCTCGACGGTGCTCCCGTCGCGGTCGAAGGCGTCGAGGGCCTCTGGGGCGAGGCGGCCGACCTCGATGAGGGTGGCGTAGAGCGCGAGGGAGTAGTGCACCGGCGAGAACACGAAGCGGTCCAGATCCGGCGCCTTTGGTCCGTTGTAGACGCCACCGTTCAGGGGGCCGGGCAGGCCTGCGCCCGGCGTGCCGGAGAAGGGCGGCGGGACCATGGGCCCTTCGCTCGGGCCGAGGCTCAGGATGCGCACGTAGAGGGTCGCGAGGAGCTCGGCCGACGAGCAGCCCTGGCTCAGGTAGCCGCCGTTGCGCTCGATGGTGTGCGCGAGCACCCGGCGCCGGATGCCGCGGGCCACGCGGCGCGCCTCGTCGACCCAGTCGGCCGCGCCTGGCTCTGCGTCTGGAGGGCTCATGGCGGCGGATAATAGGGCGCGCGGATGCACAAGTCATGCGTGGGGCATGTCAGAATCCACCGGCCGATGGCCGGCGGATTCAGCCGTTAGCCGTTAGCCGTTAGCCGT
>CAZQPP010000195.1:3600-13852 GCA_964594295.1 uncultured Myxococcales bacterium | reverse complement strand
GAAAGCCAAGAGCTTCATGGGGAGCGAGTTCTCGTACGCGGACATGAACCTCCCGACACTCGACGACTTCACCTACAAGCTCCTGAGAGAGGAGACGGTCGGCGGCACGGCGTGCTGGGTCGTGGAGTCCACACCCAAGAACGACGACATCGCCGACGAGAACGGCTACTCGAAGCGCGTGGCCTGGTTCGGGAAGTCGGACCATGTGGTCCGCAAGGCGCTCCTCTACGACCTCGACGGCGACCTCTTGAAGGAGATGACGGTCGGCGAGGTGAAGCTCGTGGACGCCGAGAAGAAGCGCTACCGCCCCATGAAGATGACCGTCGTGAACAAGCAGAACGGGCGCAGCTCGGTGGTCGTCGTCGAGAAGATCCAGCTCAACCGCGACGTGAAAGACGATTACTTCACCACGCGTTACCTGGAGCGTGAGTAGCGGCTTTCACCTCGAACAGGGGGAGGCGGTAATGGTTCCCGGGCTCGATCTGCGTTAGGACTGGCATGGTCATGCGCAAGGTTTCCCTCATGTTCTCGGGCGGCGTCGACTCGACGACCGCCGCGCTGAAGCTCGCGGAGACCTACGACGAAGTGCACCTGCTGTCCTTCAGCAACGGCTACGGCCACACGAGGATAGAGCGCACGCGGAGGCGCCTCGACGAGCTCAGGCGCCACGCCGGCGACCGCTTCTTCCACACCGTCGAGTCGGTGCAGCCCCTCTTCGAGATGATCCTCGACGACCCCAGAGGGGACTTCCGCCGCTACGGATCGGGCTTCATCTGGTGCCTGTCCTGCAAGCTGGCCATGCACACCAGGGGCATCCTCTACAACCTCGAGAGGCAGATCCCCCACATGGCCGACGGCTCCTCCCAGTCGACCGGCGAGATGGTGGAGCAGACCCTGCTCGCGATCTACATGGTCCGCGAGCTCTACGAGCGCTACGGCATCCGGTACCGAACGCCGGTCTACACCATCCCGCGCGCGAGCGAGATCGAGTCGCTCAAGGAGCGGGGCTTCAAGATGGGCATGCGCATCCTCGACCGCTTCTTGGGCATTCAGCCCACCTGCCGCCCGGGTGAGCTCTACTACCTGCCCTTCCTGGTCCTGAACCAGCCGCCGAAGCACGACGAGGAGAAGGTCGCGCGCTTCATCGAGCTCAAGAGCGAGGTCGCCCACGCACACGTGGCCAGAGTCTGCGCGGAGCGAGGTCTGCCCACGAGCATAGAGGACGACGAGGGGGGCTCCTGATGGGTTGCTGCAACAAGGAGATAAACGGCGAGCCCATCTCGCGGGCGCGCTTCGTAGTCGGCACGGCCTTCGTCGCCTGCGCCCACATGGGCATCCTCGGGTTGACCGCCGCGGCCTCGATCTTCCGGCCGCACTACCGCCGCGTGCTGCCCTTCTACGTGGACTACACGCGGGAGACCCTCTCGGGGATACTGAGGAAGGAGCGCATCATGGTCGGGGAGGCACCGCTCAGCGAGCAGACCTGCTCGGTCGACGGCAGCAGCGAGGGCCGTAGATGACTCCCGAAGAGGTCTCGCGCATCCGCGCGGACTTCCCCCAGCTCGCGCGCAGCTTCCGCGGCAAGGCGCCAGTCTACCTCGACAGCGCGTGCACGGCCCTCCAGCCCGCGAAGGTCATCGACGCCGTCGCCGACTTCCAGCGCAACGGCTCCACCTGCCACGGGCGCTCGAACCACCGCTTTGGGCGCGAGGCCACCGAGGCCTACGTCGCGGCGCGGGAGGCCGTCGCGCGCTTCATCGGAGCGAAGGGGCCCAAGGAGGTCGTCTTCACCCGAAACGCCACCGAGGGCATCAACCTCGTCGCCTCCTCCATGGGCTTCAAGGCAGGCGAGGCGGTCGTCACCACGGACATGGAGCACAACTCCAACCTGCTGCCCTGGCAGCGGCTGGCGCTGGTCCGCGGGGTGCGTCACTCCATCGTGGAGGTCGACCCGAGGCGAGGCCTCGACCTGGACCTCCTGCGCGCGGAGATCAAGCGACGCCCTCGCCTGGTCTCGGTCTTCCACGTCTCGAACTTCACCGGCATCGAGCTGCCGATCCAGCGCATCTGCAGGGAGGCCCACCGCCACGGCGCGCTGGTCCTCGTCGACGGCGCCCAGAGCGTGCTGTCTCGCGAGATCGACGTGCACAAGCTCGGCGCCGACTTCTTCGTCTTCTCCCTTCACAAGATGATGGGGCCGCCGGGCGTCGGCGTGCTCTGGGGCCGCGAGGAGGCGCTGACCTCGCTCGTTCCCTTCAACGTGGGCGGCGACACGGTCGAGGACGTCACGTGGACCGACAGCGCCATGTCGCCCGTCCCCGAGCGCTTCGAGGCAGGGGTGGCCAACGTCGCCGGAGCGGTGGGAGCCCGCGCGGCGGTCGAGTACGTCAGCGCGCTGGGCCCCGAGCGCATCCACGCGCACACCGTCGCCCTCAACCGGCTCGCCACCGAGGGCCTCCGCGCCATGAAGGAGGTGCACCTCATCGGCCCGGAGGACCCGGAGGAGCGCGGCTCCATCTTGAACTTCTACGTCGAGGGCCTCGACAGCAAGGGCCTCGCGAGGGTCCTGGACGAGCGCGCGGGCATCATGGTCCGCTACGGCAAGCACTGCGCCCACGCGTGGTACAACGGCCACGGGGTGCCCGAGACGGTGCGCGTGTCCTTCGGCGTCTACAACACCGAAGAGGAGGTCGCCTACTTCCTCCGCACCCTCGACGGCGTCATCGAGATGATCCGGTAGGGCCATGCGCTTAGTCCTCGTCAACCCGAACTTCCACGGCCGGGTGCGGCGCATCGCCCAGACCTCGGTGGGTCCGCCTCTGGGCCTCTCCTACCTCGCGTCCGCGGTCCGCGACGCCGGCCACGACGTCAGCATCGTAGACGCCAACGCCCGCGGCCTCTCCACCGAGCGGACCGTGGCCGACGCGCTCGCCGCGGGCCCCGACCTGGTCGGCGTCACGGCCACGACCCCCACGGTCAAGCTCGCCGCCGCCATAGCAGCCGGCGTGAAGGCCGCGCACCCCGACACGTGGACCATCATCGGCGGCCCGCACACCACCGCCCTGCCCGCCCGCAGCCTCGAGGAGTTCCCCGAGGTGGACATGGTGGCGCGCGGCGAGTCCGAGGAGACGCTGCCACCTCTCCTCGAGATCCTCTCCGGCGGCGACCTCGACGCCCGCCGCGAGGTCAAGGGCTACGCCTACCGCGACCAGGACGGGAGCGTCATCGACACGGGCATCGCGCCGATGCTCGCAGACCTGGACTCCATCACCCCGCCGGCCCGCGACCTCCTCCCCATGGAGCGATACCGCTGCCCGGACTCCGAGACCTTCACCACGCTGCTCGCCATGCGCGGCTGCCCGGCGAAGTGCACCTACTGCGCCGTGCCCGAGATGTTCGGTCGCGGGATGCGCTACCGCGACGCGGCCGCCGTGGCCGACGAGATGGACGAGGTCCACCGCCTCTACGGCGTCGACTTCTTCTCCTTCCTGGACGACACCTTCACCACCCGCAAGAAGTGGGTGCGCGCCTTCTGCGACGAGCTTCAGAAGCGCGACCTGCACCGGCGCGTGCGCTGGATCTGCCTGACGCGCCCGGACTTCGTGAACGAGTCCCTCCTCAAGCACATGAGGGAGGCAGGCTGCGCCCGGGTCGAGCTCGGCATCGAGTCCGGCTCCGAGCACGGGCGCAAGTTCCTGCGTAAGGGAGTCAGCGGGGAGGCCATCGTCAAGGGCTTCGACGCCGCCCGCGCCGCCGGCCTCTCCACCATGGGCTTTTGCATCCTCAACATCCCGGGCGAGAGCGAGGAGGACATCGAGAGCACCCTCGCGCTGGCCCGCCGCTGCGACCCCGACTTCTTGCAGGTCTCATTCCTCACGCCCTACCCCGGCACCTGGCTCTGGGACGAGGCGCGGGAGAAGGGCTGGGTCGGCACCGAGGACTGGTCGCAGTACAGCTTCTTGAACAACATCGTGCTCCGGCACGGGGGCGTCGACCCCGACAAGCTCCAGCAGATCTACCTGCGCTTCGTGCGCCGCTTCTACCTGCGCCCGCGCACGGTCTGGAAGCTCTCCCGCCTCGTGCTCAACCGCACCACGCGCATCCGCCCCCTCGCCCGCACGGTGGCCCTCGGCCTCGCCGCGGCCGTGCTCGACCGCGGGTGAGCGCGATGACCCTGCCCCTCCAGATCCTCGCCGCCCTCTGGGCCTTCGCCCTGCCCGGCACCCTCGTCGCGCTCCAGCTGGAGAACAACTGGACGCTGCCCGTCCGCGTAGCGGTCGGAGTAGCCCTGAGCGTGCTCTGCGTGCCGATGCTCTGCTTCTGCGCCGCGTGGCTGGCAGGCATGAGCGTCACGCCGGCGCTCGTCGTGGGCGTGGCGACAGCGCTCAACGTGTGCGCGGGCCTCTCGCTGTGGTGGCGGCGCAGGCGACGCCGCCCCTGACCCGAGCCGCGGACGCTCCGGCGCCCCGTTGCCAACCCGGCAATCCCAAGCCATAGTGCGCCACCATGACACTCCCAGAATTGCTACTCGACGAGCAGCGCCGCCGCGAGGTGGTCGCAGACAGTGAACGTGTCCTGGACGAGGAGGTCGCCTCCAAGTCGGGCGTGACCGGGCTCGCCATCAAGGGCGGCTTCAAGGTCGTCAAGAAGCTCGACGGCGGGCGCATGATCCCCAACGCGATCAACGACCTGCTCCCCGACTTCTGCGAGGCCTGGGAGCCGCACCACGCCGAGTACCGTGGCGGCGACGCGGAGAGCTTCGAGGCTTACAGCCACGGGCGCGAGGAGACGCTGGCCAACGCCCTGCTCGCCATCACGGACGCGCGGGCCGCCCACGCGGAGAACAAGGTGCTCAAGAAGGTCTACGCCAAGCTGCGCCCGATGGGGGTCAAGCAGATCATCGCCGCCCTGCCCCGGGTGACGAGGCTGGTCGACAAGTACGCCGGCTGAGCGTCCCTCCGCGGCTCTGCGCGCTACTCGTAGATGTAGCTCCACACCGCGAGCGTCGTGAGCTCCCGCTCGGAGGGCTCGCGGGCGATTCGCTCGAGCACGTCGCCCTTGCCGCTGCCGAAGTGGAAGGGGCGGTAGAAGGCCGGTAGCGGGCTCGGGGTGGCCAGGGTGCGGCGCTCCCTCTCGATCTCGGCCGGCGCCTCCTTCGTGTAGAAGAAGTGCCAGTCCTTGCGGCGATCCTCGGGCAGCTCGCTCAGGCCCGAGTCGTTTCGGCCGGCGTGGGGGAAGCGGTGGTACCAGCGCTCGTCGGCGGGGGCCTCGACGAGGCGGGCGGAGAGCACGGCGCCGGTGATGACGAGGGCGCAGGCGGCCACCGCGACCCACCTTCGCCACAGGCGGACACGCTCGAGCAGCCAGGCCAGGCCCGAGGCCGCGAAGGCAGCGAGGGGGAAGAGGTGGAGGGCCATGAAGGTCTGCTTGAGCTCCTCCCAGTTCTCCTGGAAGAAGAAGAGGCCGTAGTAGGCCAGGTACCAGTAAAGCAGGGCGAGGGTGTCGCGGCGGCGGCACCGCCAGAGGCGCAGGAGGCCCACGGGGACGAGCGCGGCCAGGACCACGCCGAGGGCCTGCACGGTCACCAGCGGCCACATCATCGAGGTCGGGTAGCCGAAGTGCGGCGTGCGGACGAGGTGGTCGTGGAAGGGCCAGTTGAGCAGACCGTTGAACTGGAACTCGGAGCCGAAGAAGGAGTGGGGGAAGGTGGGTCGCCAGCCCTGGAGGTGAGGGACCTGGGAGGGGTGGATGAGCATGGCCCCGTAGGCGTACTGGTTCCAGAGCAGGACGGGCAGGATGGCGGCGAAGGCGCAGAGCGTGAAGAGGCTCAGGTTGCGCGCGAAGCCACGCCAGCCGCGCAGGCCGCCGCTGCTCCACCACATGTAGGCGAGCAGCATGGGCGCCAGGATGATCGCCACGTTTCGCACGCCGCCGGCGAGGCCGTAGACCAGGCCGATGAGCCACCAGTGGGGCTTCTTCTCGGTCGCGAGGAAGAAGATGAAGACCAGGATCGCGAGGCCGAAGAGGTTGCCGTTGAGGCGGTCGAGGTAGAGGGAGAAGGGGTTGAAGACCAGCAGCAGTGCGCCGAAGAGGGGCGCTGTGAAGTCGGCGTGGTCCGGGATGGAGGGGTCTTTGGGCTCGTCGCTGGGTGGGATCACGCGGCGCAGGGCCAGGAAGGCGAAGAGGAAGAGCAGCGTCCAGCAGAGGGCGTAGCCCCAGCGGAAGGCGGCCATGTTCAGGACCGCGAAGGGGGCGGCGAAGAGGACGCCGGCGCCGATGCGCTGGTCCTTCGAGGAGATGCCGAAGCCTCTCGGCGTGGGATCGAAGGTGTCCTCCGGGATGCGGCCCTGGAGCTCGTAGTCGAAGCGCGGCGAGCCGTCCCGGCGCACGAGCTCGACCCGCTGGCCGGTCATGAACATGGCCGGGACGGTGATGTAGGTGTCCCAGTAGCCGCGCGACGGGCCGTCGAAGCGGAGCAGAGAGAAGACGAAGACCACGAGGAGGCACACGCCGAGGATTGTCTGCTGGCGCCGGGTCATCGCCTGCCCTGTTTGTTTGCGGGGCGGGAGTTTCACAAGCGAAACTCCCCTACGCGGGGCGTTTCGTCCCGAAACGCCTTGTTTCAAGCCGCTGCCTTTCAAGCGCCGGCACCTCCAAGGGATTCCGAATGGGGGCTCGCGCCTTCTTGTACTCGATGTCCGGCGACGGGTCAGTTTGGTAGATGATGCGGCAGAGGTGTTTCGAATGCCCGCAGACGAGTCACGGTCACGGCGGCTAGCGCTGGCGATCCACGAGGACACGAACGCCAACGCCGCCCTGGTGGCCTGCGATGGCGGCCGGGCGCGCATCGTCGCCGCCATCGCGGAGGAGCGCCTCTCGCGCACGAAGTACCAGGCGGGCTTCCCGCGACGCGCGGTCGACGCCGTCTTGGAGCTCGGCGGCGTCACCCTCGACGAAGTAGACCGGGTCGTCGCCGGCAACCGCTACCACTTCCTGCCCCGCCTGCTCGGCGAGGGCACCCTCATCGAAGGCGAGCACGACCTGCTCGGCGTGTCCCACAAGGCGTGGCTCTCGTTTCAGACCCGCTTCATCAAGGGCGGCCCCGTCGCCCGCGGCATCGAGGCCTTCAACCGCCGAGCCCTCGGCAGGCGCTTCGGGCGCGAGGTCTCCCTCGTAGACCACCACACCGCCCACGCCTGGTCGGCATGGCTGACGTCGCCTTTCGAAGAGGCCCTCGCCGTCTCGGTCGACAACATGGGCGACGGCTGGTCCGCCCGCATCTTCTCCTGCGGCGCCGGGCGCTGCGAGCCGCTCTGGGGGAGCGACGCGGTCCAGTCTCCCGGCCAGTTCTACGGCGAGATCTCCCAGCTCCTGGGCTTCCACGTCCTGATGGCCGGCAAGGTCACGGGGCTCGCGGCCCGCGGGGACTGGAGGCGCGCCTACCCGCAGATGGAGCAGCTCTTCTCCCTCTCGGAGGACGAGACGAGCTTCCGCCTGCCGCCCCTGTGGTCCAAGTCCCGAACCCGCGGCGCCCTCAAGGAGCTCGAAGGCTTCTCCCGCGAGGACGTCTCGGCGGCCGCCCAGAAGCGCCTCGAGGACGTGCTCGTGCGCTGGGTCGAGCGCGCCATCGAGGAGACCGGCGCTCGCCACCTCGTGCTGGCCGGCGGGGTCTTCGCCAACGTGCTGGTCAACCACCGCCTGTGGTCCTTGCCCCAGGTAGAGGGCCTGTTCGTGCACCCGGCCATGAGCGATCAGGGCATCGCGGCCGGCGCCGCCCTCGGCACCCTCGCCGCCGAGACCGAGCTCCGGCCGGCCGCGATCCCGAACGTGTTCCTCGGCCCGGGCTACAGCGAAGACGAGATCGGCGCTGCCCTCGAGGAGGCCGGGGTCGTCTACCGGCGAGAGAAGGACGTCGAGGCGAAGGCGGCCGATCTGATCGTCAAGGGCTCCGTGGTGGCGCGCTTCTCCGGCCGAATGGAGTACGGCCCGCGGGCCCTCGGCCACCGGAGCATCCTCTTCCACACCAAGGACCCGAAGGTGAACGACTGGCTCAACGCCCGCCTGCACCGCTCGGAGTTCATGCCCTTCGCGCCGGTGACCCTCGCCGAGCACGCGGCCGACTGCTACGTCGGCTACGGTCCGGGGGTGGAGCACACGGCCCGCTTCATGACCATCACCTTCCCCTGCACCGACGCGATGAAGCAGGCCTCCCCCGCGGTGGTCCACGTCGACGGCACGGCCCGCCCCCAGGTCGTTCACGAGGAGGACGACGAGGGCTACCACCGCATCCTGAGCCTCGTGCACGAGAAGACCGGCGTGCCGAGCATCATCAACACGTCCTACAACATGCACGAGGAGCCCATCGTTTGCTCCCCGCAGGACGCCATCCGCGCCTTCCGCAAGAGCCGCATCGACGCCCTCGCCATCGGGCCCTTCCTCGCGCTGTGGGAGGAGCAGCCTTAGGGGCGTGTGGCGCGTAGCGGCTACACGCTCCTCCCGAGCCCCTGCCCCTGCCCCTGCCCCTGCCCGCGCCCCTGCCCGCTAGCCAGCCGGGTCCGCGCGCACGAGCTCGATGTCGCCCAGCATCAGCACGTCGAGCCCCGAGGCCTTGAAGGTGCGCACCGCGTCCTCGGCGGTGTGCACGATAGGCTCGCCGTGCAGGTTGAAGCTGGTGTTCACCACCGCAGGGCCCCCACCGGCCTCACGGTATGCGCTCATGATGCGGTGCATCTCGGGAGCCGCGCCCCGCGAGACCACCTGCGGCCGCGCCGTGCCGTCGACGTGCACCGCGCCCGGGCACTGCTCGCGGAATCTCTCCGTAGCGTCCACGGCGATCGTCATCCAGGCCAGGTCGGCGGCCGAGCTCGCTGACATCGAGACCTCCCCGAGGTCCTCGGCCCGCAGCACGGGGCCGAAGGGCATGAAGTCGTCCCTGCCGAGGGCCGCGTTGACGCGCCTCCCGGTCCTCGGGTTGCCGGCCTCGAAGAGGATGGAGCGGTTGCCGAGGGCGCGCGGGCCGAATTCATCGCGCCCCGCGTACCGGCACACGACTCGCCCCTCGCGCAGGTAGGCGGCGACGTCGCGCTCGGGCTCGGCAACACGCCGCCACGAGAGGCCGGAGCCTTCGGCCGCGCGGCGGAGCTCCGAGTCGCTCACCTCGGGGCCCAGGAAGACGTGCTCGACGGGCTCCACGAGGGCGCCGCCGTATGAGCGCGCGAAGGCGAGGCACGCTGCCCCGGCCGACAGCCCGCCGTCTGTCATGTTCGGGAAGACGAAGAGCCCGCTGACCTCCGGCATCGCCGCGAGGACCTGGTTGACCCTGATGTTGGCGAAGAGGCCGCCGGCGAGGAGCAGGCGCCGCGGCGCGCCGCAGCTCTGCAGCGCGCCGCGAATCCATGCCGACACCTGCTGCTCGGCGGTGAGCTGGAGAGCCGCCGCCGAGTCCTCGCGTGAGAGGCCGCCGAGGAGCCGCCTCACGGCCCCGCGGCCGAGCCGCGCGCGCAACCTCGGGGCGCCGTCGCGGAGCTCGAAGAGGCTCTCGAAGCGCCCGGCAGCCGCGCCGGGGTCGCCCTTCGCGGCCAGCGCCATCACCTTGCCCTCGTCCCCTTCGCCGAAGCCGAGCTCCTGCGTGACGGCGCCGTAGAGGCGCGCCAACGACACGTCGACGCCGTGGCGCAGCTCCGGCCGCCACGGGGCCTCCGCGGGCCTCGCCGTCAGGGCCACGCCCTCTCCGTAGGCGTCCCAGGTCACGACGAGTGCGGGATCACCGGTCACGCCCAGCGAGGCCGACCAGGCGTGGGCCTCGTGGTGCTCCACGGTGTGCAGGCCCGGCTCGCGACCGAGCTGCCGCGCCAGCCTGCGCCTCAGCGCCGCGAGCCCCAACCACCGCTCGGCGCGGCGCAGCCCCGGCAGGCCCGGCGCCACGTTCTCGAAGCCGCGAACGGCCGTGCTGCTGAGCCCGAGCACGTCCCTGTTCTGATCGCCTCGGGCGTATAGCCGCTCGAGGAGGCGCAGCGGCGCGCGCCCCCAGCGTCCGGCAACGGCGACCCGCGAGATCTCGACGCCGTGGTGGTCGGCGAAGCGGAGGCAGGCTTCGAGAGCGCCCGCGGGGAAGCCGGACTGGCGCTTGCACCTCGCGACCCGCTCCTCCGAGAGGGCGAAGACGAGCTCCCCGTCGGAGACCAGCGCGACGCTGGCGTCGTGGCCGTCCCAGAGGCCGAGCACGCCGCTGGCTGCGGCCGCGCTCACAGCC
>CAZQPP010000195.1:0-3590 GCA_964594295.1 uncultured Myxococcales bacterium | reverse complement strand
GGTCCCCGGCGACGCCACTCCAGGGCCTGCAGGGTGAAGAGGCTCGCCCAGGTGTTGACGTCACCGCAGCCCGGCGAGTAGCAGACGCCGCCCCGGGGCGACTGCAGCCCCGCGAGGAAGGCGAGGGCCGCGTCGACGTGCTGCCGCCAGCGCGCCGGGTCGAGCAGGAGCCAGAGCCGAGCCGCCTGGGCGACCGCGTCCGCCCTCGCCTCTCCGTAGCACCCTCCTTCTTCGACGTAGGCAGGCACCGAGCCGTCCTTCCCCTGCACCGACGCCAGCCAGCAGGCGGCCGGCTCGAGGACCGCGTGGTGCATGCCGAATCCGCGGCGATCGAGGTAGGCGAGGCCTTCGAGGGCGTAGAGCGAGGCGTGCAGGTAGGTGAGCTCCGCCCCCTCGAAGACCGCGAAGCGCCGCCCGTCGAACAAGGGGAGTTGCGCCTCGACGAGGCTCGCCGCGAGCGAGCGCGCCTCCGCTGCCTCCGCGAAGTCGGCGTAGCGGTGCAGCGCGATGACCGCCTTGAGCTGGTGGGCACCGAAAGCCGCAGACCAGCGCCGCTCGGTGCCGGAGGGCTCGGGCACGATCGCTCGTCGCCGCGCCACGCTGTCGGAGACGAACCGGTACAGTCGCTCTATGGCTCCATGGTGCTCGCTGCTTGCGGTGGCGCCAGCGTGTGCGATCAGCCCGTTGAGCACGACGGCCGAGTCGAACAAGAAGAGATCGCCGTTGCGCCCCGCCGCCCCGTGCTCGCCGACGCCCTCGGCGAGCCAGCGCGCGACCTTGTCCGCCAGCAGCGCGTCGCAATCGAAGCCCGTGCCACGGTCGCAGGCCCCGGCGAGCCAGAGCCCCCCAGCCTCCGGGTAGTCATAGCCGGTGCCGCTCTCGTTCCACCATGAGCGCACGGCTCCCGCCTCGCTCACGACGTCGCCCGAGGTCAGCCACTCGGAGAGGCGGCCGTGATCCGGCCGCAGGCGGCCCACCCTGCCGGTCCCCCGGCGTCGAGGCGACAGCTGCTCTCTCAAGGCAGCCCCCGGCCGCTCGCGGCGAGACGTCCCCGAACCATGCGCCGGAGGACCCTCAGCCCGTCGCGCGCGACCCTGAAGCCCGACGCGCCGCCGCTCCGCCTCGCACGGGTCACCGGGACCTCCACGACGCGCCCGCCGCCTTCGAGCACGTGCAAGGTCAGCTCGGTCTCGATCTCGTAGCGCGCCGCGCTCAACTCGGCCGGCCGGAGCGCACGCCGGCGCAACGCCCGGAAGCCGGCCTGGGTGTCGGTGATGCTCGAGCCGTAGAGCCTGTTGAAGATCCAGGTCAGGCTCCGGTTGCCCAGGTAGTTGAGGCGGGTGATGGAGCCCTCGAGCAGGGTGCCCGTGAAACGCGAGCCGATGACCATGTCCACGTCCGGCCCGAGGGCGGCCAGCAGGCTCGGGATCTCGCGAGGGTCGTCTTGTCCGTCGGCGTCGATGAAGACCAGAACGTCTCCACGCGCGGCCTCGATTCCTGCCCTGAGCGCGTGGCCCTTCCCTCGGTTGGGGTTCAGCCGGAGCACCCGCGCGCCAGCCGCTGCGGCGACCTCCGAGGTCCCGTCGGTGGAGCCGTCGTCGACCACGAGCACCTCGAGGGCATCCGGACAGGTCTCGAGCACGGCCCTCACGACACCGCCGACGGCCTCACGCTCCTCGTGGGCGGGGATCACGACCGAGAGCCCCGTTTCCGATGCTGATTCCACCGTCAGACGAACCCGGCTACAGGTTCTCCTCCTCGACGCCGGTGTCCCCCTCGTAGCGCACGAGGATTCCCTCGTCGGGGTTCAGGAGGTCACCGAAGAAGAGGGCCTTGGGGTTCTCCGGGCAGCGGCCGTCGACGAGGGCGACGGGGCAGGCGCAGAGGCTGTCCTCCTCGATACGGAACTGGCCCGGGCCCGGGGCGAAGGCCTCGGGGGGCGCCTCCTCGATGGGAGTCTGCTCCTTCTGGGCGTTGACCTTGCGCACCTCGATGCCGGTGCTCTGCAGGCAGATGCCCGGTCGGGTGGGATCCTCGATCAGGCAGCGGACCGGGCGCGGGAGGCAGATGCGCACGACGCGCCTGACGATGGTCTCGCTGATGAGGTCGAGGGCGCTCGAGATGCCGAGGGTGGCAAGCTCCTGTCCGGGCTGCAGCGGGCGGCAGGTGCCGTCCTGCGCCTGGTAACCGGCGCCGCCTCCTTCGGCCGTACAGGGAGCGGGGCCGCAGATGTTGGCCAGCACGCCGTTGCCCCCGAAGGAGCGCACCAGGTCGATGTAGCGGGAGCCGTAGTCGGCCACGCCGTTGTTCGAGGAGCAGATGTAGGTGTTGGTGGCGTAGGGAGTTGGGGCCTGCTCGCTGGAGCGGTAGGCGGCGATGTCTGCCTCACGCTCCTGCGCGTCCACCTTCTGGGAGTCGCCGACGATTGCCGCCACCAAGACCTTGGAGGGGTCCTCCTTCAAGCTCTTGAAGGCGTTGACGAAGCGGCTCACCGGGGCGAGCGGCCCGCCGACCGTGGCGTCGCCGAGGAGGGCGCAGCTGTTGTACTGGTCGCGGCTGATGCAGTTGTCCCGGATGAACTGCTCCGAGTTCCAGGTGACCCCGTCGGGGGCGAGCAGGCACTCCCTGGTGAGCGAGCAGTCGTCCTCGTCGGAGACGAAGATGAGCACGAGCCAGGCGTCGGGCCGCAAGAAGGCCTCGACCTGCGGCCTGTTGGGGCCGAAGGGGTCGAGGGCGTAGCGGGCGGCGGCGAGCCCCTGCTCGAGGTTGGCGCTGAACGAGGGGTCGGCGCCGACCGTGGCGATGCAGCCGAACAGGTCGAAGTTGTCGCGCTTCTCGTCACCCTCGAGGATGGGCGGCACGGGCGGGCACGCCGGGGGCGGGATCATGCAGCCGGGGTCGGTGATGTTGGCGTCATACTCCCGGCACTCGAACTCCTGGCCGAAAGAGGACTGGCAGCTCTCGTCGCTGTCGCAGACGAGCATGCAGCGGCTGTTGATGCTCTGGTTCTCGTTGACGAGGTAGCTCGCGTTCTTGTTGGCCCAGGTGCACAGCCAGCGGCTCGCGCCGGGAGGCGCCGCGAGGGCGGGCGAGTCCGACGTCGATCGCTCGCAGTCCTCGTCCTTCAGGCACTTCTTGATGGCCTGGCGCCGGCAGGGCGGCGGGAAGGCGGTCGCCGTCTCGCGGTTGAAGGCCGAGTGGTCCAACAGCACGTTCGTCTTCACCACCGCCATGCGGACGTCCATGTTTACGATGAAGTCCTTGAGCGTGGTAACGAACTGGCTGAAGTTTCGGGCGAGCGCAGCCTGCTCCTCACACATGGACGAGGAGTTGTCGATCACCCACAAGAAGTCGATCTTCGCCGGGTCCCGGTTGTCCTGCTGGTCCAAAACCTGCACCGTGAAGGAGCGCGTCAGGTTGGTGACCGGCACGTCGTTGCAGGTGCTCAGCGCGGCCGCGGAGGCGGCGACTACGAGGGCGATGTGAAACAATCGAAGAGAGCGCATGGTGCTCCAGCTTTCGTATCGGAGGCGAGATTATATGGGGACCGGCTCTTTGGCGTCCACAAAGCCCGGCGAGGCGGTGCATGA
>CAZQPP010000194.1:0-13864 GCA_964594295.1 uncultured Myxococcales bacterium | reverse complement strand
GAGGAAGTCGGCCAGGAGGGGGATGTCGGCCCGGCGCTGCCTCAGGGGCGCGATGGGGACGGTCACCACGTTGAGCCGGTGGAAGAGGTCGAGGCGGAAGGTCCCGGCCTCGACCATGCCCTCTATGTCCCGGTTCGTCGCAGCGATGACCCGGGCCGCGCTCGAGATCTCGGCCTGGCCGCCCACGGGGGAGTAGGTGCCGTCCTCGAGCAGGCGGAGGAGCTTGGGCTGGGCCTGCAGGGGCAGGTCGCCGATCTCGTCGAGCAGGAGCGTGCCCTGGCCGGCGGCCTTGACCTTGCCGTCCCGTGAGGCGGTGGCGCCGGTGAAGGCCCCGCGCACGTGCCCGAAGAGCTCGCTCTCGATGAGGGTCTCGGGCAGGGCCGCGCAGTTGACCGCCACGTAGGGCGCCTCGGATCTCGCCGAGAGGCTGTGGACGGCCTTCGCCACGAGGTCCTTGCCGGTCCCCGTCTCTCCGCGAATGAGCACCGTCGTGTCGTGTGGCGCCACCGAGCGCACCAGGCGGAAGACCTCGAGCATCTCGGGCGAACGTCCGACGAGACCCGCGAGCCTCTCCTCGGCGCCGACCGCGCCCTCGAGCTCCTCCATGTGGCGCCGCAAGGTGAGCTGGCGGTCCATGCGCTGGAGGGCCAGCAGGAGCTCGTCGCCGAGCCGCGGAGACTTGACCAGGTAGTGCGCCGCTCCGAGGCGCATGGCCTCTACGGCCGTGTCGATGCTCCCGAAGGCCGTCACCAGGACCACGTCGAGGTCGGGGTAGAGCTGGAGAGCGGAGCCGGTGAGCTCGATGCCGTCCATCTCCGGCATGTTCAGGTCGGTGACCACGACGTCCACGGGCTCCCGCTCGAGGTGGGCGAGGGCCTCGGTGGGGCGTTGGAAGGTGGCCACCTCGTGGCCCTCGGTGCGCAGGAGCAGGGCCAGGGGGTCGAGCTCATAGGCCTTGTCGTCGATCAGGATGATCTTCAGCGGCACTCGGCGCTCCGTCGGGGGCGGAAACGAAGCGGAGTCTACACGAAGCTCGGTAATTACGCCCAAGCCACGCCCGCGGTATGCTCTCCGTGAGGTCACGGATGCAGACCTTCATAGCCAGCGACATTCACCTCGCCGACGCCGAGCCGGTCGACGCCACGCGCCCCTTCTGGAAGGCCTTCAAGCGCGCGGAGAACTTCGTCGACGAGGACTTCATCCGGTTTCTCCGCTACGTCGACTCCGAGGCCACAGAGCCGGTCGAGCTGATCCTGAACGGGGACATCTTCGACTTCGACGCCGTGACCGTGTTGCCGCACAAGGCTCCGTACCCCACGCGCGTGAGCTGGCTGGAGCGCATCCGCGGGCTCAACAGCGAGGAGTGGAAGTCGCTCTTCAAGATGGGGCGCATCATCGCCGACCACCAGGAGTGGTTCGCCGCCTTGTCCGACTTCGTGCGCAAGGGGCACCGCCTGGTCTTCGTGGTGGGCAACCACGACCTCGAGCTCCTGTGGCCCAGGGTGCAGGACCTGATCAGGGAGGCTCTCCACCTCGACGCCGAGTGCCAGGAGAGGGTGCTCTTCTGCGAGTGGTTCTACCTGAGCGGCGGGGACGCCTACGTCAGCCACGGCCACCAGTACGACCCCTACTGCACCGCGCGGAACCCGATAGACCCCCTGATCCAGGACGTGGGTGCGCCCCGCGTGCGCATCCCCTTCGGCGACCTGGCGCAGCGGATCATGCTCAACGGCATGGGCTACTTCAACCCCCACGCCACGGCGAACTTCATCATGTCCGCGCGCCAGTACCTGGTCTTCTTCTTGCGCTACATGATCCGGACCCAGCCCCTCCTCTTGTGGACGTGGTTCTGGAGCGCCATGACGACCGCCCTCATCGCCCTGTGGGAGCACTTGCGGCCCCCCTTGCGCGATCCCCTGAGCGTCGATGACAAGGTGCGCCAGGCAGCCGAGCGCGCCCAGGCGCGCCCGTCGATGGTGCGCAAGCTGAGCGCCCTCCACGTGCCCTCGGCCTGCACGGACCCCTTCAAGATCATTCGCGAGCTGTGGCTCGACAGGGGCCTGCTCTTCTTGCTCATCTGCTACCTCGGCTTCCAGATCATCGCGGTCTTCAACTTCATCTGGCCGTTGAGCCCGTGGTGGGCCCTGGCCCTGGCCGCCATGTGCTTCCCGCTCTTCCTGATGTACTCCTTCCGGGTGAGCTCGGCGGTCTTCGTCGAGCGCCTCCTCGACGAGGAGCGCGCCACCCTCATCAAGGAGATCACGGGCGTCCGCTACGCCGTGTTCGGGCACACCCACAAGCCGGGCGAGACCGCGATCGGGCCGCTCCGCTACGTGAACAGCGGCTTCTGGTCTCCCGCCTTCGCCGAGCCCGAGTGCAAGAACCGCATCGGCACCCAGACCTACGTGCGCCTCGCCGCCCCCGACGAGGACCCCGAGGGCCCCAGGGACGCGGAGATCTTCGAGTGGCCGCCGCACGGTGTAGAGCCGAAGCCATACGTGCGAACCCGGCTCACCGGGGAATTCGCCCCCATGGATGTGTTAGTACAATAGTAGAGGGGCTACCAAGCTGTTCGGTCTCCGTGCGTAGTCGCCAACGGTGAGCACAGCTCGTGTCTTCGACATCCAGGCTCAGGCAGATCCTCGACACCGCCGGCATCTCCGGGACCCTGAGCGCCGCCGAGCGTGACGCCCTCGCGGGGGTCCTGCGCTGTCGTGATCTCGAGTTGGGCGACGTGCTCTACAAGCAGGGGCAGGCGGGGGACTCCATGGCCGTCGTGGTCGACGGCGCCCTCGCCGTCCGGGTCGGGGACGCCGAGGTCGCCCGCCTGAAGGCGGGCGCGGTGGTCGGGGAGATGTCCTGCCTCTGCCCGGGGCCGCGCTCGGCCACCGTCGCGGCGCGAAGCCCGTCGGTTGTCGCCGAGCTCGACAGGTCGATGCTGCTCGCCCTGCAGCAGAACGCCCCCGAGACGGCCACCGCCCTCGTGCGGGCCGTGGTCTCTCAGCTCACCGACAGGTTGCACAGCACGACCGGTCACGTGCAGGAGCTGCTTGGCAAGAGCCCGAGCAGGAGCGCTCCGGCCGCGGGCGAGGGGGCGACCCCGGGCCGCGTCTCGCGGGCGGCCGGGCGACCGTGTCGCGGGCCCCTCAACCTGGCCGGCATCCCGGCGCACGTGGGCTTCTCCGCCGAGGAGCTCGAGACCCTCGCCGACGCCGCGTCGGCCAGGGAGTACGGCGACGGGGAGCTGATCTGCGTCGAGGGGGAGCCGGGCGACTCCTGCTACCTCGTCGTCGAGGGCACGGTCGACGTCCTCAGGGGGCGCGGAGGTGGCGCAGAGATCCTGCTGGGCAAGCTAAGGCCGGGCTCCTTCGTCGGCCGCATGCTCCTGCTGAAGCCGGCTCCTCGCTTCGCGACCATCCGCGCGCATGGGGCGACGGTCGTGCTCGAGATCAGGCGGGACGCCTTCGAGGCGATGCTCGCGGCGAGGAGCCCCCTCGCCGTGCGCCTCTACGAGCGGGCGGCGGCGGCGGGCATCAGGCAGCTGCGCGCGGTGGACGGGATGCTCCAGGAGCTCGTCTCCGCGACTCGAGGGAGCGCTCGACGCCAGACCGCGCGGGCCGCGCTGCAAGCGCCACCCGTCCGGACCGAGAACCTCCCCTTCCCGTCGCCCCGCCTCGACATCAGCGAGGATGCCGAGCCGCGGCGTGAGCGGCGGGAGGAGCCACCGCCCGAGCCCCGGCGAAGATCTCGCCCCATGCCGAGCGTCTTCAAGGCCCCCGCGGAGGCTGCCTCCGCCAAGAAGCGGCCGCAGCCCAAGCCCGCCGCCGACCGCGAGAAGCGCCCCACCGACCCCGACCTCGACCGGCTGATGAGCACCGGTCGCGCCCTGAAGACCGGGTCGAGCACGAAGAGGGGCTCGGGCTGGATAGGCAAGAAGGCCACCGACGACGTGGCAGCCGCCTTCCTGACCGCCGCCCTGTCCGAGTGGGACATGCCGGTGGAGGAGCTCGGGAAGGCCAAGGCCGTCGAGAGCGACGGGGTAACCAGCCGCGAGCAGAAGAAGAAGTGGCTGAAGGGGGAGTGAGCTCCTCCTACAGCCCCTCGATCTGGTACGTGGCGCGGCAGCCGCGGAATTGCAGCGCCGGGTTGTTGGCGTCGACGACCAGGGTGACCATGGCCATGTACATGTAGGTCAGGGGATCGACGACGTGATCGTCGAAGGGCGCGGTCGCGAAGGCGGAGCGGATGTTGGGGTCGGCCTCTTCGGCGCTCCACTCGGCCCTGGCGATCTCCACCACGCCGCCCTCTCCGCTGGTCCTCACGGCCGAGATGCTGACCTCCGAGCCGTCCCCGAAGTCGTCGGAGTCCGAGGCGTCCTTGTAGAAGCAGACGAAGCTCACGACGCGCGCCCCCGTGGGGAGGGAGACCGGGGCGTGGGCCACCGTCTGGCAGGGATCGCCCGGCGCGCAGGGATCTCCGGTGCGCGCCCAGGCGTAGCCGAAGGCCTCGACCTGGTAGTAGACCTCCGGCGGCTCCGCGCGAGCAGCGTAGGCGTGATCGGGCACGAAGGCGGCGGGCGGGAGCAGGAGCTGATAGGTCTTCGCCTCGCCGTAGCTGATGGCCCCGTCCACCACGAGGTCGCCGGCCACGTGGAGGGTGGCCTCGGGCTTGTCGGTGCCCACACCCACGCGGTCGTCGTCCGCCTCCACGACGAGCGTGCTCCCGTCGAAGGCCTGGTCTCCGGTGAGGAGCGCCACGGGGCCGTCGATCTTCTTCGGGTCGATGGCTGCGATGGCCGAGATGTGGCCGTTGCGGATGGCGCCCGGCTGGATCTCGGTCAAGCCCACCGAGGCCTCGGCGAGGTGGCTGGCCAGGATGGCGTCGGCCTGTATGGCGGTCGTGTCGACCGCGCCGTCCGCGATCTCGTCTCGGTCCACGGAGCCTGCCGCGAGGTGCTTCGCCGTGACGCCGCCCTCTTTGAGGGCGAACTTCCGGTCATCGAGCGCGAGACCCTCTCCTGCCTCGTAGGCGCGGCCGACGTCGGCGAGGGCGTCGCAGCCCCAGCGCTCGCCGTCGAAGCGCAGCACCTCGCCCTCGTCGCACGGCTCGCCCAGCTTCCTGGCCGTCACCGCGCCGTCACCGAGGTCGTCGGTGCGGACGGCCCCGTCCTGGAGGTGGGCCTCGCCGACCGACCGGGGGGCCAGGGCGGCGGTGCCGACGGACTGCGGAACCAGGTGGGCAGCCCCGACGCCCTGCTCCGCGAGCGAGAAGGTGTTGCTCATCTCGTCCAGCTGAAGGCCGGCTCCGGCCCTGTAGACGGTCACGAAGTAGGTGTCGATGTCCATGGCGCAGGCCCAGCCGCGGTTTCGCTTCTTGAGCACCTCCCCTTCGTTGCACGCGGCGCCGATCTTCTCGGGCGTCACGGCTCCGTCTTCGAGGTGCTCCCCCCCGACCGAGGCGGGGGCGAGGGCCGCGCCGTCGACCGAGCCTGGCGCGAGCTCGGCGGGCCCGACCGCGCCTGGCGCCAGCTGCCTCGCGCCGACGCAGCCTTCACAGCTCAAGGCCCCTGCCGTGTCGGCGGTGGCGGCGGACCTGGCGGTGGCGGCGTGGAGCGAGTAGGGCACGGACACCAGGCGCTGGCGCTCGAGCTCCTCCGCGCCGTCCACCGAGACCCCGACGAAGACCTCGTCGTAGGTCGCGAAGAGCCCGGCGGGCATCCGGGAGATCGTTCCGAGCAGGGTAGAGAAACGCCCCGAGACCACCGGGACCGCGGGCAGGGTCTCCACGTAGAGGAGGGTGCCCTCGTCGGCCGCGTCGTAGAGCCCGATCTTCAGGCGCACGACCCCGTCGACGGGGAGGCCGGCCTGGGTGCGCAGGTAGCCCTGCACGTCGATGAGCTCCGGCGCGTCGCCCGGGGCGGCGGAGGCCGGGCTCGCCAGGAAGGCGAGAAGGAGGGCCGACATGAGCCTGATCCTTTTCATGGCTCGATCCTGAAGCTTGGGTACAGGCCGAGGTCGAGCTGACGCTCGGCGGCGGGGTCGTGTGGCGGCGAGCGCAGGCCGCCTCCGAAGGTGATCTCGATCAGGCGCTCCCGGCCCGCCGCTCCGTGGAGCCGGAGCGCCACTCCCTGGAGCTGTACGTCACCGGGTGGGCAGCCCTCGTCGGTCTCGCCGTCGCAGTCGTTGTCGGCTCGGTCGCAGCTCTCGGTCTCGGGCAGGACCTGACCCTCGCAGGGCCCGAAGTCCCCGTAGCTGCACCGGCGCATTCCGGGCGCGCAGGCCCCGACCCCTTCGGTCGCAGCGGGGCCCTCGTAGCAGGCCTCGCCGTGGTCGTTGGGCTCGTGGGCGCAGGCTCCCTGTGTGCACGTGTCGTCGGTGCAGGGGTTGTCGTCGTTGCAGTCGACCGCGGCGCCGGGGAGGCAGCGGGCGGCCGAGCAGTAGTCGCTCTCGGTGCAGCCGTCCCCGTCGTCGCAGCGCGTCCCGTCGGGCTCCGGGGGGTTCCGGCAGCCGGCCACCTTGTCGCAGGCGTCCGCCGTGCAGGGCAGACCGTCGTCGCATGACACGGCGAGGTGGGCGCAGGACTTCTTGGCGGTGCATCGATCGGTCGTGCAGGCGTCGCCGTCGTCGCACTCCTCGTCCTGGTCGCAGACCTCCTCGAGGCGGCAACCTCCGGCGCCGTCGAGCTCGTAGCCGGGATCGCAGGAGGAGAGCACGCAGGCCGGGCCCTCGGGTCCCGGCTCGCAGCGGGCTCGACCGTTGGGGATGGTGCCCTCGCAGCTTTGGCTGCAGGCGCCGCAGTGCTCGTCGTGGACGTACTCGCCGACCCAGAGGAAGTCCTCGTCGACGTGGCCGTCGCAGTCGTTGTCCGCGCCGTCGCAGATCTCCTCGCCCGGGCAGAGGGGCTCGCAGGCGCTAAGGCCCTCATCCGTACAGCGGCGCACGCCTTCACAGCCCCCTGCGAGGCACGGAGTGCTGGCCGCCTGCTCGACGGCCCAGGCGCTGCAGGTGCAGGTGCCCGAGTCAGGGAGGCACTGGAGCACCGTCACGGACCCGACCGCGGCGGCGACCTCACGGCAGCTCGTTCCTTGCGGGCAGGCACCGTCGGGCCCGCAGGCGAGGCCGCAGAAGGAGCCGCCTTCGCCCTCGAGCCTGACGCAGCGATCCTGAGGGTCTCCGCCGGGTGAGACACAATCCTGGCTGGCGGCGCACGGGCGACAGAGCTGGAGGGTGCGGCTGAGGCAGAAGCGCCCGGCAGCGCCCTCGGCTCCGAAGGCCGTCGCACAGCGAAAGCCCTCGGGGCAGTCGGCGTCCTCGCAGCCTATGCTGCACACGCGGCCGTCCTGAGTGGGCGTGCAGAGGCCGCTCCCGCAGTCTTCGTCCGAGGCGCAGGGATCTCCGAAGGCCCCGCCGGCCTCGCCCGCGTCAACCTCGGGCAACGCAACGTCGGCGGCGGTGGTGTCCGCCTCGGGAGGCTCCTCGCCGACGTCGTCGGGGTCGGCGCCGGCGTCGAGGACGACGCCTGCATCCGCGAGGCTCAGCCCGTCGCCCTCGGAGCCGGGGACGGGGAGGTCGGCCGGCGCGCCGAAGTCCACGCCGGTGAGCAGCGGGGGCAGGTCCGAGGAGCTCCTCGAGGTGTCGCTCCCCTCGAAGCAGGCGAGCGCGAAAACACTCAGCACGAGCCATACCGAAGCCCGCTGCTTTGCTCCTGCGTACATCATCGAGGCCGGTCCGCCCTGTGAACCGGGACAGCATACTACTTCCGCGGGCTTTGGGGTGATCCGGCCAGCTCTGCTATCCTCGTCAGCCAGCGTTTGGAGGGCCAAGACGATGCTCGATCCTCGTCACCTCAGCGCTCCTGTCGGAGCGTTGCTCGTGTGCCTGTTCACCATCGCAGCGTGCACCGCCGGGGAGGACAGCCCGCTGCACCCGCTCGGCGACCGGGGCGCGGATCTCGCGGGCGGCGCGGACGCGGCGGGGCCGGCGGCCGATGCCGGCGCGCCGGTGGACCCGGGCTCGACGGGGCCGGGCGTGGCCGACAAGGGCGGAGAGCCGGCTTCCTCCGATCTACCGCGCGACGAGGCCGCCGCCGACGCGCCGCCGGAGCGCTGCTACCAGCCGAAGGTGAGCTTCGAGGCGCCGACCATGCGCATAGTCACCCTCGGCCTCGGAGCCAGCGGCCACCCGGGCGAAGGGCTCGACGTCGACGAGTCCGCAGACACCTGCGCGCCGGCGACTCCAGCCGACTCATGCTCGGAGGGCATCGACAACTCTCTTGCGGAGCTCGAGCCGATCTTCAGAGACCTGCTCCAGGAGGACCTCGACACCCTCGAGATCGTGCTGCTCGCCGACCTGCCCGGCTTCAACACGGCGGGCGATCCATTCGGCCTGCGGGTCTTCGAGGGTGAGGGCATGCCGTCTTGCGTCGACGATCCGCAGAGCTGCTCCTTCCGGGTGCAGCTCCACTCCTTCGACCCGGACTGCGAGCCCAATGTGGAGCTCACGGGCGCCACCATGTCGGGCAAGGTCGTCGAGCTCGGCGGCCTCGACACGACCATCAGGCTGCCCCTGCCCATCCCCGACCAGGACCCGCTCCCCCGGGTGGAGGTCCACCGCGTGCACGTCCGCATGGAGCTCGAGCTCGACGGAGATCGCGTCACCTCCGCCTCGGCGATCCTCGCAGGGGCGACCTCGAAGCAGGCCCTCCTCGACCTGGTCCCCATCGTGCCGACGACTTCCATCCCGGTGACCAAGGAGGCCTTGATCGACCTCCTCGACAAGGCCTTCGCCCCCGATCAGGACCTCGACGGAGACGGTGAGCCCGAGTCGGTGAGCTTCAGCCTGAAGATGACGGCTGAGCCGACGAGCATCTCGGGGCTGGCGCCGTAGCAGCGTGGGGCGCGCAGCGCCTACGCGCTGGTCCCTTGCCCTTGCCCCTGCCCTTGCCCCTGCCCTTGCCCGATCCTACTCCTCCTCGCCCAGCAGCTCCGCGAGCACGTCGCCGATGCGGTGCACGTCGTCGTACTTGTCCAAGACGGCGGCGACGCTCTGCTCTTTGATCTGCTCCTTGATGGACACCGAGTCGAGGCCCGACCAGACGATGATGGGCGCGTTGCAGCCTCGCGTGCGCAGCGTGCGGATGAGATCGACCCCGGCCAGCCCGGGCATGAGGAAGTCGAGCACGATGGCGTCGGGCTCGGGGTTCTCGACGAGCCAGGTCATGGCCGCGGCGCCGGACTCGACGGCCTCGCAGCCGTAGCCTTTGCGGTGAATCAGCCGCTTGACGAAGGTCCGCATCGCCGGCTCGTCGTCGACCGCGAGGACCATGGGCCGGGGCGGGGGCGGCAAGGGTGGCGGAGCGGCCGCCGGCGCCGGGACCGCAGCCACCGAGCTCGGCTTCACGGCGCGGGTGTCGGCCGGGGCCGTGGTCTCCCGCGCTATCTCACGCAGGCGGCGTAGCCTCCGGGAGTCCTGCCTCGGCGGGGAGAGCACGTAGTGCTTCGCCCAGGCGCTCTCCACGGTGTCCGCGACGCGCTCGAGGGCACCCATGACCTCTCGGACGTTGTCCGGACGCTGGGCCGGGCGCTTCGCCAGCATCTGCCGCACGAGGTGGTCGAGCTCTTGCGGCGCCCACGCCGCGGCGGCGAAAGAGGACGGGGGGGGCGCAGGCTGGTTGAGGTGGAGCTGCCACAGCTCCTCGACGGAGCCCGCCGAGAAGGGCACGGTCCCCGTCAACATCCGGAAGAGCACGACGCCGAGGGAGTAGATGTCGGAGCGCGCGTCGAGCTCCTCCCCACGGATCTGCTCCGGGCTCATCGTCGCGGGGCTGCCGATGACCTGCTTCGACTCTGCCTCGTCGGGCTGGAGCCTGCGCATGCGGCCGTGGGGCCGCGTCACGACGGCCACGCCGAAGTCGAGCAGCTTGACGCTGAGGTTGGGGCCGCGGGTCCGCGTGTGGAGCAGGAAGACGTTGGCGGACTTCACGTCCCGGTGCACGATGCCGGCATCGTGCGCCGCGCCGAGGGCGTCGGTGACCTGCCTCATGACCGCGAGCATGTCGAGCACGCTCACTGGTCCCTCGCGGTTGATCCTGCTGCGCAGGTCCTCGCCGTCGAGGTGCTCCATGACGAGGTAGTAGCCGATGTCGGGGTCGTGCCCGTAGTCGATGATCTCGACGATGTGCGGGTGCGCGAGGATGGCGGTGGCCTGCATCTCGCGTTCGAAGCGCTTCACCCAGGCCTGGTCTCGGGCGAGGCCGGGGGTGAGCACCTTGACGGCGAGCTTTCGAGGCACACGCATGTGCTGGGCCACGAAGACCGAGCCGAAGCCCCCCGAGCCTATGCGGGAGGTCAAACGGTAGCGCTCCCCGATGACGCGGCCGACGAGGTCCGTGGGGCCGGCGCGCTCCGCGAGGCGCGTTCCGTCGAGGGGGCAGTAGGCCTGGAGCCCGGCGTAGCTCCCTCCGCAGCTGGGGCAGTACCTCATGGCGCGACGCCGTACGCCCTCTCGATGCCGTGCCCGGTTCCCCGCTCCCTTGCCTTCGTGGTGAAGGTGGGCTCGGAGATGCGTGCTCTGGTCGGGGCGTCCATTCCCTTCTTAGTATCGGTCACCGCGGGCACAAATCAATGCCCGGCCGGCCGGGTCTGGACATGGCGCGCCTTCGCAGCTTCCTGCTATATCCGAGCCCCGGAAGCTCGCAGCGGAGACCCCACATGCTGACCATCGGAGACACCTTCCCCGACTTCAAGCTGCTCGCCGTCGTCGGAGGCGACGGGCGCATGGGCTTTCGAGAGATCCGCCTCGGCGACTTCGACGGCAGCTGGAAGGTCGTCTTCTTCTGGCCGATGGACTTCACCTTCGTCTGCCCGACCGAGATCGCCGAGTTCGGCCGCCGCAACGAAGAGCTGAAGTCCATGGGGGCGGTCCTGCTCGGCGGCAGCACGGACACGCACCACGTGCACATGGCCTGGCGAAGGCAGAACAAAGACCTGCGCGATCTGCCCTTCCCGATGCTCGCCGACACCAAGCGCGAGCTCTGCGAGGCGCTCGGCATCATCCACAAGGATGCCGGCGTGGCTCTGCGCGCGACCTTCATCGTCGATCCCATGAACACGATCAGGTGGGCATCGGCCAACGACCTCTCCATCGGCCGCAACGTGGAAAACGTGGTGCGCGTGCTCCACGCCCTCCAGTCGGGCGGCCTGACCGCGTGCAACTGGCAGCCGGGCGACGAGAACCTCTCTACGGACGGCTGAAGACCGCCGCCGCCACCACGTCCATGACGTTCGTGCCGGTCGGGCCGGTTCGAAGGAGGGCGCGGGCGGCCTTCAGGGCAGGGTAGGCGTCGTGGTTGGCGAGGTCCGCGGCGGGGTCTCTCCCGGCCGCTCGCACGGCCTCCCAGGTGTCGCGGTCGACGATGGCGCCGGCTGCGTCGGTTGGGCCGTCGCGGCCGTCGGTGCCCGCGGCGATCAGGGCTGCGGGCCCGGCCAGGCCGGCCAGGACCGATGAGGCAGCCAGGGCCAGCTCCTGCGAGCGGCCGCCTCGCCCGGTGCTGCCCGGCGGGAGGGTGACGGTCGTCTCTCCGCCCCAGAGCAGCAGCGCGGGCGCGGAGCCGGGAGCGAGGCCCGCCTGCACCTTCGCCATCTCGACGGCGATCCTGCGGCCGGCGTCTGCGGCCTCGCCGGACATTCGCCCGTCCACGACGCGGGGCTCGAAGCCTTCGAGCAGGGCCCACTCCGCGGCCGAGGCCAGGGCGTCCGCGTTTCGGGCGACCAGGGTGGTGCGGATGCCGGCCAGGGCCAGGTGCTCGGGCCCCAGCGTCCCGGGTGCGCGGCCCTCTTCCTGATCGCCGAGCAGCCGGGCGGCGTCCTCCGGCAGGCGCTCCCACAGGCCGGTCTGCTCCAGGAGCTTCCTCACCTCGGCGGCGTCCGCGCAGGGGCCCGAGCCGATGTCCCGCGGCTCGTCGGAGAGCACGTCGCTCAGCGCGTAGACCTGCACGTGAGCTCCGGCCAGCGCCAGGGCCAGGCGCCCGCCGGCCCAACGGCTGAAGCGCTTGCGGACGAGGTTCGCCTTCGAGATGTCGAGGCCGGAGGCCAGCACGAGCTCGAAGATCTGCCCGAGGCTCTCCCCGCTCAGCCCGTCGACCGGAGCAGCGAGCAGGCTCGAGCTGCCGCCCGAGAGCAGCACCCAGACCTCGTCGCCGGGGCCTACCTCGGCCACGGCCTCTCCGAGGCACCGCGCGGCGAGCGCGGAGCCCTCTCCGGGCGCGGGGTGGTCCCCGACGACCCGGCGCAGGCTCCCGATGGTCTCCTCCCCGCTCTCGTGAGCTGCTACGACCACGCCCCCGGCCGGAGCTCGGCCCCACGAGCGGAGGCGCGTGATCGCCGCTCGTGCCATGGCGTCGGCGGCCTTGCCGGTCGCGAGGAGGTGGAGCGGGCGCTCGCCGGTCGGGGGCTCCTGGGGCAGGGCGCGCTCGAGGGCGCTCTCGGGCTCGACGGCCGCGACGGCGGCCCCGAAGGCCTCGCGGAGGGTGACGTGGAGGCGGTCAGGAGAGGGTGCCAAGCGCGCGCCCTAGAACGAGAGCTTGCCGTAGAGCTCGTAGAGCCCGCGCACGACCTCGATGTTCTCGGTGGCGCTTTGAAGACGCCAGCGCAGGTCGGCGAGGGTGTCGGCGTCCGGGTCCGGGCTGCCGATCTCCGAGGCGTAGCGGCCGGCGAGGGAGGCGGCCTGCTCGAGCATGAGCCAGCCGAGGCCCTTCAGGGTGACGTCCTCGGGGCGCGTCGCCACGTAGACGCGGTTGTTGAAGGGGTTTGCGAACTCGATGACCCGTGACGGGTCCGTGAAGGCCGGCTCGATGGCCTCACCCGAGCCCTTGAGCCAGATCTTGGCGGCGTCGTTGAAGGTGTTGTCATAGTTGGCGTTGAGCCAGGCCATGCCGTACCAGAGCGCGTAGAGCTGGACCGTGAAGCTGGTCTCCGGGTCCACCGAGGGGCTGCCCTCCAAGATGGCGGCCTCGCTGCCCGTGGCGAAGGGGTTGGGCGGCGTGTAGCGGCCGTCGGGGGTGATCACACCCGCGAAGAGGTCGTAGCGGTCGGCGGCGAGGCCGGCGAAGAGCTCGTGCATCTCCCTGGCGAAAGAGGAGTACATCGAGATGGCCCACTGGTCGACGCTCTGGGAGGTGTCGATGCCCAGGAAGTAGGTGTCCGGGCTCGTCATGGTCTCGAGCGCCAGGATCTTGTCGTAGAAGGTGCCGATCCACTTGAGGCGCTCGTAGAAGTAGTAGCCGGTCTCGGCGTCGTAGACGGTGTAGAAGTAGCGCCCTTCGCCGAGGTCGACGTTGGTGTCGGAGCACCAGTCCTCGCTGTCCCAGGCGGAGACTCCCTGGCAGAGCGGGAGGGGGGCCTCCGAGAGCAGCCAGTAGTAGCCCTCGGAGGGGTCGTGCATGTACGCGCCGGGGCGCGGGGTCGCGACGACCTCGTGCAGGAAGCGGAAGCCCGCCATGGCGGCGGCGGTCGCGCTGAGCCCGCCGTCGGAGGCCTCGGTCCAGGGGAGGTCGTCGATCCACCAGCCTTCCGCGTCGCCCCTCAGCCACTCCCAGGTGTCGGTCTTGAACCACTGGCTGAAGACCCAGTGCTGGTAGGTGTTCTGGATGAAGCCGAAGTAACGCCAGTAGAGCGCGTCCATGTAGTCGTACTCGTCGAAGAAGACGCGCTCTCTGCGGAAGTTGTTGAACCAGTAGTAGTTGCGGTAGCGGCCGATGGCGTCGTCGACGATTTCGTAGGCGTCGGCGCCCATGTCGAACATGTAGCAGGTGTCGGTGCCGAAGACGTACTCGTCCGAGCAGAAGCGGTAGGGCACCTCCCAGTGCT
>CAZQPP010000193.1:0-13956 GCA_964594295.1 uncultured Myxococcales bacterium | reverse complement strand
ATCGCTACGACCACCCCTGCCCCGGCAAGGACTGCATGATGCGCGTGCACTACGAGGTGGACGGAGGCCCGGTGGA
The DNA here is from genome assembly GCA_964594295.1 of uncultured Myxococcales bacterium. Classification (GTDB taxonomy): domain Bacteria; phylum Myxococcota_A; class UBA9042; order UBA3505; family UBA3505; genus CAZQPP01. Next base: position 13,880 of record CAZQPP010000193.1, on the reverse strand, counting down.
CCCGGTCATCGCGCTCTTCGCCCAGAAGAGGCTCTGGTACGACCTCTTCTTCTTGAAGGAGGCGGAGCAGCAAGAGGCCGCGGCGGGTGTCTACGGCGGCCTCGAGCTCGACGACAAGTGCTTCTACGCGTGGGCGAAGCACCGCGGAGACCCGTTCTCCTACTACCTCTCCTTCCGCGACGTGGCGACGAGCGCCGACTGGAGCGGCGACCAGCGTTACCGGTTCTGCGTGGAGCTCATCGCAGACGGCTGCGAGGAGCCGTGCAAGACCTGGCACAACGGCTGCGGGCAGGTGCAGTGATGACTCGATCTCTCACCATTCTGACGGCGGCATGCCTCCTCGCCTGCAGCTCCGAGGGCGGAGCCGGCGATCCCGCCGACGCGGGCGCGCGCGCCGACACCGGCAGCGACCCCGGCGTCACCTCGCCGCCGAAGAAGGAGCCGAAGTGGGAGAAGAAGGCGGTGGCCGGCGGCGGCGTGGGCCTGCAGGCCGCCCTGGCGATCTCTTCGGACGATCGCCTGGCGGTGGCTTACTACGCCTCGGGGCCCAAGGACGGCGAGATCTGCGACGAGATCGGCACCGACGACCCGCCGCCGCGGCAGCTCTGGTCGCTCTGGATGGCCGAGGCCGCCGGCTCCGCCTGGAGCTTCGAGCTGGTCTCGGAGCTCACCCTGGTCGGGCGCCCCGTCGGTGTCGGGGTGGCCTACGAGCCCGGGGGCGGGCCCGTGCTGGCGGCTCTCTCGGGAGAGCCCGTGGCCGACATCCGCTTCTGTGGAGCCAACGACGTGGGCCTGTACCGGCGCAGCGCAGGTGGGGAATGGGAGGTGGAGACCGCGGTCGTGGAGAGCGGCGAGGCCGAGTCGGGGGAGGAGGCGAGCGACTACGGCGACGTAGTGGGTTACTGGCCGGCCCTGGCCTTCGACCTCGACGGGCAGCCGGCCGTGGCCTACCAGGACGTGCACACCGGCAGCATGCAGCGAGACGACTTCGCGAGGGCGGACCTCGAGCTGGCCTGGAAGCGCGGCGGCGCGTGGTCCGCCGTGCCGGTGGACGTGGGGGCCGGGGCGGGCGACTCCAACGTGCTGCTCTTCGACGGCGAGGGGCGGCCGCTGATCGTGAGCCACAACCCCTCCACGCGGCATTCGGGCGAGCGCCACGGCCTGTGGGTCTTCCGCTCCGCCGACGAGGGCACGACCTGGGAGCGGGTGCGCCTGCACCACGGCAAGACCTCCGCGCGGGTAGGGGCCGTGGTGGGCAAGGACGGGGAGCTGCACGTGGCCTTCCACGACCCCGCCGAGGGCGTGCTGCGGCTCGCGACCCTCCACGAGCCCGACTCCTTCACCGAGCTCGCCGAGGGCTGGCGCTTCGAGGACGCCGCCGATCCACGCTACGACGAGGGCATCCACCCCAGCCTCGCCGTCGCACCCGACGGCACCCTGGCCGCTGCCTACTACCGCTGCGCCGAGGCCGAAGGCGGCCTCGGTGACTGCCGCCCCAACGAAGACGGCCTCGTGTTCGCGTTGCGGGGCGAGGAGGGCTGGAGCCGCGAGCTGGTAGACGACGGTGGCCCCCTCGACTGCGGAACCTGGCCGAGCCTCGGCTTCCGCTCGGACGGCCGGGCCGTCGTCGCCTACCAGTGCGTGGCAGAGAAGGACGGGGACTACGAGGAGCAGCTCAAGGTGGCCGAGAGGAAGGCGCTATAGCTCCATGTCGACCGTGAGGGCGTAGCGCGCCGCCATGTCGCTGTAGAGCTCGAGGAGGTGGTCCCCGCGCTCGGGCAGCGGCAGCTCGATCTGGAGCGTGCGATCGCCGCCGGCGAGCTCGAAGAGGTCGACGTCTACGAGGCGCTCCCTCTCGAAGTCGGCGCAGGTCGGGCTGTAGACCTGGATGAAGAGCTCGGTGCCGGGGTAGACGTACTCGATGAGGAGGATTCGCACGACGAGGGTGAGGTCGTCGTAGGGCGAGCGGACCACGAGGCGCTGGCCGCCCGGGAAGTGCGACTCGACGTAGCGCTCGTCGTCGATGACGCAGCCGGCCTGCACGGCGCAGACGGGGATGGTCTCGTCGCAGAGGTGCTCGAGGCGACCCTCCGTGAAGGTCTGCTCGAAGTCCTGGCACGCTCCGGCGCCGAGCATGAGGGCCAGCACGGAGAAGCTTGTGAGGAGGCTGCGGATCACGTCAGCGGAGAGCGCGCCGGCCCTCAACTCTTCGTCGGGCAGAACGGGATGAAGAGCTCCACCGCGGCGGCTGCCGCCTCCGCGAGGCGCTCGGCGTCCCAGGGCTCGATGAAGGGGTCGCCGAAGGGGTGCAGGCCCGAGGGCGGCAGGTGCACGAAGAGGGCGGGCACCGAGGAGCCGTTGCGCTCGAGGAAGTCGAGGGTCGTGTAGTAGAGGCTGTTGCAGACGAAACGCCCGGCGTTGCGGGAGACGCGGGTCGGGAAGCCACGCTCCCTGAGAGCCGCGACAACGGCCGGCACCGGGATCGGGGTTTCGTAGATCAGCGGAGCGTCCTCCGAGGGGTCTATGGGCTCCTCGAAGGGCTGGGCATCGTCCGCGTCCGGGAAACGCGCGGTCATCTCGTTGGTGGCCCAGCTCTCGACCCGGACGATCGTGTCGAGCAGGGTCAGGCCGAAGTGGAGAATCCCGCGCGGCGAGTGGGCCCGCAGCGCAGCACGCACCGTGTCGGTGGCTCTGCGATAGGAGACCGGGAGCACCTCGCCGACGATGCGCATTCCACCGGCGCGCCTGCCGTCGAGGGCCTTCACGATGGCCTCGGTCGGGTTTTCCTCGACGCCGGGAAATGCACCGAAGCCTGTGACGTAGAGGGTTTGCGCCATGCCACCCCAGAGTCGGATCCAGGTCCCCTATACCGCGATCCGGCTGGCGGGGCCAGGATACCTGCCCCTCCTTCAGGACGTGCTATAAAAACTGGCCACACATCAGCGGTCTGAGGCGTCCCAATGTCGGCCAGGGAAAAGACGGTGCGCAGCCTCGTGATCATCTCGCTCGGAGCGTTGCTGTTGAGCGCCTGCAGGGATGATCCCGGTCAGCCGGGCTTCCAGATCCCGGATCGCGGCGAAGCTCTGCTGGTCGACCTCGGTGGTGTCTCCGCGGATCCGGGCTTGAGCTCGCCGGACCCGGGGAATACGCCGGCGGACCCGGGGCCGGCGCCGACCGACCCCGGACCCAAGGACGAAGGAGCGGATCTGCCGGACACGGCCGACACGCCGGCGGACCTCGGCGAGGTCGTCGAGGACGTGGTCGAGGATGCTGTCGACGCGCAGGATCCGGGCACGCCGGACGTAGCGGACGAGGGTGACGCGGCTGTCGACGCAGAGGACGCCGCGGAGGACACGGTGGAGGACACCGAGGAGGACGTGGGCGCCGACGCTGAAGAGGACGCGGTCGAGGACGTCCCCGAAGACACCAGCGAGCAGGGCCCGCTCGCCGAGCGCTGCGGGACGACCCAGATCGTGGTCAGCGAGCCGCTCGAGGGCGAGGCGGTCTACCACCAGACCGACGGCGACCACGTCGTCTGGCTGCAGAAGAGGACCCTCGCGGGTCAGCAGGTCGAGCACCTCTACTGGTGGTCCGGGCAGGACCCGGCGCAGCGCTACACCGAGACCGGGCAGGACGTCGTCTCCAGGCGGACGGAGCTGCACCTGAAAGACGGCGTGGCCTTCTTCGTCGAGCGGAGGGTGGACTTCGACGTCGTCATGACAGCCTCGGCGGACGCCGTGGCGGTGAACGAGGTGGACGACGGCGGCGCCGAGCACAGCACCTTCCGCCACCTCCGGAGCGACGGCACCCGCGCGGTGTGGAGCGGTGTCGCCCGCGCGGCAGGAGCCGACGGGCCGAGCGCCGTGTACTACTTCGACGGTAGCACGACCGGGACGCCGGCAGACCCGGGCGCTGACGCCGTCGAGCCGGTGGTGTTGGGAACGAAGGTCGCGTGGTCCCAGAGCGAAGGGGAGGACCCCGCGAAGGTGCTCCTCTACGAAGGCGGCTCGACCGTGTTCTTCGCAGAAGGGGACTCCGAAGAGGTTGGGGCCGGCGACAAGATCCACCCGCACCTCTCGGGGGGCAACCTGATCTGGGTCTCCCAGGCTGACGGCCAGCCCCCTCAGCTGCACATCTACAACGGGACCGCGGCCAGCAAGCTCACCGACGTCGGCCTGCTCGACGAGTACAGCTTCGACGCCCTCGGCGACGAGGTGGTCTGGATCGAGAGGGCCGACGCGGGCTCTGCCGAGGGCAAGCGCATGCGCCGGCTGTCCGGCGGCCAGAGCTCCGATGTCGCGGAGAACCTCGCGAACCACCAGGGAATCCACAGCCCGCGCCTAGCGACGGACTTCGTCGCCTGGGTCCAGATGCGCGACTCCAACAACGGGGCCCTGTGGCTGCAGCAGGGTGGGGGCGCCGACGCCAGGAACCTCAGCGACGTGGTCCCCTCCGACAGGACGCCCCAGGTCGTCTCGTCCTACGCTATCGGCGGTGGCATCGTCGCCTACGCGGTGGGGCCGGCCGACAACTCCGGCATCGTTGTCGGGACGCCTGAGGACCGGAGGATCCTGGGCGAGGTCCTCGGTGGCGCCGTCTTGAGCATCGAGCAGACCGAGGGCGAAGCGCCCGTGCACCCCATCGAGCACGAGACCGTGGCCGGCGGGGTGGTGGTCTTTCGCATGGTCGCCCCGCCGGAAGCCGAGTGGGTGTGGGTGTCGTTGCACAATGGGTGCAGCGAGTAAGGGACACGGGCACGGGCACGGGCACGGGAGGAGCGTGTAGGCGGGTTGCGCTACACGCTCCTATGCACCACCCACATTCCCCTTCTCCGGGCCGGAGCCCGAGAGAAGGGGAATGTATGGGGGTAGGTAGGAGAAGATGTGGAAATGCTGCACCAAGCTGGGGGTCTGGTCAAGAGGATCGGCCTTTTCTTTTGCTATGACAGACACCTCTGTACGCGGGGCAGGCGTTTCGAAAACGAAACGCCTCTTCGCGGGGCGCTTCGTTCCGAAGCACCTTGTGGGCGGGGCGGGCGTTTCGAAGACGAAACGCCCCTACGCGGGGTGTTTCGCAAGCGAAACACCCTGATTCGTCGCGTTTTCCGGCAACGTTGGTAGAATAGGCCTCTCGCGGAAAGGGCATGGACGAGTTCTGGGAAAGAAGGGAACGCGCGAAGCTGGTCATTCTCCTTGCGAGAGTGTTCCTCTATGTCAGCTTCGTCCTGACCTTCTGGTTCGTCTATGTCCTGCTCCGGTTCTTCGTAACCTGGCTCTTCGTCGACGCCGCCCTCTGGCCTACACCGCCGGAGTGGGTCTTCCTCGGCTTCTTCGGCGGCCTGGCGTCGTGGCTCTTCGAGAACACGTTGCGCCGTAGAGCGACCCGCATCCTGCTCGTGAGCCTGGGCATCCGGACCCTCGACGATCGCGACCCGGACCACGCCGCGCTCAGCTCGGTCCTCGAACGCCTCCTGCCCATCTTCTCGGTGCCTCGCCTCGACGTGGTGGTCTCGCCCGTCCCGGCCGTCAACCTGCTCGCCATCAGGACCTTCGATGATCGCAACCTGCTCGTGGTCACCGACGGCGCGTTGCGCCAGCTCAGCTACCGCCACCTGCAGGCCCTCGTCGCCCAGGGGCTGGCGCGCCTGTCGATGCCGGAAGCCCGCGCCTGGTCGCGCATCCTGCTCCTCTTCGGAGCGCTCCACCAGATCCACCTGGGCAAGTGGGTCTTCCAGCAGATGCCCAAGGGCGTGGGGCTCGTGCACCTTCGCTACGTGGGCTTCCTGCTCGCGGCCGTGGGGTGGATGGCCCGCCTCATGCACGACTCCGAGGTGAGCATCCGAGCCGACCACGAGGCCATCCAGGTCACGCAGGACCCCATGGGCCTCGCGGAGGCTCTTTACTACCTGCGCCACCAGTGGCGCGGCGGCGGAATCTGGACCCCCGCCCTGTCGGTGGCGACGGTCGAGGATCACCGCCCCCTCGCCGGCGTGACGGCCGAGATCCTGAAGCGCCTCCCGCGCGGCGCCGTGCATCCCCCTACTCCCCAGCGCATCGCGCGTCTCGTAGAGCTCGCCGAACGGATCGTCACCCTCCACTGCGACGCGGCCATCGCTCGCAGCCAGCGCCGCGGGCAGGAGAGCATCCCCGAGGCCTGCGCCAAGATCGAGGGCAGCGCCTTCCTCGCCTACCACCTCGGCGAGGTGGAGGGGCCCTACAGCGCGCCCGACCTCCAAGAGCTGCCCTGGTTCCACGCCCAGTGCTTCGTCAGGGTGATGGACGACAAGCCGACCACGATCATAGCCTTCCGCGACCGCTCCCTCGAGCGCGTCGTCGCGCGTCGCGACCAGCCCTGCCCGCGTTGCGGCCTCACCCTCGGTCGCCTCGAGGTCGGCGAGCAGAGTCTCCCGCGTTGCCCCCGCTGCCGGGGCGTGGTGGCCTCCCACGAGCAGCTCGGCTCGCTCGGAGCCAAGCCGGACACGCAGCTCCCGCGCCGAGTGCAGGCCAGGGCCCACCGCCAGCTCCAGCGGGAAGCGCGGCGCTGGAACGTGGAGCAGTGGCCGGTCCACGGGCGCATCTTCCCCTTGCCCTCCTGCCCGGACTGCCACCAGCCCATGCGGCGAACGACGCTGCCGGGCGCCTACCTCTACGTCCCTCTCGGATGCGAGGCCTGCGGGACCCACTGGATCGACCCAGAGGAGCTCAGCTACCTGATCGCGAACGTCCCGCGCATGTTCCCGCTCCAGCTCATGGTCCCAGACGAGGGAGTCGGCCCGTCGGAGTACCCGGGCTTCCGACGCTGGCCGGCCTTCGCCACCGCCTACGAGCAGTCGGACGAGCCGGACGAGGTGCGGCGCGCGACGCGTCGCACGGTCAGCTCCACCTCGCTGCCGCGGCCGACACCCCAGCAGCGCAGGGCGGAGAGCAGCCCGTCGATGCCTTCGTCACCGACGCCTTCTCCCGACGTCTCCCGCACCCCCTCTCCTGATCTCACCGCGCCTCCGCCGAGCGGACAGCCCCTGCAAGCGGAGCAAGCGATGCGCCTCGCGGAAGCGCGCGCAGCGGCCGAGGCACGCGCGGCGGCGGCGCGGGCGGAGGGGCGGACGCCCTCAACGCCTCCGGGAGCCCAGGAGCAGGCGCCTGCTGCCCAGCCCAAGCCCGAGGCTGAGAAGCCCGACCAGGGGCCGCGCCGCGGCCGCCTGATCACCGGCGCCTTCATTCCGGTAGACGGCGCCGAGGAGCGGCGCAAGAAGATGCTCCGCGAGCGCCGAAAGCAGATGCAGGAGCGCTTCCAGAAGAGCATGGAAGACGCAAAGTCCAAGGCTGACGAGGAATCACCGGGCCGGGAGTAGGGTTAGAACAACCGCCCCATGCTCACCAAGACGCACCTCGCCGCCTTCGCGCTGTCGTTGATCAGCGCGGCCTTCCTGGCGCCGGCGGTGCGCAGGCTGGCCGCCGAGCTCCACCTGGCCGCGGACGGACGGGCAAAGGGTGACGGGGAGGTGCCGCGTCTGGGCGGTGTCGCTGTGGCGCTCGCCTTCTTCGTACCCGTAGCCGGCCTGCTCGCCTACCTGAACCCCGTCGGGCGTGCGCTCTTGGAGGAGGGCGCCCTGCTGTGGGCGCTCTTCGCCGGAGGCGCGACCATCCTCGCGCTCGGTGTCTACGAGGACATCCGAGGTCCCACACGGCGCATCCAGCTGGGCGGCCAGGTCCTGGTCGCCCTCGCTGCCTTCGCCCTCGGCGTGCGGGTCGACACGGTCGCTCTGCCGGGTGCGGGGGTCCTGGATCTCGGCTTCTACGCGTTCCCAGCTACGTTGCTCTGGTTCGTGCTCGTGATGAGCGCGGTGGATTTGCTGGCGGATCTCGAGGAGGTCGCCCCCGCGGCCTACCTCTTCTCGGCGCTGCTGCTCGTGCTCACGAGCTTGCAGGGCGCGGCGCTGGTGCAGGGCGTGCTGGCGGCCGCGCTGGCGGGCGCGGTCCTCGGTCTGCTCTATCGTGGGCTCGGCGCCGCGACCCTCTCGGCAGGAGACTCGGGCAGCCACTTCGTGGGCTACGTGCTCGCCCTCGCCGGCGCGGCGTCGGCCTCCAAAGGGGTGGTGGTCGTCGCCGTCCTCGTGCCGCTCGCGGCGCTCGGCTTGCCCGCCGGCCAGGCCTCGGTCGCCCTCTGGCGGCGCCTGCGCACGACGGAGCCGGTCTCGCGCCACGGCGGGTTCTTGATCTGCGCCCTCTGCGCTGTGCTCGCCGGGGCAGCGATCCTGGCGGAGCTCGGCAGCGACGCGCTTGTCGGCGGCAGCCTCTTCGCGGCCGCGGCCGTCGGCTTCGCGGCCCTTCGGCTCCTGGGGCTCGGAGAGGCTCCCTCTTCGCGGCGCGCGGCTCGGGCCGGGCCCGGCCAGGGCGACCAGGAGGTCACGGACGCCTTGAGAGCGTGCGGACGATCCGTGAGGGACGCGGCGGATCTCGACGAAGCCTGGACCCACCTCCGGGAGGCCTGCGGCCTGCTGGGCATCGCGGGCATCGAGCTCCAGCTCTACGTCAGCGAGAAGGGTGCGCCGGGCGTCGAGCACATCATGCGCTACGTCGCAGACGGCGGGGAGAGCCAGCAGGCGACGGTCTGCCAGGCCATCCCGCTGATGGACCGGCGCTTCCTTTACGGTGAGCTGGCCTTCACCTACGCGGAGCTCAGCGGACCGGACGAGCAGCGCCGGGCCTTCCTGTACGTGCTGGCCGAGCACCTCGCCGAGCTCCTCGGCCGGATCTTCGGCGACCGTGCCGAGGAGGTCTTCACCGTTCACCGGCACACAATGCGCCGGCCCTAGCCGGCGCATTGTGTGCCGGTGCCCGTGCCCATGCCCGTGCCCGCGATCCCTACTCCCCCCCGCTCTGCCCGCCCGAAACGCCCGCTCTCTTCGCGAGCCTCCTGAAGTTCGCGCGGTCCATGCCCGCCAGCTTCGCGGCCTTGGTCAGGCTCCCCCCGGCCTGCTCCATGCGGTGCCTCACGTAGAGGCGCTCGAACTGCGAGATGAAAGACGCCCTCGCCTCGCCGTAGGGCGACTCGAGCAGGTCCCGGTAGGGAGTCGGGGCGCTCTCCTCGGTGTCGGGCCTGACGGTCTCCGGCAGGTCGTCCATGGCGACGACCTCCGACTGCGCCACCGCTGCGGCGTAGCGAACGGCGTTCTGCAGCTCCCTGACGTTCCCGGGCCAGCGGTGCCGGCTGAGGGCGTCGAGGGCGGCGGCGTCGAAGCTCAGTTGGCTGCCCCCCGAGTAGCGCCGCAGGAGCATGCGGGCGAGCATGACTATGTCGGCGCCGCGCTCCCGTAGAGGCGGCATGCGCACGCAGAACACGTTGAGCCGGTAATAGAGGTCTTCCCTGAACTTGCCTTCGCGCACCCGGGCGGCGAGGTCCAGGTTGGTCGCAGAGATCAGGCGGACGTCGACGTGGCGCGTCTTCAGCTCTCCGACACGCCGGATCTCTCCGTCCTCGAGTGCTCTCAAGAGCTTGGCCTGGAGAGCGGGGCTCATCTCGCCGATCTCGTCCAAGAAGAGCGTGCCCTTGTCCGCCTCCTCCATGAGGCCCGGCTTGTCGCTCACCGCGCCCGAGAAGGCGCCCCGCGCGTAGCCGAAGAGCTCGCTCTCGAGCAGGGTCTCCTGCAGGGCGGCGCAGTTGACGGCCACGAACTTCCGCTTCGCGCGGGCGGAGCGGCGGTGGAGGGTGCGGGCGACGAGCTCCTTGCCCGTCCCGCTCTCGCCCAAGACGAGCACGGGGGCTTCGTTCGTCGCCACGCTGTCCACGAGCTTGTAGACCTGCTGCATTGCCGGGGAGGCCCCGATCATCTCGCCGAAGGCCGCGCCCTCGGGCTCCTCGAGTGCCTCGATGCGGCGCGCCATTCGGTGGCGCTCGGCGGCGCGTCGCACGGTCTGCACGAGCATGTCCACCGGATCGATGGGCTTGAGCAGGAAGTGGTAGGCGCCGTCTCTGAGCGCCTCGACCGCGGTCTCCACCGAACCGTGGGCGGTGACGAGGATCACCTCCACCTCGGGCCGGCGGCTGCGGATGGTCCGGAGCAGCTCGAGGCCGGACATCCCCGGCATACGCAGGTCGGTTACCACCACGTGCGGCGCCACCGAGTCGAGCCTGGTCAGGGCCTCTTCGCCGCGTTCGGCCTCGGAGACCTCGAAGCCTTCGGCCTCGAGCAGGTGTCGAGCCGCAAGGCGCAGCGGCGCCTCGTCGTCGACGACCATCACGCGGGTCGCGGTCGGCGCGCCCTCGGGGCCGGCCCCTGCGCTCATCGTTTCCCGGCGGGCGCGGCGGCTACGGGCAGCACGACGCGGAAGATGGCTCCGCCCTCGAGCGCGTTGTCGGCCTCCATGTGGCCGCCGTGATCGGTGACGATGCGGTAGGAGGTGCTCAGGCCGAGGCCCGTGCCCTTGCCCTCGGGCTTGGTGGTGAAGAAGGGGTCGAAGACTCGGGAGACGTTCTCGGGCGAGATGCCCGGCCCCGTGTCCCTGACCTCGACGATCACCACCCTCTTGCCGCGCTGCGCCCGTCCCTCGCGCGCGCTCACGACTATGGAGCGCTGCTCGTCGATGCCCTCCATGGCCTGGACGGCGTTGGTGACGAGGTTGAGCAGCACCTGCTGGATCTGGTCCGGGTGCCCGAGGGTAGTGGGCAGGTCCTCCGGGACCTCCGAGCGCACCTGCACCCTGCTCCCACGGAGCTGGGCGGCGGCGATCTGGAGGGTGCGGCCCGTCACGTCGGCGAGATCGAGGGGCGACCTCTCTCCCGGACGCGAAGGGCGCGCGAAGCTCAGCAGGTTCTGGATGATGCTCTTGCAGCGGCGCGCGCTGGCCTCGATCTCGGTGATGAAGCTCTGGATCTGCGGCTCTTCTTTGATCTTCGGTGAGCGCAGGGCGAGCTGGGAGAACGAGAGGATGATGCCGACGGGGTTGTTGATCTCGTGGGCTATCTCGCCCGAGAGCAGGCCGAGGGCCGCCATCTTCTCGGACTGGAGCAGCTGGCGCTCGAGCTTCCGCCTCTCGGTGATGTCGCGGTAGAGCACGACGTACTGGGCGTCGCCGACCTCGTCCGCCTCGCTGAGCAGGTAGGCCGAGGTCTCGTAGATCCTCTCCTTGCGCTCGTCTACGACCTCGGTGGAGCCGTTCTGCGCGCCCCCTTGGAGCGAGGCGAGGGGGCAGGTGGAGCAGGGGGCGTCCTTGCCGAAGAGGACCTCGTGGCAGCGGGTGCCGGGCACGCTGCGGATGTCGCGCCCGGCGGTCCTCGCGTAGGCGAGGTTGGCCCGCTGCACCTCGTAGCCGCCGGTGGTCACCGAGAGGGGGTCGGCGAAGACGTCGAAGGTGCGCTCCCAGACCTTCTTGGCCTCCTCGAGCTGAGCCGTGCGGGTCTGCACGTGCTCCTCGAGCTCCGACGCCGAGCGCTCGAGCTGGACGTTGCGTTCGCTGAGCTGGGCGAAGAAGGCGTCGCGCTCCTCGGTTACCCGGACCTGCTCGCCGGCCGAGCGCAGGGTCGTCAGGAAGGTCTCCACCTCCCAGGGCTTGGTCAGGAAGCGGTGCACCGTGCCGTCGTTGATGGCGTCTTGCACCATCGAGAGGTCGGCGTGCCCGCTGATCAGGATGCGCTGGGCACGCGGGCAGCGCTCGCGGATGCGGCGCAGCAGCTCGATGCCGTTGCCGTCCGGCATGCGGTAGTCGCTGACCACCAGATCGGGCGCGAAGCCGTCCTCCAAGACCGCCTCCGCGCCCCGGCAGCCGCCGGCGGTACGCAGCTCGAGGTTTTCGCTGGCGAGCATGTGGACCATCACACGCTGCGCGGCCGGCTCGTCGTCGACGACCAGGGTGCGCAGCTTGCGATCAGCCGGCGTTTCGTCAGCGATCTCGGTCGTGTCTGGAATCTCCGATTCTGGCATCTCTGTCGGCCGTTTCCCCGCGAGCATTCTACGGGGAAGAGCGCCGCAGGGACAACTCACTCCTCCAGGGCCGGCGCCTCCATGCGCTCGGGTGCGGAGATCCTGAGCAATGACAACCCGTTGCGTATGACGACGCGCAGCGCGTCCACGAGGGTCAGGCGGGCCGCGGCCTTCTGTGGGTCGGCGTCGAGCACCCGCTCGGTGTGCTTGTAGCGCGTGTAGTACGAGTGGAAGGCCTTGATGGTGTCGTTCAGGTAGAAGACCACCTGGTGGGGCTCACGGGCGTCCGCCGCGCGTGCCACGACGTGGGGGTACTCGCACATCGCGAGGCAGAGCGCGCGCTCCTCGGGCAGGGTGAGGGCCTCGAGGACCTCGTCCGGCGGGCCCTCAGGGGGGCGGACGCCCTGCTCGGCGCCCTTTCGCAGGATGCTGCAGAGCCTGGCGTGGCCGTACTGGACGTAGAAGACGGGGTTGTCGAGGGAGCGCGCCTTCGCGAGCTCGAGGTCGAACTCCTGGTGGCTCTCGGAGCGCCGCATGAGGAAGAAGAAGCGCGCCGCGTCGGAGCCCACGTCCTCTACGAGCTCGCGGAGCTCGCAGAACTGGCCGGAGCGGGTGCTCATCTTGAGCTGGGTCCCGCCACTGACCAGGGTGACGAACTGGACCATCAGGATCTCCAAGCGATCCGGGTCCACGCCGGAGGCTTCGAGGCCGGCCTTCACCCTCGGCACGTAGCCGTGGTGGTCCGCACCCCAGACGTCGATGGCCAGGTCGAAGCCGCGCTCGAGCTTCTCGATGTGGTAGGCGATGTCGGCGGCGAAGTAGGTCGGTCTCCCGTCCGCCCTGATGACGACGCGGTCCTCCTCGTCTCCGAAGTCCGTGGTGCGGAAGAGGAGCGCGCCCTCCTTCTCGTAGATGATGTCGCGCGCGCGCAGAGAGTCGACGGAGGCCTTGATGCGCCCCGAGTCGTGGAGCCTGTGCTCCCGGTACCAGGTGTCGAAGCTCACTCCGAGATCGTCGAGGTCGCGGCGGATGGTCTCCAGCACGGCCTCGCGGGCGTAGGAGATGAAGTCCTCCCTTCCGTCTTCGAAGCTGCCGCGGCACAGGGCCTCGTCGTGCTCGGCGGCGAAGCTCTCCGCGAGGGGCAGGAGGTACTCGCCCTTGTAGCCGTCCTCCGGGAGGGGAGTGTCGAGCCCCAGGGACTGCTGCACCCGGGCGTGCAGGCTCCGGCCGAGCATCTCCATCTGGTTGCCCACGTCGTTGACGTAGTACTCGCGCTCCACCCGGTGACCGGCGGCCTCGAGCAGGGAGGCCACCGCGTCCCCGTAGACAGCCCCGCGGCCGTGCCCGACGTGCAGCGGCCCCGTCGGGTTTGCCGAGACGAACTCGACGAGCACGGCGGGCGCTCCCTCGGCAGGCGCCGCGCTGCCGTAGGCCTCGCCGTGCTCCCTCACCTCGCGCACGAGGCTCCTCGCGGCGGTGTCTGTCAGGCGCAGGTTGATGAAGCCGGGCCCGGCGACCTCGGCTCCGGCCACCAGCTCAGCGGCTCCCTCGGGCAGGCTCGATACGATGGCCTCGGCGATCGCGCGGGGCGCACGCCTGGCGACACGCGCCAGCCCCATGGCGACCCCGCAGGCGTAGTCACCGTGCGCGGGGTCGCGGGTCTTCTCCACGATGACGGCCGGCCACGGGTCCAGCTCGGGGAGCGCGCCCGTCTCCACCGCGCGGCGCAAGGCCGCCTCGAGGTGTGCTGCAAGCCTCTGACGCATGTCTTTTGCTCCATGGTCTGCATCCCGACACTGGCGTCTCGGAATGCATCGCTGGGCGGTTAGCCGTTAGCGGTTAGCCGTTAGCCGGATTACTTCGTTCCTTCGACCTTGGCCAGTAGCTCGGGGCAGACAGCTAACAGCTAGTGCGCCAGGTCAAGCCTGGGAAGGAGGAAAGAGAATGTAGAGCTCGGAAA